>JAYUUV010000333.1:0-26082 GCA_043754695.1 Planctomycetota bacterium
GGCGTTCATGTCGATCGAGTAGACCCCCGAGCAATTGTTCGGCGGAGGATTGCCGCCCGAGTTGAGCGGGACCGAGCGCTTGAGCGGAACGTTCACGCAACGCAGGCCGCCTTGGAACACGACCGCTGCTCGACCGCTATTGCTGTAGAGCATCAGGCCGGGCTTGTTGTTGATCACGTTGCTGGCCGTGACCGTGAAGCCGGAACCCGCACTCGCGCTCGGTGCACCGGCGAAGCCGATCGTCGGCGTACAGCCGAGCGAGTTGACCTTCGCCGTGCAGTACACGACCGGCGTGCCCGTGCAGCCGGCCGAAGCCACGTAGTTCTTCGTGACAGAGGTGCCCGTGTTGCCGTGCTCGTCCGTGGACTTCACGCGGTAGTCGATGCTTCCGACCAGCGCGCCGGGGATCTCGCCGCGGAAGATCTGCCCGCCCGAGTAGCGCATCGTGACCGGAGTGAAGGCTCCGCCGTTCACGCTGTACTCCAGGCGCGTGACGTCGAACGCGGCGATCGGCCACGGCGAGTTGTCGTACAACTGCACACGGATCACTGTCGGCGCCGCACCGGCAACGCGATTTGCTGCCTGCTCCATGTTCGCAAGGCGCGGCGCGGTCGTGTCGGCGACGTTGTTGCCGTTCTTGAGGAACACGTTGGCCTGGCCACCGTCGTTGGCGACGAAGATGTCGTAGTCGCCGTCGTTGTCGACGTCGCAAGGATCGTCGCCGAGCGAGGTCGTCCCGTCGGCCGGGATCACAGTGCTCGTCAAGTTGTTCAGACCGCCGCCGACGTTCTGGTACATGCGATCCTGGCCGCTGAAGTTCGCCACGAACAGGTCGAGGTCGCCGTCGCCGTCGTAGTCGATGAAGTCGCCTTCGTTGTCGTCGGAGCCCGAACCGCCGAGTACGACCTTGTTGCCGAAAATTCCGCTGCCGTTGTTCGTGAACGTGCTGTCCTGGATGGCTTCCCAGTTGAGCCCGTAGATGTCGAGGTCGTTGTCGCCGTCGAAATCGCCCAGTTCGTTCTCGTAGTGACCGCCGCCCGGCGCCCAGTTGGGCGGGAGCACCGCATAGCTCACGTCGCGGAATGGCGCGAGCACGCCGCCGTTCTCGACCAGGTTGTTGCGGTAGATGCGCGGCACTTCGTTGCGCGCACCCTGCAGGATGTCGACGTCGAGGTCGCCGTCGAGGTCGCCGAGTTCGACGCCCAGCGGTGTGTCGGCGATGTCGCACTGCAGACCCGTGGCGTTGCTCGAGCCGCCCACGTGCTGGCCTTCGCACCACAGGCCCGGATGGTTGCTGCCGATCGTCGTGCCCGGCAACTGGTAGTGACTGGGGTTGAACTCCTCGTAGAAGCCCTGCGCGTTGTTGTTCAGGAAGATGCGCGAGGGCACATCGCCGCCGAAAATGCCGCCGTAGGTGGTGTGTACCAAGTCCATGTCGCCGTCGTTGTCGAGATCCGCGAAAGAACAATCGCAAGACCAATCGATGAAGCCGCCGGCAGCGAGTTTGGTGCCGAGCGCGATCGAGCTGAACGTCGAGCCATTGTTGACCGCGATATTGACCCAGCGCGTCGACGTCTGATCCTGGAAGAAGCCCGGCGTTCCGCCCTGGGCTCCACCCATGTTGATCAGGAAACGATTGGTCTGGTTCGCGATCGCGGAAGTGTTCGAGACGTAGATGTCCGGGTCGCCGTCGTGGTCGAAGTCGACGAAGTCGACGTCGCGGCTGTCGTCGATCAGGTTCGGGAAGCGCGTCGACGTCTCATCGGCGAACGTGCCGCTGCCGTTGTTGATCCAGATGCGATTCTGGTCGTTGCCTGAGTCGCCACCGTCGGCGAAAATCGCGTCGTAGTCGCCATCGCCGTCCACATCGGCGAAGTCGACGTTCTCGGTGGCAGAGTTGTTGAACGGCGAGCCCTGCGGAATCTGGGCCGTGTTGTTCGAAAAGGTCTGCGCGTGTGCAGCCGCGCTCAGTGCGAGCACCAGCGCAAATGCGCTCAGGCGTGAGTGACGTCGAAGGGAGCTGCAGGCAACGGAGACGAGTGAGTGCGTCGTGGTCATGAAGTCGATCAGGCCTGAAGTTGGGTTGGAGCGGATAAGCCCAGGCGCGCGAGCAGCGCAGCAGTGGCATTCACATCATCAATGATGTAGTCCGTAGGCACTTTCGGATACCGGTGCAACGGAAGAACTTTGCTCCGGCACTCGATTGAGGGGTTCCCGCGCAGCGCTAGCCGTGGCCGGGCGCGACTCTCGAGGTGCGAAGATGCAGCGGCAGATTCGGGTGCGCGGTTCAGGCGTTCCAGATGAGCGCACGTTCACGATCGGCAGAGTGCGGGGGCGATGCGGCCTGCCGACGAGGGTCAAGTGCCGGCCGTGACTCTCCTCTGCGCGTAACAGTAGCTCAGGCGATCGCGACGCATGCCGAATCGCAGCGGACTGCAGGCGCGGCCGCAGCTATGCGACGCCGGCCTTTCAGCACGGCGCCAGTTTCACGCGCTGCCTCGCGCGACCCCAGCGGATGAAATTCTCCGAGCGGTAGCAGGGTCCCCCGGGCTCGATCTTCTGACCAGGTTCCATCCCAAGCGGTTGCGTCCATGCCGCGGCGCTGTGAAGGCCCAGGCGGCAACCGTTCGGGGAGGAACTCGGCACCTCGGTGTTTTCCGGATCCGCGCCGCGCGCCGACCGGGGACTTCAGGGGCGCTTCGATCTGGCCGAAGACCGTGCCTATGGAGAGCCCCAGTCTCGAGCGCGATCGGACCTTGCCCGCGGACCAGCTCGCGATCTGGCAGGGTGAATTCGGGCGAGCCTACACCGAGCGCAACGTGCTCGACCGCCGCACGCGCGAGCCGGCCTTCCGCGAGATGTTTGCGGGCCTCGCTCTCGAACGCGTCCTGGAAGTCGGCTGCAATCGCGGGCACAACCTGGCGACGCTCGCGGATGGCCTCCGAATCCCAGGAGTGTTCGGCATCGAGCCCGGTGAGCACGCGCTCGAACTGGCGCGCAACGCCAGTCCGCGTGCCTTCGTGCTGCCCGGTCGCGCCGAAGCTTTGCCCTTTCGCGATCAGTGGTTCGATCTGGTCTTCACCTGCGGCGTGCTGATCCACGTTCCGCCCGCGGGTCTGGACGCGGCGTTGGCGGAAATCGTGCGCTGCTCGCGGCGCTATGTGCTGGCGGTCGAGTATTTTGCGCCCGAGGAAACGCGCATCGACTATCGCGGCCACAGCGAACTGCTTTGGAAGCGCGATTACGCAGCTGAGTATTGCCGCCGCCACTCGGAACTTCGCGTTCTGCGAAAGGGCTATCTTGATAGCGCGGACGGATTCGATCATTCGACCTGGTGGCTGTTCGAGCGCGGCTGAGCGCGCGAACAAGAATCAGGCGGACCCCATGCGGTGCTTTCATCCACGCGCGTGGTCGCCGCTGACCTGGTCGCGACCCGTCGTCTGACTCGCGGAGTTGGAGTGAACGCGCGCGGGCCACAACCTGCGCTGCGCTCTCGCGCACCCAGCTTCAGCCTTCGTCGGCTTCGTCGGTTTCGTCGATCGGCCTGGCCGCGGGGGTCGCTTTCAACTCAGGCACACCGGAAGACTGAAGTTTGCGATTGAGCGCCGGAATGTCGTCCTTCAGCAGTTGTTCCCAGGCCTCCTGTTCCCTGCGGAACTCGACACCGAGCTTGGCCGCAGCCGCTGCTTGCGCCTTGGTCGGAGCAGCATCGGCGCGCTCGAGGCTGCCATAGAGTTCGGAAGCCTCGGCCGTCGTCTCGGCGAGCGTGGGCACAGGTTCTGCACCTGCTGACCGCGCGGGCGGATCTAGCAGCGCTTGCAACTTCGCTTTCAACGCGGCGAGTTCCGCGGCAGGAGCCTTGCTCTGTCTTGCGAGTTCGTCGATCTGCGTTTCGAGCGAGCGCGCCAGACGCAGTGCCTTCGAGCCCGTGTTGATGATCGAAGCGAGCTGGCTTTGCTGCTCGAAGTTCTGCTGCCAGTCCGCCGCGTTCGTTTTCACACGCGGGTCCATTCGAACGCTGAGCGGCGCCGAGTACGTCTGACCGCCGGTCGTGAGCTTCACTTGATACTCACCCGGCAGCGCGCGCGGTCCGAGCGGAAGTCGCGGTGTCCGCAAACGCACCGCGGCGATGGGGTAGGAGTGTCGCAGCACATCGGGTTCGGTGTAGTGCAGGTCCCAGACCCAACGGTGCAGGCCGGCTGTCGCGGGCAGCGTGACCGGCCGCTTGGGCCAGTAGGTCGGAATGGCCAACTTCGACAGCTCCGCGACGACGACTTCTGAGACGTCCTGACTGGAATAGCGCCGCACCAAATTGTTCTTGGCGTCGAAAATTTCCAAAACCACCGGGCCCGCTGCCGGATCGCGCAAATAAAAATCGAGGATCGCGCCGTCCGGCGGATTTTCTCCGACCGGCTCGTCGGGCGGAAGCGGCGTGTCGGTGTTCAAGTTGTCGCGCACCAACAGCGCGACTGCAGGTTTGAAAAGCACGGCGGCCGGCTTGGCGGCAGTGTCGAGTTGTCGCAGCGCCGTGATGTCGTCGAGAATCCAGAACGAGCGTCCGTGCGTCGCAACCACGAGATCGTCGCCGTGCACGATCACGTCGCGCATCGAAGTGTGCGGCAAGTTGAGTTGCAGCGGCTGCCACAGGTCGCCGTCGTTGAACGAGACCCACACTCCGTTTTCCGTGGCGGCGAAGAGCAGCCCCTTGCGTTGCGGATCCTCGCGCACGGCGTTGACCGGGGACGGATCCAGGCCGTTGGTAATCAACTGCCAGGTCTTGCCTGCGTCGTGCGTGCGATAGACGTAGGCGGCGAGATCATCGATACGAAAGCGGCTGACGGAAACGTAGGCCGTCGCACTGTCGAAGTGCGACGCGTCGATCTGTGTGACCTTGCTCCAAGGCGTGAGCGCGGGCGGCGTGACGTCGCTCCATTTCGTTCCGCCGTCGTTGGTCAACCAGACCAGGCCATCGTCCGTGCCGGCCCAGATCGTCGCCAGGCTCTTCGGCGACGGCGCAAGCGCATAGATGACGCCGCGCTGTTTGTCGGCGCTCTCGGCGTTCGCGGCCGAAAGTGTTCCGAGACTCTTGGGAATGCCGGCGTGCGGGCGCGAAAGATCGGGGCTGATTTCCTGCCAGCTTTTTCCGCCGTCGCTCGTTTGAAAGAGGACGTTGGCCGCGAAGTAGAGCACGCGCGGATCGACCGGAGAGAACATGATCGGTTGCGTGCGCACCGCGCGATACTTGCCATTCGCAAGCGGCACGGGCGTGACCAACTCGATCTGGCCCGTGTCCCAGTGGAATTTGGAAACCTCCAGCCGGCCGGCGCCGTAGACGAGATTCGTGTCGAGCGGATCCGGCGCGACGTAGCCATATTCGCTGGCGCCGACCGGATGCCAATCGCGAAACGTGATCACGCCGTCGTTTCCACGGCTTGCGATGCCGACCGAACCACTTTCTTGCTGGCCGCTGTAGACCCGATAAGGAAACGCGTTGTCCGCCGAAACGTGATAAAGCTGCGCGGTCGGCTGGTTGTACCAAGAGCTCCAAGTGCGGCCGCCATTGACGGTGACGACCGCGCCTTGGTCCGAGGCGAAAAGAATGATCTCGGGATGATCGGGATTGATCCACAGGCATTGGTAATCGTCGCCGCCCGGCGCACCCTTCAATGCCGACCATGTGCGCGCGCCATCGGTCGAACGCCAGGCAACCACGGTCGCGCTGTAGACAATGTCCGCATTCACAGGATCGACGCGCAACATCGGCAAGTCTCCGCCGCCGATCGAAACCGCCGGGCGCGGATCCGTCGTGGCCATTTGCCATGTCTCGCCGGCGTCATCGGAGCGATAGAGCTCCGTGCCGCGAACCATTCCCACGGTCGCATAGACGCGGCGCGAATCGCTCGGTGCGACCACGACGTAAACCTGCGAAGCCTCGGCGGGCAGGCCCTGCGTGAGCTTGCGCCATGTCTGGCCGCTGTCCGTCGATTTGAACAGGCCACCTTTCGTGCCCTTGTAGCTGTTGTTGCTGTCCCACGGCCCCAATCGCGACTCCCACAGCGAGGCATACATCACGTCGGGATTCGCCGGATCGAAGCACACGTCCCAGCCGCCCGTGTCCGCATCGACGTACAGAGCCCGCTCCCAAGTGGCTCCGCCGTCTTTCGAGCAAAAGATGCCGCGCTCGGCGTTCGGTCCATAGGGGTGACCCAGCACCGCGGCGAAGAGTCGATCGGGATCGCGTGGGTCGATGGCGAGCGTGGGAATCTGCTGACCGTCGCGCAGGCCAAGATGCTTCCAAGTCGCGCCAGCGTCGGCAGAGCGATAAATGCCGTCGCCGACGGAAAGGTCGGGCCGGCGCAGTCCTTCGCCGCTGGCTACATAGAGAATGTCGGGATTTGACGGCGCCACGGCGATCGCGCCGATCGACTGGGTCGGTTGCGCGTCGAAGATCGGCGACCAGGTCTGGCCGAAGTCATCCGTCTTCCAGATGCCGCCATTGACCTGCCCCACGTAAAAAACACTCGGCCGGCTTCGCACGCCCGTGGCTGCGCGGGTTCGGCCGCCGCGAAACGGCCCGATGTTTCGCCAGTGCAGTTCGCGAAAGAAATCCGGCGTCGGTGTTTGCGCGGTTGCCTCGATCGAGAGGCCCGCCATCAGCACGACGACTCCAGCCAACAGCATCGGGATCTTCATGACCGGCCATCTTGCCTGGGATGGGCCCGGCCTCAAATAGTCTTGGCGGGAGTCAGACTGCGTAGCCGGTCAATAGCGCTTCGCACGCGACTCGACGAGGTACTCGGGCACCTTGGCGATCTCGTCCTCGAGCAGTGCGTACTGCTCGCAGACCACGCTGAGCCGCAGACCCGGCGTGTCGACGCGCTCGACCGCGTGGTCGAGATCACCGTCGAACTCGACGAAAAGGCCCGGTTTGGGCGCGATGCGGCCGAGGAACTTCTTGCCGCGGCGCAGCACGAGTTCGCCGCCCTGCATGCCGCTGGGCACGTCGACGTACAACACGCTGACCGCGCGCGGCGGATCAATGTCGGTGAGGTAGGCACGCAAGCTGCGGTCGATGTGCGAGTTGACGTGCGAACCCTGCGCGAGCTGCAGCGGATTCAGGTAGAACGCATTGCAATCCGAGCGCAGCGCGCGGTCGAGATAGGGCTTGCTCCAGGGGAACTCGTCCAGGACGCGCGCGAGTGCCGTGCGGCGAAAGACGACCGAGAAGCCGCGCGTGCCGACGAAGTCGCGATTCAAGTTGTTGGCGATGAAGAAACGACTCTTGCGCACTTGCAGGCGCACCAGGGCGAGGTAATTCTCGTCGAACTCCGCGTCGTGCAGCGTATATCCGGTGCCGGCAGCCATCACGAGCGCGTTCGTTGGGGCCGCTTCGCGAGTGCGCCGCTGGCAGACCGTTCATCAAGCCACTCGAACACGTGCGAAGAGGTAGCCGGCAAATCGATGCGTCGTCTGCCTGGCACGCGGGGGAGTTTTCGGCGAAGCATGACTCGGCCGCACATGCGGACAGGATGCCCCGGGTGGCGCGGACTGTCCATGCTTGGAGTTCGAAGTCAGGCTCCACCTCGAACCATTCCTGCATGAAACTCCGGCCGGCGCCCATCCGATTTCTGTCGGTCGGCATTTCCGTCTGAAAAGTGCCGCTGAGCACTTGGTGTGAGCACGCACCCTCCCAGGTGGAATTAGCCCAACTTCAACTGCGAACTTCACCGGCGGTCCCGGTGGGGGAGCCTGATTTCGTGCTCCGTTGGAGGCTCGATGGACTCGCCGTTTCGTTGAACTCGTCATTCCAAGACCGCGCGGCTACGATCGCGCCGTGATTTCCACTGCTCTGCTCTTGGCGCTGATTTCCTCTTGCGCAGCTGCGCAAACCGCCGACTGGCCCCAGGGCCCGGGACCGCACGGCGACTGGAGCGTGGAGGGTTCCGCGCCGCCGCTGCGATTCAGCGCGCGCACGGGTGAGAACCTGTTGTGGCGCACGCTGTTGCCCGAGACGGGCCAGGGCGGGATCACGATCGTCGGCGAAAAAATCTTCGTTGCGACGATGGCGCCTGTGAGCACGCAAAAGCCGCTCGATGACTCCGAGCGCGAACGCTTTTCGCACGCGATCGAGGGCCGCGTCGTCGTGGGGAGGGACATCGAGGCCCATGCACTCGACGCGCATACCGGCAAGATCCTGTGGACGCGCCGCATCAGCGGTGAAGTGCCCTCGATCTACTCCTATCCCTTCAGCGACGCGACCAGCGCTTCGCCCGTGGCCGATGCGACGCACGTGTGGTTCACGAACGGCGGCGGAACGATCGCCTGTTTCACGCACGCGGGCGAGCTCGTCTTTGAAAAGCATTTCACACCGACCTTCGACGGGCCCTTCAACAAGCAGTTCGAGCCGTTCCTCATCCGCGACGGCGCGCGCTCGGTGCTCGTGCACATGCAGCCCTGCGCGGCCCCCGACGCCGATCCCGCCGAGTTGAAGGGCCGTTGGAATCAGCTCGTCGGCCTCGACGGCGCGAGCGGCGAGTTGTTGTGGAAGAGCGCCGACGCGCTCACGCACTACAACGCGCCGACCTTGGTCGTCACCGCCGACGGCCCGGCTATCTTGCACGCACGCGGCGGTCCGCACGACGTGCCCGAGCGGCCGCTCGGCGTCTCGCTCACGGCGCTGACCGGCGAGCGGGCCGGCAAGAGCGTGTGGCGCTACGAGGACCCGCGGCCGAACCACGAGGGCGCGCTGCAGACGATGGCCCACGACGAGCAACACGCTTACTGGGTCCTGCGCGATCCCGCGAGCGCATTGGTCGTGCTCGATCTCAAGAGCGGCAAGGAAGAGGCAGTGATCTCGCTGGCGAAGCACGTCAGCGTAACCAGTCGCGATCCCGCCTCGGGCGCCTGGTCACGTCGCAGCGGCATCGACCTCGAGCTCGGCGTTTTTCCGGCGCGCTATTCGCTGATCGCCGCGCGAGGCCACGTTTTCTTCCAGTGTTACGCCGCCGCATTCGGCGAGCCCACAGTCGGGCCGGCCTTTTCGTTCGGCCGTGTCGACCCGGCCACGAAAACGGTCGAGTACCTCGAAGTCCCGACCGATGTCGAGCGCGGCACTCCCGACAAATTTCGCTGGCGCACACCGCTCGCCGCGCGCGCGATGAACAGTCACGGCGTCGAGGTGACCGGCGACGAGCGCTCGCGCTGGAGCGGCTGGGACTGGGTCTTCAATGGCTCGCCGACGCGCGTGAACGAGCGTTTGTACTTCACGCTGGCGAGCGGGCTCGTCTACGTGATCGACGCGAACGCATCACAGTTCGACGCCGCCGCGCTGCTCGCGCTGAACGATATCGGCCCCGCCGGTCAGACCTGGAGCGCGAACTCGCTCAGTTACTCAGCAGGTCGCATTTATCACCGCAGCGCGGCCGAACTATTGTGCTTCGGCGCCCAAACCACGACACACTGAGCGCGACCCCGCCGCACGTTGGCCAACAGCGCGGCTGATACTCAGCCAGGCTTGGGGCCGTCGCTCCCGAAATCCGTCTGCGTGTTCGCACGCGACTTGAACTCGGTCGTGGCACGCGCACGCCCGTGCTTGTCACGCGTCGACGGCCCAGGATTCGCTGACGGGTGAGCAGGCGAGATTTCGAAACGCGCGCGGCGGCGAGAGTCAACCGTTGAGCTTCAGGGGTGAAATCGACGGCCAGTGACCGCCGCCTGCACGCACGCATCGGAGATGACTTGCACCAACTCTGCCGGTAGCAAGGCCTGCGGCCCATCGCTCTTGGCGGCCGAAGGATTCTCGTGAACTTCAACGGCCACGCCATCGGCGCCGACTGCGATCGCGGCGCGTGAGAGCGCAGGCACGATGCGTGCGATGCCGGCGGCGTGAGCCGGGTCGACGATCACGGGCAGGTGCGTCCACTCTCGCAGCAGCGGGACGATCGTCAAGTCCAGGGTGTTGCGCGTGGCCTTCTCGAAGGTACGGATGCCGCGTTCGCACAGGATGATGTCGTTCGCTCCGCCCGCAGCCAGGTATTCTGCCGCGTAGAGCCATTCCTCGACCGTGGCGGCGAGCCCGCGTTTCAAGAGAATCGGCCGCCCGCACTTCGCAACGCTCTTGAGCAGTGTGAAGTTCTGCATGTTGCGCGCGCCGATCTGCAGGCAATCGATGTCGTGCTCGAGGAATTGCGGCAGGTCGCTGGCGTCCATGATTTCCGACACCACCGGCATTCCAGCGGACAGGCCGGCATCCTTGAGCTGGCGCAGTCCCTCGACACCGAGTCCCTGGAACTGATAGGGACTGGTGCGCGGCTTGAACGCGCCGCCGCGCAGGATCTGCGCTCCCGCAGACCGTACTTCGTGGGCGACGTAATTGACGTGATCGCGGCTCTCGACGCTGCACGGCCCGGCGATCACGACCACGTCGCCACCGCCGATCGAGACCGGCGTGCGCTTGCCAAGCGTGACCACCGAATGCGCTTCGCGCATGGCACGCGCCACCAACATGATTTCGCCCATGGGATCGACCACACAGGCGACCGAGGGATGTGTACGCAGCGTTTCGACGAGGCGCTTTTCGAGTTTACCCGCGAGCGCCACGATCGGGCGCGAGCGCTCGCGCGAACGTGTCACGCGCACACCTTCACGCTCGAGTCCGGCGCACAATGCGCGCACGGTTTCCTCGGATGTGCCGGATTGGAACTGGACAATCACGGCTTCACCTCGCGCGCAGTGTGCATTTCGATCGCGCGCATGAGACCTTCGACGGCCTGCGCGTCGAGCCGGCCTTGGTGACGGCGCAGCAGATCTTCGAGAGCAGGCCGGCGAGCTTGATCGTCAGCAGCGAGGCTTGCGCACAAACGCGCACGCTCCTCGCACAAACCAAGGATCGCCCGGTCAAGATCCCTGAGCCGGTGTCGTGTAGCGGGGTTCATCGGTCGGGGAGTCCTCGTTCGAGTTCTTGCATGAAAGCGCCGGCCGCAGCGGCCGCAGCGGCCGCGGCGAGTGCGGGTGCCTTGGGATTTTCCACGACGGCCTGTCGCGCGCGTTCGACCAGCGCGGTGCCGACGATGGCGAGGTCTGCGTGTCGCAGTGCGGCGCGCACGCCGTGCTCGTCCGCGAGGCCGAAGCCGACCGCCACGGACAGTTTGTCAGCGGCCGCAGCGCGTACACGCGCCAAGAACCGCTGTGCGTCGTCGCCGAAAGCGCTGCCCGCTCCAGTGACGCCGAATCTCCCGATTGCGTACACGAAGCCGCGACTTGCGGCGACGGCGCGCGCCAGTCGTTCGTCGCTGGTCGTCGGCGCGACGAAGAACACCATGCACAAACCCAATCGGGCTGCAATCGCCGCGAACTCTGCGCCCTCTTCGACCGGCAGGTCCGCAACCAGGACAGCGTCGACGCCGGCGGCGGCGATCGCCGAAAGAGTGCGTTCGAGTCCAGGAGCGAACAGGGGGTTGGCATAGCTCATCAATGCGATCGGCAACTCGCTGTGCGCGCGAAAAGTCGACACGACATCGAGTACGCGTTCCAAGTTTGCTCCGCCGGCGAGAGCGCGTTCCGCCGCCGCCTGCAACTTGGGACCGTCGGCGATCGGATCACTGAACGGCAGCCCAAGTTCGACGCAGGCCACGCGCGGGCGATCCAGCGCTCGCAGCAAAGCCAGCGTCACGTCCGCGCCGCCGTCGAGAGCCGTCAGGTACGGAGCCAGCGCACGTTCGCCGCGCGCGCGCAATTCAAGCGTGCGTCGTTCGAGCCGGTTCACTTTGCACCTCGCTGTCGCCGCGCGCCGGCGATGGTTTCCAGATCCTTGTCTCCGCGCCCCGAAACGTTGACGAGTACGCAGCGGCCCGCCAACGCCGCGCGTTCGCGAATCAACCAACCCAGTGCATGCGCGCTCTCCAGCGCCGGGAGAATGCCCTCTTTGCGAGCGAGAGATTCGAAACCGATCAAGGCCTCGTCGTCGGTGGCCATCTCGTAGCGAGCGCGTCCGCGTTCGCGCAACTCGACGTGCTCAGGGCCGATCGCCGGATAGTCCAGGCCGGCGGAAATGCTGTGAGTTTCGCGGATCTGCCCATGTTCGTCCTGCAGGACAAACGTGCGCGAACCGTGCAGGATTCCCGCTGCCCCGCCCAGAAAGCGCGCCGCGTGCCGACCCGATTGCAGGCCTTCGCCTCCGGCCTCCACGCCAACCAGTTCGACGCCGCCGTCGCGCTCGAAGCCGCGGAAGATGCCGATCGCATTGCTGCCGCCGCCGACGCAGGCCACGACCATGTCGGGCAGGCGCCCGTGGCGCTCGAGAATCTGCGCGCGCGCCTCGATGCCGATGACCTCGTGGAAGCCGGCGACGATCGATGGGAACGGATGCGGTCCCAAGGCGCTGCCGAGTACGTAGTGCGAGCCCAGCGGATCGCCGGACCAATCGCGCAGCGCTTCGTTGATCGCATCTTTCAGCGTGCGTTGGCCGCTGTCGACGATGCGCACCTTGGCACCGAGCAGCTCCATGCGCAGCACGTTCATGTGCTGGCGTGCTGCGTCGACGGCGCCCATGTAAACGGTGCAATCAAGGCCGAACAACGCCGCCGCCGTCGCGCTGGCGACGCCGTGTTGGCCGGCTCCGGTCTCGGCAATCACGCGGCGCTTGTTCAGTTTCGTGGCGAGCAGGCACTGGCCCAAAGTGTTGTTCAGCTTGTGCGCTCCGGTGTGCAGCAGATCCTCGCGCTTGAGCCACACATCGATCCCAAGCTCGCTCGACAATCGCCGCGCATGCGTCAACGGCGTCGGACGGCCGGCGTAATGACGCAGCAATTCGTCGAGTTCGCTGCGAAAGCCGGCGTCGGCCATCTGTGTCCGCCAGGCCTGCTCGAGTTCCTCCAGTGGCGCAATCAGCGTCTCGGGTGCGAATCTGCCGCCCCACGTTCCGAAATATCCCGGACGGACATTTTTCATCGCAAGTCTCCTTGCACGGACGCGAGAGCGCGCGCCGCGGCTTCCACGAACTCGAGCACTAGCGCAGGGTCTTTGCGACCCGACGCGTTTTCCAGTTTCGACGATGCGTCCACACCGTACGGTTTCACGCGTTCGACCAATCCGGCGACGTTTCGGTGGCTGAGACCACCCGCGAGCAAGCAGGGCGCACTTGCAGCCAGGTCGTGGGCGCGCGCCAGATCCACTTCGCGGCCGCTGCCGCCGGGCTGAGCAGGATGATCGAGCACGAAGCCTTGCGCAACTTCGCGCCAAAGAACGAGTTCGTGCTCGGCGCCCGACTCTACGGCGACACGCCGCAGGATTGGGAACCCAAAACCGATCCAATCGCGCGGCGACTCGTGGCCGCACAGTTGAACGGCCTGCGCTCCGCTGTGCTCGAGCCACTGTGCGGCCTCTTGTGGACTCATGTCGACCATCACGGCCAGGGCGCGTACATGCGCCGGCAACTGCGCGAGAACTTGCGCGGCCTGTTCTGGTTCGACGCAACGCGGCGAATGCGACCAGGCGACGAAGCCGACAGCATCGAGCCCGCTGTGCAGCTGCGCCGGAAGATCGTTGCGCGCGCGCACTCCGCAGACCTTGATGCGCGGCAAGCTGAAGGCACTACGCGCCACGCAACGCCTCCTGCCACGTTCGCAGCGTGCCGGCAGGATCCGCGGATCGCATCAGCGTCTCTCCGATCAGCACCGCATCGGCTCCGGCCGCGCGCACGCGTTGCAGGTCCGCGATGTTCTTGATTCCGCTCTCCGCGACGCGCAGCGCGCTCGACGGAATGCGCGGCAGCAGACGCTCGCAAGTCGCGAGGTCGACGCGCATGGTGCTCAAATCGCGCGCGTTCACACCGATCAGGTCGGGATTCAGCACAGCTGCGCGCTCGAGCTCGCGTTCATCGTGCACCTCGAGCAGCACGGCCAGTCCGTAGTGTGCAGAGCAGTCCATCAGGTGCCGCAGCGTCGCGTCATCGAGAATCGCCGCGATCAAAAGCACCGCGTCCGCGCCGTAGAGGCAGGCTTCGAGCAGCATGGCCTCGTCGATCACGAAGTCCTTGCGCAGGCGCGGAAGGCCGCAAACTCCCGCGGCGCGCAGGTCCTGCAGACTGCCCGCGAAATGATCTTGTTCGGTCAAGATCGACAGTGCGTTCGCGCCGCCTGCGCGGTAGGCGTGGGCGAGCGCCCGCCAGCGCGGTCCGCCGTGTGAGTCCGCGCCCGGCGATTCGCCGTCCTCAGCCAGCAGCACCCCAGCGGAAGGTGAGCGGCGTTTCAATTCGCAGATGAATGCAAGTTCCGGGCGCGAGAGCGCAGACAGGAAGCGTTCGCGCCGGCGCGGGTCGGCCTGAACGGCGGCCTCGAGCTGCGCCAACGGGTCGCGCCTGCGGCGTTCGGCAGCGCGCTCGCGCACCGCGGCGACGATGGGTTCTAGTCGGCCGGCATTCATGATCCGCGAGGCAGCTCCTGCGCACGCTCGATCCAGCGCGCGAACAAACGCCGGGCAGCGCCGCTGTCGACCGCAGCCTTGGCAAGCGTGAGTCCATGCGCGCCGTCGTCGGCGATTCCAGCCACCAAGAGCGCCGCGCAGGCGTTGAGCAGCGTCACGTCGAGCAGCGCTCCCGGCGTGCCGTCGAGTACGCGCACGAAGAGCTGCAGGTTTTCCTTCCCGTCGCCGCCGCGCAACTCTTCGATGCTCGCCGCTCCAAGCCCGAGGACCTGTGCATCGAGGCACACGCTCTGCACGCGGCCGATCGCGCGCGCCTGGTTGGGGCCACACAGGGTCAGCTCGTCGGCAGCGCCGTGTCCGTGGACCACGAACGCCGCTTCGACGCCCAATTGCGTCAGCGCGCCGGCCATCGGATCGACGAGTGAAGCGGCCGGTACGCCGACGACTTGACGACGCACGCGTCCGGGATTGCACAGCGGCCCAAGCAGATTGAACAGTGTGCGAAATCCCAGTGCACGGCGCACGGGCGCGAGCTTGGCGAGCAGCGGATGGTAGTGCGGCGCGAACAGGAAGGTGATGCCCAGTTCGTCGAGCAAGCGGCGCGATCCTTCCGGCGTGAGGTCGAGCGGCATGCCGGCCGCCACGAGCATGTCCGCGCTGCCCGAGCGCGAACTCATGCTGCGGTTGCCATGCTTGATCACGCGCGCTCCGGCGGCTGCGGCAACCACGGCCGCGGCCGTGGAAACATTGAACATCGACAGTCCGTCGCCGCCCGTGCCGCAAGTGTCGATGGCGTCTTGATGGTCGTGTTCAAAGACGCGCATGTGTTCGCGCAGTGCTTGTGCGGCTCCGGCGATCTCGTCGGCAACTTCGCCGCGCGTTGCGAGCGCGGCCAGCAGCGCGGCGAGCGTCATGGAGTCGACGTCGCGCTCGAGCAGTTCGCCGACGAGCGCGCGAGCCGCGTCGCGGGAAAGTGTTTGACCGCGCACGACAACCGCCAAGCTCTGAGTCAAGTTCATGGCAGCCGGGCTCAGTCAGCGAACGAGGACCGGTTCGCCGGCCAACGCGAGAAAGCGCAGGAAGATGCGCTCGCCTTGGGGTGAAAGGATCGACTCGGGATGGAACTGCACGCCATAGCGCGGCAGCGTCGCGTGGCGCACGGACATCACAAAGCCGTCGCGGGTCCAACTGGTCAACACCAGCTCTGCTGGCAAGCCATCGCGCTTGGCGCGCAGGGAGTGGTAGCGCCCGGCCTGGAACGGATTCGGGAGGTCGCGAAACAAGGGCTCGCCTTCGTGGAACACCAGCGAACTCTTTCCGTGCGTCGGCAATGGATCACGTTCGAGTTCACCGCCGTAGTGTTCGACCAGACCTTGGTGTCCGAGGCACACGCCAAGGATCGGGAGTTGGTCGGGCGCGCGGCGGATGAGTTCCGGCTGGATGCCGGCGTCCTTCGGTCTGCCGGGACCCGGCGAGAGCACGAGCGCGGTCGGCGACAACGCCAGTAGCTGGTCGACGCTCAGCGCATCGTTGCGCAGCACGACCACTTCGACGCCGAAGTGAGCGATCGCCTGATAAATGTTCCAGGTGAACGAATCATAGTTGTCGAGCAACACGATCATGCCGGGCCTCCGCCGTTCAAGGTTGGCTCGTTGCCGCTGGCTGCGAATGCGCTGCCTTGGGCCGCGCGCGCGGCATCGAAGAGTGCGCGCGCCTTGTGCATGGTTTCACGACGTTCGGCTTCTGGATCCGAATCGAAAACGACGCCGGCGCCGGCCTGAACCGAGAGCACGCCGTCGCGTGCCACGAAGGTGCGGATCGTCAGCGCCATGTCGAGGTTTCCGTACGCATCGAGGTAGCCGAAAGCGCCCGCGTACGGACCGCGAGTATCGCGTTCGAGGCCTGCAATCAGTTCCTGCGCGCGAACTTTTGGCGCGCCGGATACGGTGCCGGCAGGGAAGGTCGCGCACAGCGCCCCAAGCGCGTCGAAGGGACTCGCCAGTTCGGCGTCGACGCGCGAGACCAGATGCTGCACGCGCGCAAAGCGCTCGAGTACGCGATGTTCGCGCACGCGCACCGTGGAAATGCGCGCGACGCGGCCCAAATCGTTGCGAGCCAGGTCCACCAACATGTCGTGCTCGGCACACTCTTTTGGATCGGCGATCAATTCGTCTCCAAGGCGCTCGTCGCTGCGTTCGTCATCGCCGCGCGGACGCGTGCCCGCGATCGGTCGCGTCTCGACGAGACGATTGCGCACGGAGACGAGCCGCTCCGGTGAACTGCCGATCAGCGTCAGCCCATCCGCCTCGAAGAAGAACATGTGCGGGGAAGGATTTTCGAGCCGCAGCACGCGGTAAAGCGTGAAGGGATCGCCGGAAAAGCGCTGTTCGAAGCGCTGCGACAATACCGCTTGGAAAATCTCGCCCTGCGCGATCGAGCCACGCAGGGATTCGACGCCGCGGCGAAAGTCCTGCTCATCGCAGGTGCTTTGCCATTCGCCCGCCAAGCGCAGATTGCCCAAGTTGCCGGCGCTTGCCTCGCTCAGCGTATCGTGAGCGATTTCCTCCAGATGCGCCTGCGCAGCGTCGAACCCAGTTGCGCCGGATTCGCAGCGCGTCACGAAGTAGAGCCGTTGTGCCGCGTGGTCGAAAGCCAAGACATCGTCGTACAGATCGAAGGTCGCATACGGCACGTTCCAGGGATCTTCCTTGGCAAGCGGAACGCGCGCTTCGAGCACACTGGAATACTCGTAGGCCAACCATCCGATCCAGCCTCCGAGGAATGGCGCGGGCGGCTTGGCCAGCGGTCGCGGACGAAGCGGCGCGAGCGTGCGCAGCGCCGCACACACATCGCCGTCGAAACGCTCCGCCCGCCGCCCGGGTCGCGTGAGCATGACTCCCTCGCGCCGCGCACGAACGCTCACGGAGGGATCGATCCCAAGGAAGGAGTAGCGTGAAAGACGCGCCGGTCCCTCCGCGGATTCGAGCAGGCAGACGCGGTGCCCACGCGCGCGCAGCGCCAGGAAGGCCTGCACGGGAGTCGACAAATCCGACGGCCACGCCGCCCAGGCCAGTTGGGCTTGGGTCGCGTCGTCAGGTGTGGAGCGTTCGTAGGGCGGGTTCACGATCTTCGACTCTCGAGTTGGGCGGTAAAAGCAATCGGGCCTCCGCACTGCGAAGGCCCGAGGATTATCACTGGCAGGGTCGGCGAGTGCTCACGAGAGTGAGCAACCCGGGCCCCGAGGATCCTCGGGCCGGGGCCACCACCACTGACTTGAAATGTGCGTGCACATCGTGACCAGAGCCTACCCCAGGAAATCAAGCGCGCAAGTT
This sequence comes from Planctomycetota bacterium, assembly GCA_043754695.1. GTDB lineage: Bacteria > Planctomycetota > UBA1135 > UBA1135 > JADJQU01. The sequence goes on from JAYUUV010000333.1 coordinate 17,754, forward strand.
TTTCGGGCAAGCTATCGACCGCCAGTCTCGCCAATGCCTAGTTTCTCGGTTCGGTTTTCAGAGCACTTTTGCCGCTCGCTCGGACAAACGCGGGGCCCTCGACGGCCCTCCGCAGCGCACAGCCGAAACTTCGTCGCATCGGCTCACTGCTTGCGCCGCGTGTCGAACAAGGCGATGCGCCGCAACACGGGCTCGCCGACCGCGTCCTGGACGGTGAAGCGCAGCGCGGCAACTTCGACCGGCGCGAACCGGTCGAGTTTCTTGTGGCCGATCGCCGTGCCGTGCGCCAGTTCGACCCACTTGCCGGCCACCAGTCCCTCGATCGCGTACTTGCGCACGCGCTCGCCCTGGCGGAGGTCTTCCATCGACATCACCACGTCGATGGTGCGCGGTGCCGAAGGCTGCAACTCGAACTTCGTGCCACGGCCGCTGGTGTCAGTAATCGCCGTGCCGAAGCGCCGCGCGATCTCGGCCCCGAACTCGGCCGAACGCGCAACGTCTAGGGCCGGGATGAGGCCGCTGCGATCGGGAGTATTGTTGATCAGCATCACGCTGCCATGGCCGACCGAGCGCTCGTACATGTTCATCAACTGATCGACGCTCTTCAGCGTGTCCTGGTTGAAAGTCTTCCAGAACCAGGTCGCGCGCATGCGCGCGTCGCACTCGTTGGGCAACCAGCGGTCGCCGGTCGGATCGCCGTCGTCTGCGGTGTAGTCGCCCCAGCGTTTGCTGCCGTATTTCACTGTGTTCCATGCCGGATCGGGCGCTGTACCGTCCTCGTTGCCGACCCAGCGGATGGTTGCCTGCGGACCCTGGAACACCATCGCGTGCGAAGCGTGCGCGCTCAGGATGTCGCCGACATCGAACCCCAGGTTGCCGTCGAACCAGACCTCGATCATCTCGCCGTAGTTGGCCAACACTTCGGTCAACTGACGCCGGAACAAGACCTCGTAGGCCTGCTGTTCCGCTGCCGACGCGGCCTTGCCTCCGACGCCTACGCCATGCTTGCGATCCGCAGGCGATAAATAGACGCCGAGCTTCATGCCGTGCTTGCGACACGACTGCGCAAGGTCCGCCAGCACATCGCCCTTGCCGCCGCGCCAGGGAGTATTAGCCACACCGAAGTCGGTGGTCGTCGTCTGCCACCAGCAGAATCCGCCTTCGTGCTTGGCGACGAATACAATGTACTTTGCGCCTAGCGCCTCGGCAGTGCGCACCCACTGCTCGGTGTCGAGTTGCGCGGGGTCGATCGCACTGAGCGGAGTGGCGAGCGTGTCGCTTTCGCTGTCCTGCCAGGTCTGCGGCGCGAGGTGCACGAACATGCCGAGTTCCAGATCCTGCCACGCGACCTGCTCATGCGACGGCTTCGCCAACGCTGCCGAGGAATCAGGCCGCTGCGGAGAAACGCAAAGCGCTGCACACAACAGGAAGGTCAGCATCGACGCATCCTACGCAGCGCTCGGCCCGCTCTGGACAAGAGGTTCATTCGGTTCATGCCGGAGCGAGAGTCAAACCACCCAAGAGTGAGCGGGGCGAGCGCATGCGGCAGGCACGGCAGCCTGAAGGGGGGCTGACCCCAGGTCCCAGACCCTGCGCTCTCGTTAGCGTCATCTGCCGGAGGCAGGCTCGCAAGCTCCGCAGAGAACTTGGCGAACGGCCACCAGCTGCCCACGATTCTTTAGCCAGTGCTACCGTGCTCACGTGACGGGGCCGCAAGGTCCCTATCCGCCAACCATCCCACTTGGTTTTTCTGCCTCACGGCCAGGAGTGCTCCATGCAATTGCGTCCCTTCTTCACTGCTGCGGCTTTGCTCGCTTTCACGCTGGGCCTGAAGGCCCAGTCGACCAACAACTACATCTACTCGACCAGCGGTGCGCCCTGGGGGCAGAACACCAACGAGCTCTCGATGGACACGGTCTTCGGCGTCGGGCTGTGGTCCGACTTGCGCTACGAGACCGTGAGTCCGGCCCTGCTTTTCGTGCCGACCTCGCGCTTCATCTTCATGGAAGGTGGCGACGGAAACGCGATCGCCATGCAGACGTTTCTCAGCGCCAACAGCGCGGCGATCAGCAGCTGGGTCAACGGCGGCGGGCGTTTGTTCCTCAACGCCGCGCCCAACCAAGGCGGCCAGATCACCACGCCTTTCACCGGTACCACGATCGACTATCCGGGCTTCAGCACGGACCCCACGTTCGCCTCCAATCCCCTGCATCCGGTTTTCGTCGGGCCGATTCCCGTCGTGACCAGCTACACGGGCAATTCGTTCGCGCACGCCACCGTGACCAATCCGGGCGGCACGTCGGTCATCGTCAGCAACGCTGGCGCGGATGTGCACCTGAGCGAGCGCGTCATCGGCGCCGGCCTGCTCATGATCGGCGGCATGACCACGGACAATTGGCACCAGCCGCAGCCGGACGCCCACAACTTGCGCTCGAACATCATCTCCTACACCGCGGGCTTCACCGCGGTCTCCACGTACTGCACCGCGAAGATCAATTCGCAGGGTTGCACGCCGACGATCGGCTTCACCGGTGCTCCGAGCGCGACGGCCGGGTCGGGATTCATGATCCGCACGAGCCAGGTGATCAACAACAAGCCCGGCTTGTACCTGTACTCCGACGGCGGCCGTGCGGCGCTGCCCTTCTACGGTGGGCTGCGTTGCCTGGGCAACCCTGCTCGGCGTTCGGTCCAGTTGAACTCGGGCGGCAATCCTCCGCCGAACGATTGCTCGGGTGTCTATTCGCTCGACTGGAACACCTTCTCGGGCGGCGGGCTGGGCGGACATCCGCAAAGCTACCTGATCGTCCCGGGCAACGTGGTCCAAGTGCAGGCCTGGGGGACTGACAACGGCTTCCCGGCCGGGACCAACGCGACATTGTCCGATGCACTGGAGTACACGGTTGGGCCGTGAGCACGGTGCGCCTGTCGAACACAAAGTGACGCGGCCCCGTCGGTAGCGCGGTCGGCACAGAAGCAGAGAATCGATAGTCCTGGACCTCGGTGGTGCGACAACGTGCGCACGACCGAGCGCCAGGGCCATGTGGTCGGCCAGGCGCGCTCGAGCAGGCGACACTCAGCCGCCGAAATCAGCACGAACCGCCGACTCGCCGCCCCCGATCCCAAGGGCAGTGCTACCTTATGGATGGAGGATGAGGGGCTGTGACGCCTCTATCCCCCGACCGTCCCAGCTCGATTTTTTGCCACTTGGCCAGGAGCACTCCATGCGCTTTCGTCCTCTTTTCGCCGCCGCGGCTTTGCTGACTTGCACGCTAGGCCTGCACGCCCAGTCCACGAACAACTACATGCGTTCGAGCGTTTCTGCGCCCTGGGGCCAGAACACGAACGAGAACTCGATGGACACAGTCTTCGGCGTCGGGCTGTGGTCCGATCTGCGCTATGAGACTGTGAGTCCCGCGCTGCTGTTCGTGCCGGCCGTGCGCTTCATCTACATGGAAGGTGGCGATTCGAATGCGATCGCGTTGCAGACGTTCCTCAGCGCCAACAGTGCGGCCATCAGCACCTGGGTCAACAGCGGCGGGCGCTTGTTCCTCAACGCTGCGCCCAACCAGGGCGGCAGCATCACCACGCCCTTCGCCGGCACCACGATCAACTATCCGGACTTCAGCAGCGACCCAACCTTTGCATTCAACCCGCTGCATCCGGTTTTCGTCGGTCCCACTCCGGTCGTGACCAGCTACACGGGCAGTGCGTTCGCTCACGCCACCGTGACCAATCCGGGCGGCACGCCGATCATTGTCAGCGGTGGCGGCTCATTGATCCACCTGAGCGAGCGCGCCGTCGGCGCTGGAAGGCTCTTGATCGGTGGCCTGACCACGGACAATTTCCATTACCCGCAGCCGGATGCGCACAGCTTGTGCACGAACATCATCACCTACATCGCGGCCTACTCCGCGGTCACGACGTACTGCACGGCGAAGATCAACTCGCAGGGTTGCACGCCGTCGATCGGCTCGATTGGTGCTTCGAGCGCGTCTTCAGGATCGGGGTTCGTGATCAGCACGGTCCAGGTCATCAACAACAAGCCTGGTTTGTACCTGTACTCCGACGGCGGCCGCGTCGCAGTGCCATTCTTCGGTGGGCTGCGTTGCGTCAACAGCCCGGTCCGGCGCTCCGTCCCGATGGTCTCCGGCGGCAGTCCTCCGCCGAACAACTGCACCGGTGTTTACTCGATGGACTGGAACACCTTCTCCGGCGGCGGGTTGGGCGGAACTCCGCAGGCCTTCCTGCACAGCGTGGGCCACGTGGTCCAAGTGCAGGCGTGGGGCCGCGACAACGGCTTCCCCGCCGGCTTCAACGCGACACTGTCCGACGCGCTGGAATTTGCCGTCGGACCGTGATGGCGGTCGATCTGTCGACTGCCGGTTGACAGGTCCGAAGCGCGCTTGACGAGAATCGAAGACTCAGGCCCTGGGTGGTGCGACCGCAATCGCACCACTCAGGGCTTGTCGCAAGTGTGCGCTACTTGACGCCCAGATCCTTCTTGATCGTGGCCTCGTCGGGGAGCTTGCCCTTGTACTGGACGTGGAAGCAGCCCTTCTCTTTGACCTGCTTCATGTACTTGACGATCACGGTCTTCGCTGGGCCGGCCAAGCTGCCTTCCTCGAGATCGACGGCCTTGCCCACCACGTGCAGGCTGGGCGTCTTCGCGGCGAGCTTCATGAACTCGGCCTCGGCCGTCTTCTTGGCCGCGGCATCGGCAGCATCGTCGTGGGCAGTCTCCCAGTCAGCGTCGAGCTTTTGGCGATTGGCTTCGGTGAGCGAGCCGCCCGCCACGTAGACCTTGCCGTGGTCGACAGTCGTGGCCCAGAACTTGTACATGCGTTTGGCCTGCGTCGCGGCGTCGCGCTTGCCGTCGAGGATCTTGATGTCCTTGCCGCTGTGCTGCGCGACCAGATCCAGGAAGTCGAGGATCTCCTGGTTCACACCCGCGGTTTTTCCGACTGCTTTATTGTCTGCCATGGCTGTACTTCCTTTTCGCACGGCGGAACATGCCTGCCGATGCGGAGAGCGTCGTAACACGCGCTGAGGAGCCTGTCAAAAAGTCGCGCGCTTCGAGCCGCCGAAGCCGCGGCCTGATGACGGCCTTGCCGATAGCGGTGCATGCGCTCGCGGCGGTCCGCAACACACCGACGGCGCGCGAATTCAATTCACCGGCGCGCCGCAGGTGCGGCAAGGCCTCGCAGCGTCGGTCGGGCGAGTGCTGCATTGGACCGCGAAGGGGCGCGGCCGCTCGTGGCGCGGGACGCGTTCGAGGAGTAGGAGGGCTTCAAAGAAATCCGCTACCCTGTGTCGGACGTCGGCTCGTTTGTTGTCCCGAGTTCAAGGAGGCTCTGTCATGGCAAGTCTGGAAGACCTGTTGCGCAAGCGCGAGGGCGTGAAGACAAAAGTGTATTTGGACTCGCGTGGAAAACCCACGGTGGGAATTGGCCATCTCGTCACAGCGGCCGACAAGCTCAAGGTGGGGGACGAGATCACCGACCAGCAAGTCTCGGAGTTCTTCAAGAAGGACAGCGCCGCGGCGCTCTCCGCGGCGCAGTCCCAGGCCACGCAGGCCAAAATCAACGACTCGAACTTCGTCGTCTACCTGGCTTCAGTGAATTTTCAGCTGGGCACGAGTTGGAACACGGTGCACAAGAAGACCTGGAAGCTGATCATGGAAGGCAACTACGAGGAAGCTGCCGTCGAAGCCGGGAAGAGCAGCTGGGCTTCGCAAACGCCGGTGCGCGTCAAGGACTTCCAGCAGGCGCTGCGTGCGCTCCCCAAGCGCGACCCTGCGAAAAAGTAGGAACGGCGGGGGAGTCGCGCCTCTTCGCGGACGACCGTGCGATCGGCACGAGTCGGATAGAGCCCGCGTTCACCCGCGCCTCGCCTTGCACTCCGAAATGTTCGCAGCGGCGGCAAGCGTCGCGGCTTGCGGCGTGAGCAGCAGCGAGCGGTCGGCTGCGAAAACGGCAAAGCACGAAATCGGTCCTGCGCGCCGATGATCGACAGCTTGGGGGCGGTGCAATCCGCATCGGGGGCTTTGCGCTCTATGAGCGAGGGAAGATTCGGCCTTTGGCAAGTCCCTTGAATCCGGCAATGCGGCGCCGGCGAAGGACCTTTTCGCATGCTGCGCCCTATCGCACCCGTTCGCCCCTGTGCCAGGACCTCCGTGATCGCGGCAGTCCTGCTCTCGGCCTGTTCGGCCACTCTGGAGCCCGCGCAGTCACCGCCACCCATGCACAGCAGCGCACCCATCGAGTTCACGGGCGTCCGTCGCGTCGCCGGCGACCTCGCGGTCAGGGCCGTGCGCGAGCCGGGCGTTGGGGTGGACGGTGCCAACGCGTGGTCCTGCGGACTCGCGCGCATCACGACCGCGCTGCCGGTCGGCTATCCCGATCCCACGCCGCCGGGCGCGATCGAACTCAAGCGCTATCCCTCCGTGCGGCGCGCGGAGGTCTCCGGCAAGGGCAGCCCCGACTCCGGGAGAAACCTCGCGTTTTGGCCGCTGTTCGGACACATCCAAAAGCGCGAGATCGCGATGACTTCGCCTGTGGAGATGGACTACCCCGCTCTGGCGGAGCCGTCGTCGGCGCCAGGCGATTGGACGATGTCGTTCCTCTATCGCGAGGCCTCGCTAGGCGAGCTCGGCAGCGACGGCAACGTGCGCATCGTCGATCAGCCGGCGATGACGGTCATCGCGCTCGGAATGCTCGGCGACTATTCATATGGGGGCGGCAAGGCGGCGAGTGCGCGTCTGCTCGAATGGCTCGCCGCTCAAGACGAGTGGGAGATCGCCGGCCGCCCGCGCGCGCTCTACTACAACGGCCCGGAGAAACGTTCCGCGGAGAAGTGGGCCGAAATCCAGATCCCGGTGCGAGCCGTCGCGCGCATGCAGCCGACGGATCTCGACCTGTTGATCGGCAAACCTTGGAGCGGAACGCTGACCTATCTCGACTACACCAGTGGCGAGCCGACGACGATCCGTTCGTCCTTGAGCGTGCATCGCGCGCAATCCTTGGGCGCCTGGAAATTCTCGATCGGCTACGGCGACGAACCGCACGCGGACACGAGCGACGTCGTCGCGGTCAGCGCCGACGGCCGAAAGTTCGCGGACGAACCCGTTGTAGAACGCAGCCTCGAGCTGGACGGGAGCATTCACGTGGTCACTGAATGCGACAGCACGGACAACGGGCAGCCTGTTCGCATGCGCCACGTGTACGTGATTGGCGAGCGCGCCTGCTCGCTGCAGAAACTGGTGCGCGGCGAAGGCCAGGTCGAGTTTTTCGAGCGCCATATCTACCGTTGGACCCGCGAAAGCCCCTGACCTGATCGCGGGCGGATCCTCCATGATTCGCCTGCGGCATGGTCGCCCGCGAGTGAATTGGCCTTGATTTTGGCCTGCATGCGCACATGGGCCCAGCCCGTCTTCGCACATCGGCCGTCTGTGCCCTGCTGTGGCGATGCGTAGCATCATTGGAAAGGTGTCGTAGGGCTCCGCACCCCAGCCTGGAGTGATTCCTCAATTCAGCGAGCCTCGAAAGGAAAATGACATGAGGTCCATGGCAATCAAGGTCTCTATCGGGGTGCGTGCACTGGCTATCGCGGTCATGTGCGTGGGCGCGGTCGGCATGGTCGTGGCGCAGGGAACGAAAGACGCGAAGCCCGCGGGCACGGCGATCAATCACTACATCGGCGCCGAGAAGTGCAAGAGCTGCCACAACGCCGAGACCGCCGGCAGCCAGCACACCGCCTGGATGAAGACCGATCACGCCAAGGCCTACGAGCGCCTGGCTTCACCCGAAGCAAAGGCTTCGGGCGCGAAGCTCGGCGTCGAGGATCCGCAGAAGAGCGACAAGTGCCTGAAGTGCCATGTCACAGCCTTCGGCGTTCCGGCGGAGAACATCAAGAAAGGCTTCGAGATCAAGGGTGGCGTGCAGTGCGAGTCCTGCCACGGACCTGGCGAACAGCACATGAAAGCGCGTTTCACGGCGGCTGCTTCCGCCGAGGAAGCTGCAGACGACAAGGCCGCGCCGGCCCACCAGACGATTCCGGCCGGCGAGATCATCACCAGGATCGACGAGAAGACCTGCCTGACTTGCCACAACTCCGAGAGCCCGAACTACAAGCCGTTCTGCTTCTGCGAGTTTTTCCCCAAGATCCGCCACCGCGACCCGCGCAACACCGAGTCCGACAAGCGCGAGTACACCTGCAGTTGCGAGAAGTGCAAAGCCGCGAACGGCGGCAAACCCGGCAAATGCGTCTTCCCGGCCGAGCCGCAACGTCCCCGGTAATCCGCCGCCGTTTCTTACACAGCCGGCGCCGGAAC
>JAYUUV010000334.1:0-25373 GCA_043754695.1 Planctomycetota bacterium
AGATCGATCGGCCAGCGCCGGCTCGCGCGGCCGTAGGGCAGGTCATACGCAGACCAGCCGAGCGTGACTCCGGCGCAAAAGCGCTCGAGTTTTTTCCCCACCAGCCGCGTCCAGTCCGCGAAGTCCGCTCGAATCAAGGCCAGGCCGAGCGCGAAGCCGTGGTTGTAGAGCTTCAAGTGGCTCGGCCGGCCGAAGGCGAATTCCGGGTCTGGATCCATTCCGTCGAGCAGCGCGGCGCGCGAAAAACCGCCGTCGCCGGCCGGATGATTGGCGAGCGCGAAATCGAGCGCGCCCTTGGAGCAGACCAGCGTCCATTCGGACAAAGGCTCCGGCACGTAGCCGAAGAGATTCGCGAAGTGCGCTTCGAGATCAGCGCGGTCGACACGTTTTTTTCCACTCGCCTGCGCGAGAAATTGAACGTGCCTGAAATTTCCATCGCGCGCGAAGGCCGGCAGCTGTCGAAGAAAGTCCTGCGCCTGGGAGCTCCACGGCGGCGCGGCATTGCTGAAGTCGACAAAGCTGGTCTCGACTTCGTTGAAGCGCTTCGCCGCAACGTGACTGCGCCAGCTCCACGGGAGACAAATCGCCACAGCGGCTGCGACGATCAGCGCTATCGAACGCAAGCCGATGGCACTGCGTGTGGCGAATCCGCTCCAGACCAAGAAACCGACCACCAACAGCACGTGCTCGGCGCGCAGCAACAGGGCAACTCCGTGCAGAACTCCTAGGGCAATCGCCAAAGACGCGCGTGGCGCTTCCCGCCAGCGCAGAGTCGCTCCGATCAGCAGCACCAGCACGAACGCGTAAGGCGCCTCGTTGTTGAGCGACGTCGCCAGCTCGTAGGATCCGAAGGAAAAGCACAACAGGCCGGCCGCAATCCACGCCGTGCGCATCGAGAGGCTGCGCGCGACCACGACGTACAACATCGCGCAGCTGAAGGCCGAGATCGCGCACCACAATAGCTTTGCCGAGCTGAACGGCGCGGCGACGTTGTGCGGGCACAACCAGTGCAGCGCATATGCAATCGCCGGCGTGCGCATCGGCAGATCGAATTCGAACGCTTCATTCCGATTCAGCGCCTGGGCCCAACGCACCCAGACCGGCGCGTCACCCTCGTACAGGACCGAGTGCGGCCAGCTGTGGTCGCTGGTCGAGTACAGGAACAGCACGCGCACGAGCATCGCGATCGCGAACACGATCGCAGCGTTCCGGACACTGCTGGAGACTCGAATCATGAGTGGCCGAGCTTAGCGGTCCCTGCGCCGCGGCCCCACGCCTGCGCAGCCCAAATCAGGCCGGCAACCATGCGGGATTGCCCTAGAACGGCACCCAAGCCCCGACTTGCTTCCCGCCGCTTCAGATCCCCGCCCGCGCCTTCCGATTTCGCCCGCGGGAAGGAGCCGGGGAGGTCGCGGACACGACGCAGTGGGAATCGTCGCGAAGCTGAATCCTCTATCGGCCAGCGTCCCCCAGCCGACCGCGATGAAGATCCATTCGAAAATCACTTCACAACGAGCCCTCGGGTTCGCGCTCCTGTCTGCGGCTGCCGCGCTGAGCGCCTGCTCGGGGGGCGGCGGCGGAAGCTCTCCCGCAGTCACGTTCGCATTTCAGAACGCGAGCGGCAATCTGACCGAAGGCGCGGCGCCGCTTGCAGTCACGGTGGTGCTGCACACGACTCTCCCAGCGCTGACCACTCAGGCTTCGGTCGACATCTACGACACGGCGATGGGCAGCGCGAGCTCCGGCAGCGACTACGCGAGCTTCGCCCCCACCAGCGTGACCTTCCCGATCGGCGCCGTCGATGGCGACATGCAGACCGTCAACTTTTCCGCGCTCGACGACCTGATGATCGAAGGCGCGAACGAAACGGTTCGATTCGGAATGCAGAACGCCATGGGCGGAGTCGCCAAGGGCGTGACGATGCTCACGGCAACGATCGCCGACGTCAATTTCGCGACGATCCAATTCGTGCTCGCGTCGAGCGCGACGCCGAATGAAAGCACGACGACACGCACGCTGTCCGTGCAACTCGACTTGCCTCTCGCGACAACGCTGGGCGTCGCAGCCAGCGCTCGCGTGACGGACGCCGGCGGCGGATCGGCGACTTCCGGCATCGACTATTCGGCCTTCGCTCCGCTGACGGTCAGTTTCCCAGCCAACAGCGCCGACGGTGCTTCGCAATCCGTCCCCGTACACGTGCTCGACGACGCGGCCGTCGAGGCCGACGAGATCGTGCGCCTATCGCTTTCGATGCCGAGTGCCGGCGCCTTGATCGGCGCGACGAATCTTCACCAGCTGACGATCACGGATGACGATGCCACACTCGCCGCGGCGTTGGTGGCGAGCGAAGGGCCCACGGGCATCGAGAACGGGCTGAGCTACGACACGCTGGTCGACCTTGGCTCCCAGACAGTTGCCGCCGGACCGAACGCAGGCACGCTGGTGCGCATCACCAATGCCGGCGGCTCGGCGATGTCGCTGGGTGCGCCGCGCCTGACCGGAACGAATCCGAACGACTTCGATGTCGTCGTCGACGCCGCTCCGCTGCAGCCGCCGCCGAAGCCGGGCACAGCCGGATTCGTGTTGGCGCCCGACGTTCCCGCGCCGTGGGTCGCACTGGCGAACTCGAGCGGACCTGGCGTGCAGCTCGCGATCGACCCCGCGCGCCTGGACGAACTCGCCACGCTGACACGCGCGACCCTGGCCGGCTTTCCGGTGCCCGGGCTTGGCGAAGTGACCCTCGATGTGCATCGAATTCCGTTGCCGATCGCGCCGGATGCGATTCTGCGTGTCGACGGCGTCGATGTGCCCGGCGGCCTGAAGGCTGCGATTGGAGACCTTTCGGTGTGGAGCGGCAGCGTGCTCGAACTTCCGGGCTCGCGCGCTTTCCTCGCGCTGTCGAGCGAAGGCGCGCGCGGCTTCCTCGAATTGCCGTTCGAGACCGATCGCCTCGTTCACATCATCACCGAGAACGCTCAAGCTCCCGGCGGCGCGTCGCTAGTCTGCCGCGTCGTGCGCGCTCCCGAACTTGCCGCGCTGGGCATCGAAGAGCCCGCGATTTTCTGCGGCGGCGAGCGCCAAGTGCCTGGCGCGACCCAAAGCATGCCCCCCGGTACGCAGAACTTCGGCGCACCGGCCAGCGGTGCGCTCACCACGCCGGATTGTCGCGTCGCGATCGAGACCGACTTTCAGTACTACCAAAAGTTCGGCACGACACTCGGAGCCACGACGTACGTGACGCAGTTGATGGCCGCGATCAGCGACCAGTACTTCACCGACGTGCAGACTACGTTGAGCATCGCCTACCTGGGCATCTACTCGACCGCCGGCGACCCGTGGACCTCGCAGGATTCCGGCGGCACCTCGTCGAACCTGCTCGATGAATTCCAGCAGCGCTGGACCACGAACGGCTGGCCGGTTTCGGCGAATCTCGCGCACTTCGTCTCCGGCGCGAACCTTGGCGGCGGAGTGGCCTACGTCAACGTGCTCTGCAATCAGAGCTTCGGCTTCGGTGTCAGCGGAAACATCAGCGGTGCGATCAACTGGGGCGGATGGAATGGCGCTCCGGGCAACTTGACCTGGGACTTCGTCGTGGTCGCCCACGAAATCGGCCACAACTTCGGCTCGCAGCACACGCACTCGTTCTGTCCGCCGCTCGATCAGTGCTACACGAATTGCACGAACACGACGGTCTGCTCGCAAGGCACGATCATGAGTTACTGCCACACCTGTGGCGGCATGGACAACATCGACCTCGAGTTCCATCCGGTTTGCGCCAACGTGATGCGACAGTCCGTGAATGCGAGCTGCCTAGGTCTCTCCGCCCTTTCGGGCGGCGACTACGTGCAATATCGCGTGCGCTTCAATCCGATGACCGCGGCCGGCGTGCGCAATTCGAACCTGGAATTCACCCACAACGCGCCGAATCAGACGCAGCCGTTCCGATTGCGGCTGCGCGGGACGGCGAACTAGAGCGCGCGTCAGGGTGCCGGCTGCAGCGGACTGGTAACCCAATCGAAGGTCGGACGCAGTGAGTTGTCCGAGAACATGACTCCGCGAGAGCAGGTTGGCGAGAGACCGTCGATCCCGTCTGCGGTCGTCGCCAAGGCGACGATGCCGCGCTCGCCGAGCGTCTGGACTTCGCTGGCGCTCGAGTGCCCATCGCGGTCGGCGTCACGCCACAGCGATAGGCCCTCGAGTTCAGATCCCGTGAGCCAACCGTTGCCGTCGACGTCAAGAGCTTCGAGCGCGCGATAACCGTCCTCGAAGAACATCCACCACGTCGCCGAGCCGAAGAGTTGGCGACCCGAGGTGATGCTTCCACTGCACTCGGGATCCCAGACGAGGAAACTCGCGTCGGCAGTGGGCCACTCCCAAGTCTGTTGAATGCCCGCGCCGGAGAGATCGAAGCTCACCGTCTTGCCGTCGAACAATTCGAGGAGGTGCGCGCTGTCGCGATCGGGCACAAGGATTGGGGTCACGTTTCCCGAGAGCTTCTCGAGCGTCTCCAGCCCCACTTCGACTTCGGCGAGATGCTTGGCCTCGGCATCTCCGCGAACTCCGCGCGCTTTGACCAGGCGGACGTACGAGCTGGCGGACTCGCAGCTGATCAACTCCGATGGAGTATCCATGTGCTTGAAAAACGTTTGCTTGCGATCACGCTCGTACGTGAGTGAAAAGGCGCGGTCGTAGTTCGCGATTGCCAGTTCATTCCAAGCATCCGTCAGCAGTCTGCCGATCGCCCTCCGAGACGCGAGTTCGAGTTCGGACCGCTGCGCCGAAACGATCCAGAGTGCGCGTGGCCCCAGTGCCCCCAATGCCAATTCCGCCTTCGATCGTTCGGTCACGTCGGCCGATTTCAAGGCTTCAGCATTTGCTGCGGCTGCCTTGCGCTCATCTTCAGACAGCGAACCTACCGTGGTCGCTGCGATCACACTGGAGTCAACCTCTATCGCCATGCTCGCACCGCTGTCGAATGCACAGGCAAGTCCGATTCGATACAGCGCATCCTCCGGCGCCAGCTCGACGGCGATCGAGAGATGATGGAGCGCGCTGGTCAAATGCCCACGCAGGGCCTCACTCGAGAGTCGCGGCCCATCCACGCTGACCTGCAGTGCCGTCGAGCCAATCGGGCTCTCGCCTCGAAAATTATCCCGCGGCCCATCCTGGTTTTTCTCACCACTCATCCGAATAGCGGCCGCTCGCTGCCCGAACGCTGCACCGTGGACTCTGCCGAGCAGGTATTGTCCGTGCGCGTCACTCGGGTGGTCCCTCACGCGCGCTTCGAGTTGCGGAAGAATCCGATCGACGGGAACCTGTTGAAGCCCGAGCCAGAACGCAGCGGCACACGGGGTCAGCACGGTGGCGCCCAGAAGGGTCATCGAGAAAGTTGCAATTTTCATGAATCGTTTGGGCAGCTTTGATTGCCGTGAAGGAGCCGTGATTCTGCCGCAGGTGGGCCATCGATGTAGGGGGCCATGGGGTCAAAGGTCACAGCCTCGGGGAATTGACTAGACTCTCCTCGCCATGGCCACACACGTTTCCCTCGTCGAAGCCTCGAAGTTGATCGGCGCCGGCATGCTCTTCATGGGGCTCGCCGCGGGCCTTGGACTCAGCCTCGCGCACTTTGGTTTCCGCTCGCGCGAAGTCGACGGCCCCCTGCGCAATCGCGACTGCCTCTTGATCGCACTCATGGCCGCGCTGCTGGTCTTCGCCTACTCCATGGGACTGTGGGGGCTCGACCTTTTCCATCCGGTCATGACCGTGTTCTTCAGCGCCGGCGGGGTCGTGATCGCCATGACGACGCGCACCAAGGCCCAGGCCACAAGCTTGCGGCCCAAGTGAAGACCGAGACCGCACCGCTCGCGTTGCGCGACTACGCGGCGTCGATCGGCCGCGAGGAGCCACTGTATGTCGTGCACGCGGCCGTTCTGCGCGTCGCGCACTCGATTCGGCCGGTGGTCGAGTCCGGCGCGATGCTCGCGGCCTGCTCCGACGAATTCAACGGCGAGATCCGCGCTGCTTTCGAGCACGAGGTCGCGCGCATGCTGACCGCGCCGGGCATGCCCGGCTCGCGGCGCGTATTCTCGGTCTCGAATCTTGGCGGGCGCATCGAGCCGGGCGCGATAGCGCTGGCGAATTTGCACTTCACGGCGCTCAGCCAGGCCTCGGGCGAGAAACTGCTGCTGATCGAAATCGCAAGCCACGTCGGTCGGCGCGACACGGCCCAGGGCACGAAGTGGGGCGAACTCGATCGATTCGGAACGCCGTCGCCGTGTTGCGGAGCACTGCAACTCTTGCTCGACATTCCGACGGGTTCGGATGCAGTTCGTTTTCCGTGGTACGACCAGCTGACGGCCTTCTTCGGCCCGGAGCGCCTCGGTGCGTTGCGCGCGGATACCAGCGCCTACCGCATGCTGCGCGCCGCGATCGTGCACGCCGTGCTGCAGACCGAGTCGGCGATCGTCGACCTTTTGCGCGAACCACCGAGCACGCCGACGCACGTACTGCTCGCGCCGCTGGTGGTCGTCAATCGGCGCGGGACGGACAACGCGATTCCGGTCGGGCTGCATCACCTGCGCTTCGAGAATGGCCAGGCGAATATCATCTTCGGCACAAGCCTGCGCTCGACACCGAACTCGCTCGAGGTCAATGCCACGCAATCGAACTTGCGGCTGAGTTCGCCCTACGCGGAGGTCGCGAGCAAACCTCCGCCGCTGCTCCATCGCATGCCGCCGGGGAATATTCCGCTGATTCAAATGCGCGCGAGTTCGCCCGAGGTTCGCGCGCACGTCGAAAACGGCCGGCGACAGTTGCGCGCGATGCATTCGCATCCTTCGGCACTGCGCGTCTATGCGCGGCCGCTGTTGCGCGCGCTCTTGCAGGGGCTTTCGATCGTCGCGCCCGAAGTCGCGCTCGCGGCGTTTGCGCTGGAAGGCGGCCGGGACTTTTTTCACGCGGCCCACGTGAAGCGATTGCTCGAGCGCGGGCCCTCCACCGAGGAAGCGCGCAAGCTGCTGCACGACCTCGAGCCGACGCTGCAGCAGTTGGGCCATCGCGAAGCGCGCGAAGTGCTCGAAAGCCTCCTCGCGCGCGAACATCCGCTGCTCGGTCATCCGGACGCCTAGCCGATTCCAGCGCGGCGGGCGCGCGAACCGATACAGCGTCGATGACTCAATCGGCGCAGACAACGACGAAGCTGCCGACGCCTGCTTCGTCCGAGCCGGCGGCCGCGCCCTTGGATCCGCGCGAAACGGCCGCGGCATTTCTCGAGCTTCCGCCCGACGTCCAAGACCTGGTGCGAGCGGGATGGCGCGACTCTGCGGCTATCGACGAGCGCGTGATCCGTTCGGTGCAAGAACAGCGCAAGCTCGGCATCCTCTACGCGTCGCTGTTGCTCGTTCCGGTGCACCTGATCCTGCAAGGCCTCTCGATCGTGAACGTGATCAGCGCCATCGCCCTAGGCGCAGGTGTCGGCGAACTTTGGTGGAGATTTCGCTCTGGTCAACTAGGCACTCCGCTGATCACGGCCGTCGCGTTTTTCGTTTTCGAATTGCCCTGGTTCAACACAGATCCGTGGCACATCCTCAGTACGCTGAGTGCGACGGCCTTCGTCGCCTACGCCAGTTCCTACCTCGGTCTGCGGCGCGAGATGCAGATCACGGAGTGAGCGTCACGCTCATTCGACGAGGATCAGGTCATGCGGAATCGTGATGGGCAAGAACGCGGTGTCCAGCACGAACGGCAGTGCGAACACGGCGACGACTGCAAGCAGCGCGGTCTCGGAGCGTCCGTCCTGCGCGATGGACGCGAACAGCTGGCCATCGTCCAGCACGCTCGGGTAGAAATTTCTCGACATGATGTAGACCCACGGCTCGCGTGTGCCGCGCGGAGTCGAACACGCGCTGAGCATGAGCAACGTGCAGCCGAGCAGCGCAGTGCGCAGACGGTGCGGCAAGGCTTGGCGACGCGCGGCGAACGGCGTGGACGGAAGATCGACGGCCTGCGACATGACTGCCTCCCTCAAGGCCGAGTCAGTATGTCGGCGCGGGCCTAAATGCGCGAGCCGTGCGCATCGGGGCGTCGGCCGTTCGAGCCCTGCCGCGGCGTATGGCCGTGCCGCGGACTCCAGGGCGCGCTCAATCCCTGAACGCGTCAGCGCCCGCCATGGCCGCCGGGCTGCCCGCCTGCAGAGTCAAATCGCCCTTGGCTGCGTCCTTGAAGAGCGGATCGACTCCATAGACACCGCCAACTTCTTCCGCGGGCAGGCGCACAGCCGCACGTGTCCGCGCAAGGTCGTCGATGCAGGACCACACGTTGCGTTCGAAGCGAAAAGACTTCGGCTCGGTACCGGGACCGCAGTTCACGCCGCCCTCGCTCCAATGCTCCGAGCGGAACACGACCAGATTGTCGCTGAATTCGCCGCCACGGCAGGGCACGAAGTTTTCCGCGCGAGTCTCCTGGAGGATGCGCATCGCCCAGCGATTGGGCAGATAGATCGTGTTGAAGCGCACGAACGCGCCGTCGGCACCGACGAACGCAATCGGTGTGTCGCTGCCGATGAACGTGTTGCCGTCGACGAAGATATCCAACGCTTCGAAGCGTGGCTCGGTCCACGATGCGATCGGCGGGCGGAAATACTCGAGCCCCGTGCTGCCGCCGATGTTCACGGCGCGCGAGCCGGCGTTTTCGAATCGGCAGCGCTGGATCCCGATGTCGCGCGAACCGCCCTTGGCCTGCACGCCCGTGGCGCAGGCGACATCGTGCGGATTCTTGAACACGCACTTGCGCAGCATGCCGCGCCGACAGCCGACCATGTCGATGGCCGAACCACCGTCGCCCCAACGCTCGATCGTGCAACCCTCGAGCACAAAGTTGTCGGCGCCCGAGAGTTTGATCCCGTCGCAGTTTCCCTTCGGTCCGATGTCGCGAACGGTGAGGTTGAGCAGGACGACGTGATGCGCGGGCGACTCCATGCTCCCGCCGTCGTCGATGTTGAGCCCATTGCCAGTCTGTTTCTCGAAGACGAGATCTTCAAGCCGGACGTACTCGGGATCGCTGAGCTGGATCCCACAAGCTCCGCCGCGAAATACCGGTGGATTCGCGTCGTCGGCGCCCGCAATCACGATTGGGTGATGCTCGCTCCCGCGCAGATTCACGAACGCGAATCCGCCCTCGTAGACGCCGGAGGCGACGTTGATTTGAGCACCAGGTTTCGCGGCGCTCACGGCCGCGCGAAATTCCACGGCATTGTGAACTGTGACCGGCGCGGGATCCTCGCTCGAAGCCGCCAACAGGATCAGAGCCAACACACAGGCGAAGTCCGCGGCGAACATGAATCGAAGCATAGCGTGCCGTGGACTGCTTGCGGAGCTAGGCTCAGGCTCACCCATGACTTCGCCTTCCGACGATCGTGCGGACTCTTCGCTCTCCCGCCGGAACGTAGTCGCCGCGCTCGCGGCGGGATCCGGCGCGGCCATCTTGAGTTCGCTTGGTTGCGCAACAAGCCGGCGCAATGCAATCCATTCAACGCGCGACCCCGCGCTGATGGACTTGCGCGACGCATCCGCCGCGCTGCGTGCGCGCGAGATCAGTCCCGTGGCGCTCACCACAGCGTGCCTCGATCGCATTGCGCGCATGGACGCGCGAATCAACTCGTTCATCACGCTGACCGCACAGAGCGCGCTCGAAGAAGCTCGCCAGGCCGAAAAGGAAATCGCGTCAGGTCATTGGCGCGGGCCGCTGCACGGCATTCCGATCGCGTTGAAGGACAACATCGACACGGCCGGGGTGCTGACAACGGCGGCCAGCGGAGTCTTCGAAGACCGCGTGCCCGCCGTCGATGCGCAAGTCGTGCGCCAACTCAAAGCCGCCGGCGCGGTGTTCCTCGGCAAGCTGAACCTGCACGAATTCGCGATGGGCACGACCTCTGCCATCAGCCGTTTTGGGCCGGTGCGCAATCCTTGGGATCTCGAGCGCATCGCCGGCGGCTCTTCGGGCGGCTGTGGCGCAGCGGTAGCTGCCAGCCTTTGCTTCGGTGCCGTCGGCACGGACACCGGCGGCTCGATCCGCATCCCGGCGGCGTGCTGCGGGGTCGTCGGATTCAAACCGACCTTCGACGTCGTGTCCTCCAAGGGCCTGATTCCGGTCTCGACTTCCTTCGACCACGTCGGCCCGCTGTGCCGAACGGTTGCGGACTGCGCGCTGATGTTCTCGGCCATGACCGACCATCCCGTCGCCGCGGACATCGATGTCGACAGGCCCGCTTCGGTCGCAGGCTTGCGTGTCGGAGTTGTGCGGCTTGTCGGCGACGTGTGCGATGCGCCCGTGACCGCGGAAGTCCAAAGCGTCGTGAACGCAGCGATCGAAGTGATCCGCACGCTCGTCGCGCAAGTGCGTGAGTGCGAGCTGCCGATGCCCGACCTCGGGGGATTGATCGACGCCGAGTCGTACGCGTATCACGCGCCCTATCTCGCCAGCCGAGGGCATCGATATGACCCGCGGACGCGCAAGATAGCGCCCCCTGGAGGCCCGATTTCCGCCGCTCTGGTCGAGCGCTTGAAGCAGGCACTCGCCGTGCACCGCGCAACAGTGCATCAGGCGTTCGCGCAGGTCGACCTGATGGTGTTGCCAAGCCTGCCCGTGCTGCCGATGACAATCGCGGAGTGCACGGATCCGTTCGCTTTGCCCGCCTGCACTTTCGGTTTCAGCCTCGGCGGCCTGCCCTGCATTTCCGTGCCGTGCGGCTTTTCGCGTTCGGGTTTGCCGATCGGGTTGTTGATCGGCGGACCTCCTTTTGCCGATGGCCGCGTCCTGGCGTTGGCGCAGGCTTTCGAACGAGCAACGGACTGGCATCTGCGACGGCCACCGTTGTAGGCGAAGGGCTTTCGGGAGCGCGCCGGGCACGAGCCGCAAACTCCCCCGCCGCGAATCCTGAAAATGCCTGGAACGGTTGACTGCTCGCTTTCCGTCGGGATACACTTTGCGGCACAAAGTACATTTCCCCGGAGGCCCTTCGATGTTCGACCAACGGCAACCGCTCGCGATGCGCGAGCCGGCTCCACTCGATCCCGCGCGCACGACGCTAGCGCCGCGGCCGCGTCACGCCCTGCTGCTCAATCCGTTCTATGCCAAGGACCGGCACGCGAGCTACGGCAAGCACGTGCTGACGCCGACGCTGGCGTTGACCAGTATCGCGGCCTGCACTCCGCCCGATTGGACGCTCGCTTACTGGGACGAGAATCTGCTGCAGGGTCCCCCGCCTTGCGATCCGATGCCCGAGGTCGTCGGCATCAGCGTGCACCTCACCTTCGCGCGCCGCGCTTTCGAATTGGCGGCCTGGTATCGAGCGCGCGGCGCGAAAATCGTCATGGGCGGGCTGCACGTGCTCTCATGTCCCGAGGAATGCGCGCCGCACGCCGACGCGCTCGCGATCGGCGAGGGTGTGCAGCTGTGGGGCAGAATTCTTTGCGATGTAGCCGATGGAAAACTCGAACGCGAGTATCGCGGGAGCTACAGCGCGCCCTATCGCAACGAGCCGCCTGCGCGACGATCACTGATTCCGCGCGAATCCTTCCTGACGACGACGAGCTTGATCGCGACCCGCGGCTGCCACAATCGTTGCGGCTTCTGCTACCTGGCCACGGACGGGTTGCACTTGCCCTATCAGATGCGCGATCCAGCGCAAATTGCCGCCGAATTCGAAGCCGACGGCCAGCCCTATGGCGTGTTCGTCGACAACAACCTCGGTTCGAATCGAGAATACCTGCGCTCCTTGTGCCAGGCGCTGAAGCCCTTGAAAAAGATCTGGAGCGCCGCGATCTCGATCGACACGACCGACGATCCAAGCGTCGTGCGCGAGATGGCGCTGGCCGGTTGCACGGGCGTTTTCGTCGGCTTCGAATCGCTGACCGGCGGCAATCTCACGGATGCGCGCAAGAAGACGCCGCGGCCGGAGGAGTATGCGCGCCGCGTCGAACTGCTTCACGATTACGGCATCCAGGTCAACGGCAGTTTCGTGCTCGGCTTCGACCACGATCGCCGCGAATGCTTTGCGGAGTTGACGGATTGGATCGAGCAGCAACGGCTTGAGTGCGCCACGTTCCACATCCTGACGCCCTACCCGGGCACGCCGCTGTTCCGGCAGATGGAGTCGGAAGGCCGACTGCTGCACCGCGATTGGTCGCGCTACGACACTTCGCACGTCGTGTTTCGTCCGCGGCACATGGCAGTCGAAGAGCTCGCCGCGGGTTACGCCTGGTGTTATCAGCGGCTCTTTTCCAACGCCTCGATTTGGCGTCGCCGTCCCGAAGACGCGAGCGCAGTGCTCCCCTATCTTGCGATGTCGTACCTGTACAAGCGCTCGAACTGGCTCTGGCGTCAGTTGATCGAGCGTCGACTCGTGCACGCCGTCTGGAGCCCGCTGGTCGAACTCACGCGCCGCCGGCACTTGCGTTTTCGCGCGCGACTGGCGAACAGGCCTGAGCTTGCGCAGTGCGCCGCGCAGCGTCGTGCATCGACGGTGGTTTCCGCGGGAGTCTGATCCGAACGCGCGAGTGTCAGTGCCCTTCGGCTTTCAACACGGTTTCGCGCTCGGCGAATCGCTTGCGCTCCGCGGCATGGAACTTCTCCAGGCCTAGAACACTGGCGTTGGCCAGTGCAAGTTCGCGCGTGCGTTGCTCGAAGACCTTTTCCATGCGACTCATCGCGATGTGCAGGTGATCGAGCGCGGCGTCGCGCTTGCCCGCGGCGGCGAGTAGTTCCGCCGCGACGTCCCAGTACCGATAGCCACCCTGCGTGCAACCGGTACAGCGTGCGATATGCGATCCGGCGCAACGTGGGCAGATTTGTTCGAGCTTGCCGGCACCTTTGCAGTCGGGACAGACAGTGGTTTGCTTCTTCTTGCAAACATCGCAGGACACTTTGCCCGTCTGCTTGCAGCCATTGCAGTTCACGAAGCTCGCGCCGGTGCCGTTGTCCACGCGCGCGATTCCCCGGCCCTTGCATTCAGGACACGGTTTGCTCTTCGAGCCCAGACATGCCGTGCAGACGACGACCTTCGAGCCCGCGCAGGTACGACAGGCAGTGAGCACTTTGCCTTTCGCATCGCATTGGCCACAGGCGCGCCCGCCGACATCGCCGCACCAGCCGCAGACCGAGGCCGGCAGCGTCGGCATCGGCAACGTCTTCGTGCCATTGCAGTCGTCGCAAACGCGCGGAGCATGCTTCGGCCCCGCGCACTCCCCGCACGGCCGCCGGCCGGTCTGCGCGCACTCAGGGCAGGGAAAACTGTCCGCGTCCGCGCAGTACTTGCAACCCTTGGACTTCTCGAAGAGCTCCGAGCCGGTCATGCCTTTCGCCGGGCAAGGAGCGCGCCCGGCGACGTATTTGCGACCGCTGCGCGAGTCCACGCGCGTGCGCAGATCCTTGACGCTTTGGAACTCCATGTGCAGCGCATCGAGCTTGAGTCCGAGCGCGTTACGCGCGTCCGATTGCGCGGGTGTAAAGTCAGGGCGATCGTCCAGCTGAGTCGTCAGCTCGAGCATGCGATCGAGTTCAGCGTTCGGCAGGCAGCGCGCGCAGGGTCTGGTTCGTTGCCAGTTGCATTCGATGCAATCCTGTTCGGCGCGGCCCTTGCCCTTGCAGGTCGGGCAGTCGACCTCTGGAACCTGAGGCGTCGGGGACGGAGGCGCCGTCTGGCCCTGCAAACAGGCGAGCAGGAGCAAGAGCCATTTCAGCATGCAGCGGGCCTCAGAAAATTGCCGTCGCTTCACTCGCGAAAGCGCGAGTGAAGCGATCAGCTTGAAGGGCACGCATATTTCAGGTCCTGCCGAGCGCGAGGTCAATCCTGTTCCTGATCCTCGTCCCTGAATGAAGCGAAGAATGTGGCCTGCGTAGCTTCAGAGAATATCGAGAATCCCGCCCTTCTGATCGGTCAAGGTCGCCGTATTCGCGCGGTAGTTGCTGCCCACGCCGATCTTCGAGTTCCAAGGCAACTCCTCCTTGTCGGCAATGATGCCCAGCGCCACCGCGCCAAAGGCTCGCGCCAGATCCGTGACGCCCTCGCTCTGCATCAGTGCGATCAACGGATCAACCGAACGCGAGTCGCCGATGAATCCGAGCGCCGAACTGATCGCCGCCTGCGACGACAGACCCGTGGCCGTTCCGAGCATGCCGAGCAAGTCCGGCACGATCTGGTTGTCGCCGAGCAAGCCGAGCGCAATCGCGCCGCTCTTCAACAAGTCGGGCGAGTACTTGGACTTCTTGACCATTTCCTGGATCGGTACCAGCGCCGTGGCTTCGTCCATCAGCCCCAGGCCCACGGCGGTGTAACCGCGCGTGTCCGCATCGCTGAAGCGCTCGAGATTCGCGATCAACGTGTCCTTCGCCTCGCGATTGCGCACCAGACCACAGGCGATCGACAGCGCGCCCACGTTCGAAGGCGACTTGGCGTCCGCGAGCGCGTTGCTGAGGATCAGCTTCACTTCGGTCGACGAGCCCAGCTTCGCATCATCGAGTTCGCGCTCCATCACGGCCAGGGAAAGCGCGGACCAGGACGGGATCATGCCCTTGCCCTTGCTCAGTTCGCCCAGCAGGAACGAGCGCGCATTCTCGCGCTTGTTCTCCGTGTTGACTCCATAGATCGGATCGCCGAACCCGTGGCCCGCGCGGCCGGAAGCCTGGGCCAGCGCCATCAGCGCGAAGTTGCGCACCTGCTGGCCGATCAGCTCCTCCTTGACGCGCATCAAGGAAGCGCGAATCGCTTTGTCGGTCGGATCTTCGTCGCTGTCGCCGATCAGGCCGAGCGCCAACGCGCAGCTCTCCTGCATCTGGGTCGAGTGCTTCGATTCCTTGGTCAGGCTCTGCATGAGCAGCAGCGCGATGGAGTCGCGCATCGGGAACAGCGCCGGCACTTCACCGCAGCTGAGCAGTCGCGCCATGGCCGTCGGAGCGTGCGCACGGATTAGATCGTTGTTCGATTCGTCGAGGTAGTAGGCGAGCAGGTAGCGCAATTGATCCTGCAGCGATTTCAGTTCCTTCGGCGCCCCGACATTCTTCGCCACGAGCGTGCCCATGTCGTCCGGATCGGAAGCGAGCGGAGCGAGCCCAATCGCGCTCAGGCAGGCGACTTGGATGTCGCGCTGCGCCATCGTCTTGCCCTCGCCATCGAGCAGCATCCGCAAGGTCGCGTTGATCGCTTTGCGATCGTCGTTCGAAGCCTTGAAGCCGATCAGGCCCAGACCGTAGGCAGCGAAGCTGCGTGTGCGCACGCTGACGCTGCCGCCTTGCTGCAGGCCCAGCGCACGCAATTGCACGGGGTCATTCTCGAGCACGGCCGTGAGCAGCGCGAGGTTCTCGCGGTTGGCGAGAATTCCAAGCGCGACGGCGGCCGTCTCCGAAAGTTCCTGACTGCCGCTGGTCAAGAAGCCGCGGATCGCGTCCGCGATCGGGGTCTTTCCGTCTTCGCTCTTTTCCTCGCCGATCTTGGCCAGCGCGATCATGCAGCTCGACTGGATGTCGTTGGAGTGTTCTTCCGCCAGCGCCGCGAGCAGACGCGGAACGATCACACTGCGGATCTTTTCTTCGCTGACGCGCTGCGTGTCTCTGGCGTTCAAGTTGGTGGCGTGACTGAGGTAGTACTCCTCCGAGTCCGTCTGCACGACGCCGGCAAGATGCGACTTCAGAGCGAGGTACGGATCCTTGTTGAAGGCCCACCAGAATTCCCAACCGGCGAGATCGCTCGCGCCATCCAGCGGTGTGCCGGGCTTGCCGGGCGCACCTGTAGGACCGGCCGGTCCGCCAGGAGTCACCGGTCCCGGTGTTCTTCCGCCGCCACCGCCACCAGGAACTCCCGGCCCCGTCGGCCCAGGCGTCGGCACGCCGCCGCCTCCGCCGCCGCCACCACCCGAGGGCGGCGTAATGTCGCCCGGTCCGCGATAGGTGCCGCCGTGGGCGAAAGAAAGACTCGGCATGGCAAGGCTTGCCGCGACAGCGCTGACGAGAAGCAGGTGTTTCATGGGATGCTCGCGAGGATGTGAATCGAACGATGGAGAACGCGAAGGCGGATCTCCGCTCGAAGATCACAAGCGCAATGGGCGTGCCACGCCTCGCGGGCTCAGCGCAATCGCGGTGGCGCAGCCACTGGATGGCTCAGCGCACCATTCCGGGCCTGCGCTCAGCGCACTCGCGTTCCGGTGGCGACACAGGGGTTACGCCAGAGGAACGTCTGCACTCCTAGCTGTGCCCAGGGGTTAGCCTATGGACCGTTGTTCGGTCGGACCCGCTACGCAGCTTTGTGGGAGACGCGCATGAACACTTCGAGCCGCAGGCAATTCCTGGATGGTTGCTGGAGAACGACACTCTCAGTTTCACTGGGATTCGCAGCCGCGAATCAACTGGGATTCGCGGGGTCGTTGCCGCGAAGTGCGCTCGACCGACTGAGATTCGGAGCGCTCGATCCGCTGGTCGATCTGATGCAAGCGACACCGGCCGACGAGT
The DNA here is from genome assembly GCA_043754695.1 of Planctomycetota bacterium. Taxonomy (GTDB): domain Bacteria; phylum Planctomycetota; class UBA1135; order UBA1135; genus JADJQU01. The sequence continues at coordinate 16,498 of JAYUUV010000334.1, forward strand.
TGTTGCCGATCCTCGTGAAGCAGTTGCAGAGCGGCACCTCGCTCGCCGATCTGGTCGGCGCGGCGGCGCTGGCGAATGCGCGCGGCCATGGCGGGACCAACTACAACGGCTATCACGCGTTGATGGCGATGATGCCGAGCTACGAGCTGTCGGCGCAGATGCCGAAACCGTACACCGCATTGCCGGTGCTCAAGGTGATCCATCGCAATGCCCGCTTCTTGCAGGAGAGCGGGCACGCGAAGGCGGACGCGCTTGCGCCGCTCGAAGGCAAGCCGACGAGCACGGGTTTGGCTGAGAGTGTGCGCGCGCAAGCCCTCGCCCAGGCTGAACTCAGTCTCGCGGCACTCGAGAGTCGATCGCCGATGGCCGCGTACGAGGCATTACAGGCCGTCGTGCGCGACGACATGAACGTGCATCGTGTCGTGCTCGCCTGGCGCGCCTACGATTTGCTGCGTCTGACGGGAGACGATCAGGCGCTGACGATGTTGCGCCAGTCTGTGCGCTTCTGCATCGACGAAGACACGGCCCAGATCGGCCGCGGCAATTATCCGAACGCATTCCGTGCGCTGCTTCCTCAGTTGATGGACGAGCACGGCTTGCACCAAAAAGAAAAGGGCAGTCGCGTTGCGGACGATGCGGCCATCGAACGGCTGGCTGATTCGTTCTTCGCGGCAGATCGCGCAGCCGCGGCAAACGCTGCGGCTGAAGCGCTCGCAGCCGGCATTGATCCCGCCGACATCGGCCGCGCGTTGTCGCTCGCCTCAGCGCGTCTCTTGCTCCACGATCCGGGCCTGACCAAGGAAGCGCCAGGCAAGCCGATCGGCAGCGTGCACGGCGCGTCGGTCGGAGTGCACGCCTCGGATGCGGCGAATGCCTGGAAGCACATCGCACGCCTGGGCAGCGCCCACAATGCATTTGCGAGCCTGATCGCCGCTGCTTATCACACGGCCGGCCAATCCGGGAACGTCAGCGAACTCCCGAACGATCACGACGCGGAGCCCTGCGCGAAGAAGGAGCCCGCCGCGTTGCTCGATGAAATCGGCGCCAGGATCCGAGCGCGCGACCAGAAGGGAGCGTGCGCGGCCGCGCGCCGTTACTGCGAACTCGGCCATCCGGCGGCTGATCTGTTCACGCTGCTCTTGCCCTTCGCCGTCAGCGAAGACGGCGCCCTGCACGCGGAGAAATTCTTCCGCACTGCGCAGGAGGAGCACGCCAACGCGCGCGAAAAACACCGCGCGACTTATCTCGTCGCGCTCACGCGCGTGATGGCCAGCCAGCAAGGTTTCCCCGCGCCAGGTGTGGACGCGGCGCGGCGGCTACTGGGCTGATCGAACTGCGACGACGGATGCGAAATCCTGGGTCGGCATCCTGATCCGCGCTGAGCCGACGGCGTTACTTGGAAAATTCGAGTTTCTGATCCGCGGGAAACACCCTTGGTTTGTGGGCGCAGCTCAGCGCATTTCCGCCGAGGTCCGCTGCGAGTCTTTTCCGTCTTCGGGTGCTAACGTGCCGCCCATGTCGTCCCTGATTTCACGGCCGCACCTGCGCGGCATCGCATTGATTTCTTCGCTCGGCTGCGCGCTTCTCGCTTGCGTCGCGGGCCCCGTGCTACAGCCCGCAGCGCTCGTCAGCGACGAACAGGTTTCCGCCGCGGTGCGCGCGAGCCTGCCGATGTTGCAGGAGAGCGCGGCCAAGTGGTTCGAGGAACGCTCGTGCGTTTCGTGTCATCACCACACGCTGGGAATGATGACTGTTGCGCTTGCCGAGGAGCGCGGCTTCGCCGTCGACCGCGAACTGTTCGACGAGCAGGTGCAGCACGGAAAACCCTGGGATGCGAACACGATCGAAGAGGTGCTGCAGAGAGACGCCGGCATCAATGCTCAATTGGGCCAGGGATACAAATTGCTCGCGCTGGCCGTGGGCAAAGTCGCAGCCAGCGCGCACACCGATGCGCGCGCGATGTTCTTGCTCGACATGCAAGGCCTCGACGGCCGCTGGCGCTCGGTCAGTCATCGGCCGCCGCTCGAAGACTGCGACATGACGGCCACAGCGCTCTCGTCGCGCGCGATTCAGCTTTATTCGCCTCTCGGCAATGAAGCACGCGTGGCACGCGCAGTCGAGTTGGCGCGCGGTTGGCTCAGCCAAGCAACGGCGCTGAGCAACGAACAGCGCACGATGCAACTCTTCGGACTCGCCTGGACCGGTGCCGATCCGAGGCGAATTCAGAAGGCCGTGAAAGCGCTGAGCTCAGAGCAGCGTCCCGACGGCGGTTGGGCGCAGATCGAAACGCGCACCAGCGATGCGTACGCGACGGGGCAGGCACTGGTCGCACTGCACCAGGCGGGCGGCTTGTCGGTGCGCAGTGAGTGCTATCAGCGCGGACTTGCCTATCTAATGAAGGAACGGCTCGCCGACGGCACGTGGAATGTGGAGACACGCCGCCGCGGCCCCGGCCTGCCTTACTTCGAAACCGGTTTTCCGCACGGGGAGAATCAGTTCATCGCTTACGCGGCCAGTGCCTGGTCGACCATGGCGCTCACGTTTGCTGTGCATCCGGGACCGTCGCCGATTCTTGTCAGCACCGCGAAACTCGCGCGCGCGGCCGAAATGCCTGCCGAGGTCGAGCCCCTGCCGCCGTTGGTCCGCGCCGCGCTGTACGGCAGCCTAGCCGACGTGCGCGCGTTGCTCGACGCGGGCGCTGACGCGAATCAGGTCGGCAAACATGGTTACAGCGCGCTGATGGCGGCCGTGCGCGACTTGGACAAGACCAAGCTGTTGCTCGAGCGCGGTGCGAGCGTCGAAGCACGCAGCGCGCTTGGATTCACAGCACTGATCCTGGCCGCGGGCACCAACGGTGGCCGCGATGTCGTGGATTTGTTGCTCGGGCACGGAGCCGATGTTCACGCGCGGGCCAAGGACGGTTCGAGCGCGCTGTGGCATGCGGCCGGCTCCGGCAATTGCGAATTGGTGGGTGTGCTGCTTGCCGCGGGTGCAGAGATCGATGCGCCCGCAGGAGAGAATTTGCCCGCGTTGCACATCGCGGTGTGGCAGGACGACGCTGCGATGGTGGCTTTGTTGCTCGCACGCGGCGCTGATCCCGATAGCCGGCCGGTCGCGAGCCCGAAGGATCCGGCCGACGAGGCCGCCGCTACGGCGTTGATCGCGGCAACGGGGGACGGCTGCGACGCAGTCGTCGCGCTGCTGCTCGACGGCGGCGCGCGCACCGAAGCCACAGATGAAGAAGGCCGCACAGCACTCATGATCGCCGCGATCGTCGACTGGGGAAATGACCACAGCATGAAGGCTTTGCTGAGTCACGGCGCTTCGACACAGGCGCGCGACCACGCGGGCAAGAGCGTATTGGATTACGCGCGCGAGACTGGCAAAGCGTCGGCACTGGCGCTCTTGGAAGGCCGCGTCGGCGCGGGACGCTAGTCGGCCAGGATGGACGAAGCGTGAGCCGCTGCCGCGCGGCGGCAGTTTCGCGTTCGGCCCGCGTGCGGCTCGCGGCAGTCCGCGCGATGGACCGACCCAGCGCAACCACGAACGGTGTGTAGCCATTGGAGCCGGCTTGAGTTCCTTGCGCGCCGGCGGGTCCGCTTCGTAGCACTGCGCAGTCTGCGTGGACTTAGTGCGCAAGCGGCTGGATTTCGCGTGGCGGACCTAGAGACGTGGCCGAAGGGTTGATAGCTGTGGATCCATCCCCGAGGACACCCATGAAAAACGCATTTCGCTCCGCAGTCTGCCTCGCCCTCCCGCTGCTCGGCCTGATCGGCTGTCGCGAAACTCGAGAGTACGTCGCCGTGAACGCCACAGCCGCGGCGGCAGTTCGCGGAGCCCAGTTGTTCGCTCAGCACTGCGCGGTTTGCCACGGCGATGATGGCCGCGGTGACGGCGCCGCTCGGCCCTACCTCTATCCACCGGCCAGGAATTTCGGCCTGGGCAGTTTCCGGCTCAGCACGACGGACAACGGTGTTTCCAGCGACGAGGACCTGCTGGCCACGCTCTCGCGCGGCATGCCCGGCTCGGCCATGCCGGCCTGGAGTTGGATGCGAGAGAAAGACCTGCGTGCACTGGTGCTGCACGTGCGCACGCTGGCCCGCGACGGCCTGGTCGCCCGGGCACGCAGCGCGGCTTTGCAGGACGGCGAGACTTTCGACCGGGCGGCAACGACTGCACGGGTCGAACGCAGCTTGCGGCCGGGCCGCTCGATAACGCGGCCTTCCCCCGCGGACTACGCCTCGGCTTCACCCGAACGTGGGAAGCTCCTGTACGAACAGAACTGCGCCAACTGCCACGGGGCCGACGGCAAGGGCAATCGCAAGCAAGTGGCGTGGAACAACGATGGATCGATCAACTGGGCGCGCGACTTCACTTCGGGTTTCCTGAAAGGCGGCTCGTCGCGCGAGGCACTCGCCGCGCGCATCCAGGTCGGCCTGCCCGGATCGGCGATGCCGGCTCACGGGAACTTCTCACCAGCGGACGTGGCGGCCCTCACACTGCATCTCGAGAAGCTGATTCCGCCGCAGTCCGATCGTTGGCTCGTGCACCGTCAAGAGCGCGTCGTGGCGCATCGCCTGATCGGGAGTGTCCCATCCGACCCGCTCGACGAACTTTGGAGGACCGCCCGGGAATTCGAAGTGATTCAGGCACCACTGCTCTGGCACGACGACGCGGTTTTCGCTGTGCACATCAGTGCGCTGCACGACGGCCACACACTGGCCTTGCGCATGCGCTGGAGCGATGCGACTCGCGATGACAGCGTGCTCGAGGATGTGCTCAATTACGACGCGCTAGCGCTGGCTTTCTCGAACGAAGAAACGCCGCCCCTGTTCGGGATGGGCTCGCACGAACATCCCGTGAACCTGTGGCACTGGCGTGCCGCGCGCATGATCGACACGACTGGCGTGCTGGATCTGATCGACGCTTTGCCGCACGTCATGATGCATCCGGTGTACCGCGAATCGCGGCTGGATGCTGCTCCGCTGTATGTGCCCGCGCCCAGCAGCGCGATCTCGGGTGGACGATTGAAAGAACTCTCGGCCGAGACTCTCGGTGACGTGGGCGACGTCGATCGCGAGAATGGAGCGCCGGTCGGCGCAAGCGCGCGCTGGCAGGCAGGTGAATGGAGCTTGGTGCTCACACGCTCGCTCGCCGGGTCGAAACCAGGGGAGGTTTCGTTCGAATCCGGCCAGCAAGTGTTGTTCTCGAGCGCGGTGTGGAACGGATCGAGCGGCGATCATGGCGGCGCGAAATCCATCAGCATCTGGCAGAAGCTGCTCCTGGAGTGACGAGCGCGGCCTGAACTCGCGCTAGCCGACGCGATCGATGGCCTTGCGATCGATGCCGAGTGCCTTGATGCGCGAGGCCAGCGTGGTCGGGCGCATACCGAGTCGTTCGGCCGCGCCGCCCTGGCCGAAGATCCGCCCGCGGCTCTGGCGCAGCGCATCGACGAGCATGGCGCGCTCCTGGCGCTTGAGATCGGAGCGCGACTTCGGCGCCTGTGCCGATGCGGAGTGCGCCACAGACGCACTTGTGGATCCGTGTTCGCGCTGCCCGGACGGCGGATCGAACCGCAGCGGCCCCGATGGCGAGAGAATCAGCGCGCGCTCGACCGCGTTCTCGAGTTCGCGCACGTTGCCCGGCCAGTCATGTTCGCTGAACTGCTTCAGGACGGCCTGCGTCACGCGCGGCGGCGGCCGATTCAGCCCGCGGGCGAGATGCCTGACGAAGTGCTGCACCAGGCGCGGGATGTCCTCGTGCCGATCGCGCAACGGCGGCACCTCGATGGGGAACACGCTCAGACGATAAAAGAGATCCTGGCGAAAGCGGCCGGCGTCAACCTCCTTCTTCAGGTCGCGATTGGTCGCGGCGATGATGCGCACGTCGACCTTGCGCGTGCGCGTGTCCCCCACACGCTCGAGTTCGCCTTCCTGAAGGACGCGCAGGAGCTTGGGCTGCATCGCGAGCGGCACCTCGCCGATCTCGTCGAGAAACAACGTGCCCCCGTCGGCGAGTTCGAAACGGCCGAGCTTGTCCTTGAGCGCGCCGGTGAACGCGCCGCGCACGTGCCCGAAGAACTCGCTCTCGAACAGGCTCTCGGGCACCGCGCTGCAGTTGACCTTGATCAGGGGATGAACCTTGCGCGCACTGCGCTCGTGGATCGCTCGCGCGACGAGTTCCTTGCCGGTGCCGCTTTCGCCGCTGACAAGCACAGCCGCCGTGGTCGGCGCGACGAGCTGGATCTGCTGCTGTGTCTTGCGCAGTCCCGGGCTCTCGCCGACAAGGTCGGTCGTGCCCCACGCCGCGCTGACCTCTTCGCGCAGATAGTCATTCTCCTGCTCGAGCCGTGCGCGCAGGCGCGCAATTTCCTCGAAGGCGCGCGCGTTGGCGATGCTGACCGCGGCGTGATCCGCGAAGACGCGCAGCCATTCGAAGTCAGCCTGGGTCAGCACGAGACGGTCGAAAATCGCGAGCACGCCCAGGATCTCGCCGCGGAACGAAAGCGGCTGGCCGGCGAATGTGCGCACACCCTCGCGCTTCATCCATTCGCGGTCGGCAATCCATTCCTCGTCTCCGTGCAAGTCGGGCAAGAGCAACGGCTCGCCTGAGGCTGCGACGCGACCGATCTTGCGCACGCCGATGGGGAAGCGCCGGAATTGGCCGTTGGTGTGCGTGAAGTCAGCGCCCTCGTCCAGCGAGTTGCCCGAGCTGGCGACCAGGTGCAGGCAGTTCGTCTGGTCCGGGCACTCGCTCTGGAAGCGGCACTGCTTGCAGACGTCTCCCGGACCGATCAGCCACAGCCGGGCCAGCACCACGTTCTTACACTCGGCGATGCCCAGTGTGATTGCGCCGAGCACTTCCTCGAGCGCGTGGCTCCGGGCCAGACTGACCATCACCTGGGGCAGGTACTCGCCGTTCATGCCGAAATACTACGACTTGTCGTCCAATGCCTCCGAACTTTCGTAATCGACGATAATTCGTAGTTCGTCGACATCAAAGCCGACCATTGTCAATAAAGGAGTTACGTCGATCTTGAGCCGCGAGAGGGCGTTGGCATGGGAAGTGCTAAGGGGGATCTGTCGCCCATTCAGCGGCACTGAAACTCAACTCCTCACCAACCTGGACACGCACATGAACCGCATCGCGCAACTCGATCCGAAGGCCGTCACCGGCAAGACCAAACAACTCTTCGACGCCGTCCAATCCAAGATGGGTGTCGTGCCCAATCTGATGCGAGTGCTGGGCAACGCCCCCGCCGCGCTCGAGGGTTACCTGAACTTCAGCGGCGCGCTCGCCCAAGGCAGCTTCGACGGGAAGCTGCGCGAGCAGATCGCCCTGACCGTCGCCGAGGCCAACCTCTGCAGCTACTGCCTCAGCGCCCACAGCTTCATCGGCTCGCGCCTGGGCATGAGCGTTGGGGACATCGACAGTGCGCGCAACGCATCGGCTTCGGTCGCCAAGAACGACGCAGTGCTCAAGCTCGCCCGCAGCATCGTCCTGCAACGGGGCGAAATCTCCGACAGCGATGTGAGCGTGGCTCGCGCTGCCGGCCTTGGCGACGGGGACATCATGGAAACGGTCGCCAACGTCGCGCTGAACATCCTGACCAACTACGTCAACCACGTCGCGCGCACGGTCGTGGACTTCCCGGCGGTCGTGCCGGGCGCGACGCAGCAAGTCGCCGGCGCTCGCGCCTGATCCAGGGGCCATCCGCTTCACCCAAGACACCTACAAGGAATCACACGACATGAAACTGGCGATCATCATCACTTCGGATCCGAAGGGCGGCGAAGAAGCACTGGGGCGGACGTTCAACGCGCTCGCCCTGGCCCATGAAGGCATGCAGGCGGGCGACGAGGTTGAAGTCGTCTTCAATGGCGCGGGAACGCGCTGGCCGGAGGAACTGACCCGGCTCTCGCATCCTGTGAACGGCCTTTACAACGCCGTGCGCGAGGCGATCAAGGGCGCGTCCTGCGGTTGTGCGGCCGTGTTCGGCGCGAGCGCAGGCGTCGAAGCCTGCGGCGTGCCCATGCTGAAGGACAAGCAGCTTGCCGGAACGCCGGGGCTTTCCAATTTGCGCACCTACCTGGCGGACGGCTGGAAGACCCTGATCTTCTAGTGCACGGCGTGCATCCGGTGCGGCGGCAAGAGTCCGCCGCACCGCTCGCGCGCAGCATTTCACATGGCACACAAATTCATGGACCTGACCTTCACCGAGGCGGTGAAGGGAGCGCAGAAGCACTACTACGGGCGCTCGCAACGCGTGCCCGCCGCGGGCGAGCGCGACCAGCTTGGGCCCGCAGAGAAGCAGTTCGTGCACGAGCGCGACAGCTTCTACATGGGCAGCGTCAACGAAGCCGGCTGGCCTTACATCCAGCACCGTGGAGGCGCAGCGGGTTTCCTGAGAGTGCTCGATCCGCATACGCTCGGGTTCGCGGACTACAAGGGCAACCGGCAGCTGCTCAGCACGGGTAACCTGTCGGGAAACGACCGCGTGGCCTTGTTCCTGATGGACTATCCCAATCGTTCACGGCTCAAGATCCTCGGCCATGCGCGCGTGCTCGATGCTCGCGAGAACGCCATGGAACTTGAACGCCTCGCGGAAGCGGACGAGCGCCCGCTGGTCGAGCGCCTTTTCCTGATCGACGTGGTTGCCTTCGACTGGAACTGCCCCAAGTACATCACGCCGCGCTACAGCGCCGCAGAAGTGCAAGAACTCGTGCATCCACTGCATGAGCGCATCGCAGAGCTTGAAGCTCGCCTCAAACAGCGCCAGACACCATGAACACTCGCCCTCCGCTCCCGCCCTTTACCGAGGCGACCGCGCGACTCAAGGTTCAGGCAGCCGAGGACGGCTGGAACAGCCGCGATCC
>JAYUUV010000335.1:0-6265 GCA_043754695.1 Planctomycetota bacterium
CCAGAGTGTCGAAGTCGAGCCTGGTTCCGTATCCGTATCCCATTCTGCCTTTGCCGAAGATCTCCAATCCGCGGGCAATGCCATGCGCGCCGGCGGTCAAGGCCGCGACGAATCTTCATCCGCACGGGAGACCCTCGTGGACAGCAACCCCTGCATGTCCGAACATGCAGCCAATGGCCTCCCAGAACCGGATCCAATTGATCAGCGAGCCGATCAAGAGCGAGGATCTCGCACGAATGCTTGGCCAACCGTTTCCGGAGATGATCAAGTTTGTCGTCGACCTCGAGCGCAGCAGAGTTGCGCTCGGCGGAGAGCTGCATGCGGATGCCGAAGCGTTGCTTCTCGAGCAGGGTGCGCGGCAGGAAGCCCTGTGGGGCGGAAACTACTATCCTGGACTCGGCGAAGACGAGTGCATCGAATACACATCGATGATCAACGTTCGACCGTCTGCGGGAAATCGCGGAATGCTCGTTCAGTCTCCTGAGCTGCGGACGAAGATCCGCGACCTGATCTTCGCACTCGTGGGGAAGGGAGAGCCGCTTTCGTGACTCAACACTCCATGCTAACGGCGGAGCGCTGGGCAAAGTTCGACCTGGGAGAGCAGCTGCTCCAGATCGGCGCGGAGATGCACCGCGCGACTCGCTTCGTCCGGGCAGGCCGGCTTGACTACGCGCGCGCCGGGTACGAGCGCGTGCTGCGGCTGGTCGATCTCACGGTCGAGGTGCAAGCCGGCCCGAGCCTGCGCCGCGAACTCTTGCGCTGGCGCGAGATCGTCGCGGAGCTCTACCTTTCGGAAGCTCCGAGTGCGCAAGAACATTGCTTGGCGCTGAAGACGTTGCTCCAACTCCACCCTGCGACCGCCGCGCAGATCGCGTCGCTCGCCGGCTGAGAGCCGAGCTGAACCAAGTTCGATTCGCGGATTTGGAGGCGCGACCTTTCCGACTTCTAGCGAAGCGGACTCGCTCTCCTGTTTCTTCTGCGCAGCCAGGGAGTGGGATTTCCCGCCGCTGCTCGGCCGGGAAGCGCGCGTGTCCAGCAAGAGGCGGGTCTACGGCGGGTACCCGAGTTCGACGTCGTGCATGCCGTCGACCTCGATCTCGAAGTCCTTCAATGAGGCGAGCGCCGTCATGTGGCCGATGCGCACGCTGTACCGACCCGCGCTCAGGCCGGCGAGCACCACCACCGACTCACCGTTGGAAGTGAAACTGCGGCGAAAATTGGGCTCGCCGCGCGATTTCGCATCGACGAAAGTCCGTGGCGCCGTTCCGCCCGGCGGCACGCGCAGTCGGACTCGCAGGCTCGAGCCGGGCGAAAGTGCGAGCGGAGCGAGCGTCGTCACGCCCGCTCCGACTTCGACGTCGGCCAGCGTCAGTGGCGCGCAATTCGTGAGTGTGTCGATCCAGAGCGTCCAGCGCCCGGATGCAATTCCACTGGTGCGTGCGACGCCATCCACGATGGGCGCGTGGATCCAGATGGGCACTCCAATCCCGACGTCTTTGGCGAACGCGGCAATGCGCAGTTTCCTCGCGCCCTGCTGAACGGCCGCCGCGGCGGGGATGCGCAGTTCGCGGCCGGCGACGAGCTCGAGCACGACGTTCGATATGCCGACGCGTGTCGTGATTGCGCTGTCTTCCGCCGGCACGAGCCAGGGATGCCAGGGGCGCAGAGTCACGTCGCGATCGCCTGGGATGCGCAGCTTGAAGTTGCCGCTCGAATCGACCCGCCCGCCGCGCGGCGGCTGCTCGCCAGGCCACGATTTCGGCCCGAATTCCGACGAGTCGAAGCCGTCGACCAGAATTACGACGGAGCTCGGCGATTCGCCCGCGGGGACTTCGACGTGGCCGCTGACCGACTGCTCGACGCCCAAGCTCAGCTCGACGCGGGCGTGCAGCGTGAGCGAAGTGAGCTCGGCTTCATTCGACAGACTGCCAGACTTCAGCTCGATTGCTCGCCAGCGACCGCTCGGCATTTCGGCGAAACGAAAACTGCCGCCGGGGCCGTTGGCCGTGTTCAGTGGAGCGAACCAGCGCGACGCTTCGTCCTTGCCCCACTCGCCGGTCTGTTCGTCGAAGTGTTGAACGCAAAGTTCGATGCGCTGGTTTCCCGCCCAGCGCACGTCGACGAAAAGTTCGCCGGCGCGCACGAGATCCAATTCGAGCAGCGCCTCCGCTGCGTCGGTGGGGGCTCGCAGCTCGCCGTGCGCGCTGAGGAATCCCTCGCTTTCCACGAGGACTGAGCTCGAATTGCCCGCGGGAGCCGCGGGCACCTTCAGGAGCAGCTCACCTCGCTCGGGAAATTCCTCGATCGCCCGCGGATTCGTGCGGAAAATCGCGGGCAGGCGCGGCACGCCGTCGATGCGCAACACGATGCGCGCGAGGAAACTCCCCGGCAGTGTCGCTTCCAGCCGGCCGTCGCCCTGCTCCAGGTCGACATCGCCGATCGACTCGCCTTGGCCCGTGGCGCCGGGAGCGACTGCGGACACAGTGACGACTCCCCCGTGGAGACCCTCGAACGTGGCGCGGCCTTCGGCGTTCGTCCACACCGGTTCGCGCATCGCAGGGCAGCCGTCCTTGCGCACGCTGACGGAGGCCTCGGCCATGGGCTCTCCGCGGCTGTTGCGCAGCAGCACCTCGAGCTTGCGCGGCCGTCGAAACGAGATCGGCTCGCCGAGGATGCCCATCGACGCCGGCGCCGACAATTTCGACTCACTAAAGTCGCCGGCGCGCAGTAGCGCGAGCGCCCCATCGGGAGTCTTGGCCAGATAGGTCCGGTTTATCATCCGGCCGCCCGAAAGATGTTCCACGATCAGTTCTCCCGCTTCCACACGGCCCCGGTCGCTCGCGGTTGCGACCGTGCCTTGCCAAGGCGCAGCGAATTCATTGATCACTTCGAGTGGCGTGCCTTCGGCGGGCACAGGCAGTTCACCGGCGATAATCGGCCAGCGGAATTTTCGGGCGGGCGTCGGCTTCAATTCGACGCGCGCCGCACGACCGGGATCCGTGAGCTTGAAGCCGCGCGGCGGGAAAGCCTGCGGATCGGGAAGCGCCACGTAGCCCTGGGCTTCGACGCCCAGTTCGTAGCGGCCGCCGAGTTCGAGTTGGGCGACGCGTGCGCGACCGGATGCATCGGTCTGCACGGTTTCGCGGTGCAGTTCGGCGACAGTCCAGACTTCTGAGCTCGACATTGCGTCGAGTCCGAAGGCGGCTGGGATCGCGATCGATTCGATCACGCGGATCGACGCGCCCGCGATCGGCGTGTTCGTCCCGGCTTCGACGACTTCGACGTCGTAGCTCGCGGCGGGTTCCAGCTCGAGTTGCGTTTCCGCGTCGGCGGGCAGGAAGACATTCTTGCGCGCGACGCGATCGCCCAACGCTGCGCGGATTCGCAGCAGGCCGGCCGGCAGAAGCTCGGCGCACGCGCGACCGAGCGCGTCCGTATTCAAGCGCGCGACTTCCGTGTGCAGACCCAGATCGATTTCGAGTGCGAGCGCCGCCCCGATCGCGGGCCGACCGGCATCGGTCACGAGCACTTCGATCGAGCAGCTGGGCTGAAGCACCATCTTGCCAACGTCCGAGGTGTTGCGCAGGAGCGCGTCTGCAGCTGCGGAATCCTCGGCGCGCTGCCAGCGTCCGGTCCAGACGAGTGTGCGTGCGATCGCTCCAGCGCCGTCGCGTGCGACGAGCAGGGCCGGGCGCTTCGGATCGGGAAGTTCGCCGAAGATACCGATCTCGAAGCGACCATCCGCGCCGCTGTTCGCCTTCAGGGTCACGCTTCCCGGGATGTGCAATTCGATGGAGGCGGTCTGCGCGGGAAAGTGCGCCGCATCGACCACGCGTCCTAGCACTCGCGCTAGAGGCACGCGCGCCGGTGGCGAATCCGCGGCCGCAATTGGGGCGGAGGAGCGAAGTTCAGGCGCGATCAGGATTGGCGACGTCGGCTGCGCCTCGGCGACCGAGGCCGCGGACTCGGCCGAAATGCTCTTCGTGCTCGCCTCGGGTTCGCCGAGCGCTTGTTCCGACGGATGCACCCACAACCACCACGCCGCAAACAATGCGAGCGTGACGATCGCCGCCGTCATCAGCTTTCGCAGCATGGCGACTCACTCTAGCGGGATGCTCGGCAATGCGGGCGTCGCGCGGCGCGCAATCGCGTGTTCGGGACCAGCACTCGACGCAGATTGCGAGGCCTGGGCTTAGCTCACCCTCAGGGCTGCGCCGTCACGATCACACGCTTCTGCTTGAATGGATCGCTGGGCTCTTCGACGCTCAGGCCCGCGAAGATCCGCAGTCGAACGACGGTAGGGGTCGCGGGTCTTCGAGTTTCAAGCGCGAGGGCCCCGTCGATGGCGTCCGGAGACAGGTTCCACTCTGAACTGTTTTCATTAAGTGGGCGCAGCGAGCGCGAGGAACACGAATCCAAGTCCTGATGTGATGAGTGTCCTCATGGCGAGCGTTTTCTGAATAGCAAGAAGGAGGAACTGTCGCGCAACCCCTCGACCCCGGACCTGGAAGCGGTCACGAGCGCCTGATTGCGCGGAACGCAGGGTCGCACGAGGGCGCGATGCCGGGGCGATCGACGTGCGACGCGGGGATGCCGCCATGAACCCATGGGGCATGGCGGATCCCGCGCATTTCATTCCTGGCGCGTCATGCGGCAGGCGCTGTTGCGGCTTGGGCCCATGAGAGCTCGGAACCGGACAAGCGCCCGCTGGTCGGATTCATCCGCCATCAGGTCGCTCGGCCACGATCGTGACAAATTCCTTGCGGGTCTCCCCCGGCGCTGGGAACGACTCGCGCTTGAACGCCAGCAAATGCCAGCCAGCGAATCGATCCCGAAGCTCATCTGCACCGAAGAGGTAGTGGCCGCGCGGGTCGAACATCCCCATAAATGTCGTCCCCTCGACGAGCACGTTGACGGCTGCACGGCCGCCGGGCGCGACGTGGTCCTGAATGTCGCGCAGTAGGCCGAGCGCGCGTTCGCGGGGAAAGAACATGAGCAGTCCGATGCAGACGATCGTGTCGTACTGCTGGTCGATCGCCCAATCGGCGAGGTCGGCTCGAATCGTTCCAACCGGCAGCGCATCGCGCTCGGCGTCCGCCCGAAGGCGTTCGATGGCCGTCTCGCTCGCATCGACAGCGACGACCGGATGGCCACGCCGGCCAGCTTCCAGGCTGAGATTGCCGAGGCCACAGCCCAGGTCGAGCACGCGGCCAATCAGAAACTCAAGCGCCCGAGTCTCGAAGGAATTCAGCGCGTACTCGCTCTCCCGCACCTGACGCTTGAACTGCGACTCGAAGAACTCGATCGATCGATTTTCCATGGCGGAGCGAGCCTGCCTTGGCGTGATGGTCACGCTGGTCACGATTAGACACGATCGCATCCCGTTCGCATCGAAGGGCGCCGCTAGGTGGATAGGCGTTCCAAGCGCATGGCTCCAGTCCGAGTGGCGCAGTTGGCGGCGGCCTGTTCGCGATCCCAATCGCAAGGGCAAGTTCGAGGCAGGCGTCGGCCATGCGCAGAAGACTCCGCTCAAGGGCATGCGATTCGCTGCCTATTCGCGTTTCGCCTCAATCCATGTGCGAAGCCATTCCAGTTCTGCGGTCACGTCCGCAATCGTGGGCTCCAAGTGCGGATCAAATTCCAGGTAACGACGCTCCTCCATTCCTGCGGCGTTTTTCATCGTGCGGCATGAGGATGTGTATCCCGCCGGCGTTGTAAAGTCCGCGCCTTCAGGGATGACTCTTGCGCCAAATCTTCCCTGCGCTAGCAGGTCTGGAAATTGGACGAACAATTCCTCAAAGCGATATGACTCCAGCAGTCTGATCCTTACTGACAAACTCTCCTTGTCACATGCCAATTCCATAATGGTCCTCTCACCATACTTGCCCCTGAAGTCTTGCTTGACCACTTGAGGGACTACTCCTTGAGGATCGGCCGTTGAAGTTTGCCTCGTGGTCTGTTCATCCCGCGATTGTGGTTGTGGAGCATCCAGTGGAAATTCAACTGCTGGAGCAAGAGGGACGTCGCGGTCGGTTGCACTGGCTCCGACCTCCAAATCGTCTCGTTCGGGGCCGGTGATGGGGCGTGCTGCCAGCCACCAACACCCGAGCGCAAGGGCGGCGAGCAAAAGCCCAACGTAGCCTAGTGACCGCGATCCCATGGTCGCAGTCCATAGCATCCGCTGCGGATCGTGACCAGCCCCCCTCAGACCTGATCTGCCCCCCTCAGGTGGATAGGCGTTCCAAGCGCATGGCTCCAGTCCGAG
>JAYUUV010000336.1:0-10172 GCA_043754695.1 Planctomycetota bacterium
CGAAGTCGAACCTGGTACCGTATGCCGCAGTTCATTCGACGCGGCGAAATGTGAAGACGCCGTCTTCGGCTTCGAGCTTCAATTGCAGCGGTGCGACGAAGGCGCGGCCGACTTGACCGTTGCCGAGATCGAGGCCATTTTCGTCGAGCTTCCAAGTGCCCGAAAGCGTCTGGAATTGCGGCTGTTCTGCGCCGATGACCAGCGCGGCACCGCTGAATGTGCCGTCCGTCGCGAAATGGTAGTAGAGCTTCCACAGCGCCGCGGCGGCTTCGCCTTCGATCGAGGTGGACTCGAACAACCCGTTGAGATCCGCCGCGGCAGCGGCACGCCAGGCGACTTGCGCGGGGGGCGTTTCGACGGCGCGTTGCTTTTCGTCGAGCACGTTCGGCGTGATGCAACTCGATACAGCGACGAAGAGCAAAGGCAGCAGGCGACGCATCTTACTCGCCCTCCTTCGCCGGCCCAACGAGCCGCGCGCGCAGCGCGACCCACATCTTGACCTCGTCCTCGACCTTGATCAGGCCAAGCTGGCTCGGCGGCGCGACATCGTAGTCGCTCATCTTGATCGAAAGTTCGCCGTCGATCGCGACGCGCTTGCTGGCATCGACCGAAACCTTGACCGGCATCGAGACGTCGTGGCTCTTGCCGCGGATCGTCAATTTGCCCGTAGCGTTTCCCGCGACAGTCATCGCCTTCGCATCGACGGCTGTGGCCGTGAAGCCGCTCCACTCGAACGTCAGCGCAGCGAATTGCTCGGCGCCTAGGTACTTTTTCATGTCCACGTCGCGATCGACGAGCCCGGTGTCGAGCGATTTCGTCTCGACCGTGATCGTGCCCAGTGGTTTTTCGCCGGCCTTGGCCAAGTTCACGCTGAACTTGCCATCAACTTTCGTAGTCACGCCCGAAAAATCGTGCAGCGTGCTCTTCGCGTCGAAGCCGACGCGCGAAAGCGAGGGCAAAATCGCAAAGCGCTGGCGCTGATCGAAAGCGAAAGCTCCGGAGGGCAGTCGGAAGCCAAGGAATCCTTTCTTCGGCGGAATCGCAGCCGGCGTCGGCGCAACGGGAGCAGGTGCGACTTCGGGTGCGACTTCCACCTCGGGGGGCGGCGTGGCGATCTCGGGCATCTTTTCGAGGACCACGAGCGGCGCCGCTTCCACGGTTCTTTCTTGCGCGCTCGCCGCTTCGAGCCTGGCTTCCGCCACCGATTCGCCGAGGGCCGCGATCGCCGACTGCAACATTTCTCGATCGCGAGCGGCAGCGCTCTTCATGGCGTCGAGTTTCGTTTCCAGGGCCACGACGCGCGTCGCGAGTGCCGCTTCACGTTCGCTCGCCGCGCTGTCGAGCGAGTCGTGCAACGATTGCATTCCGTCTCCGATCCCCTTGCTGAGCGCGGCGAGATCGCCAGAGATCACGCCAACATCGGCGCGCAGCAACTCGATCGGATCCGGCCCGCGCTTGGCCGCATCCTCCTCCGCCGCGATCGTGACGTGAATGCGCTCCTTGACGATCCCGAGCGCGACGATCGAGCCGCCGACCAGTCCGAGGATCGCAAGTACACCGACCACCTGAAGCCATTTGGAAACCATGGCGCAGATTGCGCCACAGTCCAAGCTCCAGTGCAACTGCGGACGATTGCGTACCCGGCTGTCAGGTTGCCTTCGAGTTGCGCGCGAAGCGCCATGCTTGCACGATGGCCTGTCGTCGAACGCAGCGCGTCTCGCGCTGCGCGTGCGAATTCAACGCTCAGTCGTGCACGCGCTCGCCAACCGTCTTCGGCCCGCGTACGGCGATCCAGGCCACCAGTGAAATCGCGATCGTCGCCAGGCCCAACGACAATCCCCACCACAGCCCGGTCAGGCCGTGACCGCCGCTGAATCCGAGCCAGGCAGCGAAAGGCAGGGCGAGCGCGTAGTAGCCGACCAGATTGATCAGCGCGCCCGGAACCGTGCGGCCCATGCCGCGCAGCACGCCGCTGCCGACCACCTGCAATCCATCGAAGAGCTGGAACGCCGCCGCGATCGGCAATACGAGCGCGGAAAGTTCCAGGACGGCGGCATCGTCCGTATACAGACTCGGCAGCGCGTGACGGCCGATCAGGAAGATCAGCGCGCACAGCGCCATGACTCCCGCGCCCATGCCGAAGGCCACGTGCGCCGCATGCTGGGCCTCGTCGCGCAGACCTGCGCCGAGCAGATTCCCGACGCGAGTCGAGGTTCCGATCGAAATGCCCAGCGGCAGCATGAACGAAAGCGAAGCCAGGTTGAGCACGATCGTGTGCGCCGCAAGTTCGCTTGGCCCCAGATCGCCGGCCCACAGGGTCACAATCTGAAACGCCCACATTTCCAGGCCGATTTGCAGCGCGGCCGGCGCGCCGACACGCAGGACCTGCACGATTCCGCGCGGGCTGAACGATTCGCGGCTCCACGGCGTCCAGGCGTCTTTCGCGAGCCGGCCGCGCAGCACGAACAGCAATAGGGAAATGAACATCGCGATCTCGGTCGCGCCTGTGGCGAGACCAGCGCCGGCGACTCCAAGCCGCGGCGCGCCAAGCTCGCCGAAGATGAACACCCAGTTCCAAAAGATGTTGAATCCGTTGGCCAGGATCGCGACCCACATCGCCGGACGCACGATGCCGCGGCCCTGCAGATACTGGCGCAACGCATGAAAGGCGAGCAGGAAAGGCAGACCGGGAAGTTGCACGAGCGCATAGCGCTCCGCCTCGCGCGCGAGGCCCGGATCCTGCTTGAACAGGACCAAGGCCTCTTCGGTGTAACACCACAGGAGTGCGATCGGAATGCTGGCGAGAATTGCGACCACCAGGCCGCGCTGCAGCGCTCGCCCCGCGCCCTTGCCGTCGCCCGCTCCATGGGCCTGGCTGACGAACGGATCGATTCCGAACACGAGCCCCATGCCGACCAGCATTGTCCCCATGACCCACAGACGGCCGAGCGAAGACGCGTTGAGCGCTTCCACGCTGACGTGGCCGAGCATCAGGTTGTCGACCACGCCGAGCATCATCGTGGCCACCTGCGTGATCACGACCGGCAACGACAGCCTGGCGATCGTGGCGAATTCTTTGGCGTGCTTGCTCATCGGCGCGGGAAAGAAAATACGGTGCCGAGCTCCTGAAAGCCCGGCACCGTAGCTGACAATTCGCGCCGGATCGCTACTGAATCGTGAGCGAGTCGCGCGTCGCGAACAATTTGCCGCCCTTGTCGGGGCGCATGCGGCCCGTGACCACGACCTCGACCGTCTGGCCGGGGGAGAGCTGCATCAGTCCAAGCTGCGCGGACAGTGCCGTGCGCGTGAAGCGCAGGCGCAGGTCCTTCCTGCCGTCATGGGCCTGGGAGTTGCACTCGCCGTAGTTCGTCGCCGTGATCGAACCGGTGTCCACGAGCTGCGGCACATTGGCCGAAAGGATCGAGACGTTCGGGACCGTGCGCAACGACAGTCGCAGCGAGGCCTTGTCCACGTTCTGGGCATTGAAGCCGTGCGCGCCCAGCAGCACCACGTCGATGGTGCCCGTCGTCGGGCCGGGCGAGAAAAAGTTCGGGCAGTTGAACGGATCGAAGTCCAGGTTGGCCTTTTCGCTGCCCTGGCCGGTCGTGGCGATCAGGATGATCGACTGCACGCCCGTGGTTTGCAGGCCGGCGCAATCGGTCGCGGTCCAGGTGCGCCGCAGATTCACTTCCGGCTGACCGGGACCGCTCATCGGAACCGGCGTGTCGATGAAGGAAATCACCGGCGCGGGATCGCAGTTGTCCAACGCGCTCGCCGTACCGGTGGCCGCGGGCGCGATCGAATCGCCCAAGATGCCGACCACATCGGCGGGCAGCGTGAGCAGCGGCGCCGTCACGTCCTGCACGAAGACCTGGAAACCCTTGATCGTGGTCTGGCCGCCGGAGCTGACGCGCAGTGCGATCCAGCAGTCGCGCGCGCAAGTGCCGGTCATGTCGACGTGGTAGACCGGCGTCGGCGACGTCGGGTCGTCGAACGAGCCGAACGCGCACTCGTTGTGCCAGTCGAACGTGACCGGCGTGCCGTTGGGATCGAACGAACCGCTGCCGTCGAGCTGCACGCTCGTGACCGCGGAAGTCCCGTTGAAGACGTTGTTGCAATCGACGCGATAGTCGACGCCGGAGTTGCCTCCGGTCGAAACGACGGGCGGCAGATTGGTTTGGGCGTGGGCAAGTGAGCCGAGCGCGATCAGCAGACTCGGCAGAGCGACAGTGCGAAGAGTGAGCATGGTGAATCCTCGCAGCTTCAGATCAAGATCTGGGCAAGCGAGCAAGAGAAGGAAGGCGGGTTGGGAAGTCGGGAAAAGCCGGACGGTCCAAGCGTCCGGAAACATCCATGAAAGTTCGCCCCTGCAATCGAAAGTCTGGCGACCCGTTCATGAGAGGATCAGCGTGGAATCCGCCGCGGGCCTGTTCATGGCGTGCTCGCATCCGGGCAGAGCCCTAGCATCCGGAAGGAACTTCCAAGCGGGGGCTACTTCCCGGCCAACAGGCAGGCAATTCGAGGGGCGATTGCTACTTTGAGACGGGATGCGACTTCTTATGCACTGCTCAGGGCTGGCCACGCTGCTCCTCGTACTCCAGCCGGCTGGGCCCCAGGCGCTGGTCGCCCAGACACCCGCTCACCGACCCGCGCTCCTGGATGCGACCTTCGTGGACAGCCGCTATCTGGTTCGCAAGCTGTCCGAACTTGGGGCCGGCCGCGCGACGGTGCTCGTGTTCGTCACGCCGGATTGCCCGCTGGCGAGGCGCAGCCTTGCGCTGCTCGCCGACCTGGAGCGCGAGCTGCGCGGGCGCGATGTGCGCTTCCTCGGTCTCGACCCTTCGGGGGATGCTTCCGTGGTCGAAATCAACGCCGCCGGTCTCGCCGCAGGCGCGGAATTTCCGTTCGGCGTCGACGAGGGCGGTGCGATCGCCAAGTCGCTTGCGGTGTTGCGCACGCCAATGGTCTGCGTGCTCGACGAACAGCGTCAGCTGGTGTACTCGGGCCGTGTCGACGCCGCATTGCGTCCGGGTGGAGACGCCCTGGCCGGCGCACGCGCCGATCTGCGTGAGGCGCTCACGGACTTGCTCATGTCGCGCGAGGTACGCGTGCCGTCGACGATGGTCGACGGTTGCCTGCTGAATTTCGCGCCGGTGGTCACGCTGGATCCCGCGCAGCCGCCGACCTGGGCGGAGTCCGTCGGCGCGATCGTGCGCGAGCACTGTGCGAGTTGCCACCTCGCCGATCGAGTCGCGCCATTCGAACTGTGGAGCTATCGCGACGCCGCGAAACGGGCGCCGCGCATCGCCGAAGTCGTGCGCCGCGGACAGATGCCGCCCTGGCACGCGAGCGGGACCGCCGGGAGCTTCGTGAACGAGCGCCGCCTGCCGGACGAGGCGCGTGAAAGGCTGCTCGCGTGGGCGAAAGCCGGCGCCCCGGCGGGGAACCTCGCGGCCCATCCGGATCCCGAGCGGCCGCCGGCACAGCCCGAATGGAAGATCGGCACGCCCGATCGCGTCTTGACGCAACTCGGCCGCACGAGTCTGCCTGCGAGTGGCGTGGTGCCCTATCAATACGTGGTGATTCCGCACGTTTTCACGGCCGACACCTGGATCGAGGCCTGCGAGATCAGGCCCGAGAATCCACGCGCGGTGCACCACGCCAATCTAGGTTGGGTGCGCCTGGGCCGCGCATTCACGCCTGAGAATTTCATCACCGGCTATGTGCCCGGCGGCGATGTGTTCGAGCTCGAGCCGGGCCAGGCGTACTTGATTCCCGCGGGCGCGGTACTCGGATTGCAAGCGCACTATGTGACGAGCGGCGAAGCGACCAGCGATCGACTGAGCATCGGTCTGCGTTTTCCGCGCAGCAGCGTGGACAAGCGCGCGCGCCATCTGGAAATCAGCAATTC
Organism: Planctomycetota bacterium; assembly: GCA_043754695.1. Taxonomy (GTDB): domain Bacteria; phylum Planctomycetota; class UBA1135; order UBA1135; genus JADJQU01. The sequence goes on from JAYUUV010000336.1 coordinate 5,912, forward strand.
TCGTTTTTCGCTGGAGCCTTTTGCTCCGGCACAATCGGTGACGGCAACGCGGCAATTCGGCGGCAATGCCACCGGCATCGGCATGTTCGTCCACATGCACCTGCGCGGCCGCGACGTGGACGTGCGCGCGATCGACGAGAACGGGCGCGAGGAGCGATTGTTGGTCGTGCCTAATTACGACTTTGATTGGCAGTCTTCTTATCGGTGGGCGAGGGGCGCGCAACATTTCGCGAAGAATCAACGGGTGAAAGCGACTGCGCGGTATGACAACTCGAGTTTCAATGCCTTCAATCCAGATCCGAGCGCGATCGTCCGAGTGGGGCAGGAGACCGTCGATGAAATGATGTATGTGTTCTTGTTCTACACGCTGGATGGGGAGAAGCTGGGGATCGATGTTGATCCGCGCACGGGGGTTGCGCGCTAACGCCAGTACGGTGCCAGGCACCCTCCCAAACTGTTGCGTCGACGCAACAGCGCTGTGATAGCAACGGCCACGTCGAGCTGAACCGGCAACGGCGCTGTGAGAGAGACGGCGGCAACAGTTCGGGAAGGTGCCAGGCACCACGAACTTTTTTCTGCGGGCGTGTGGATGACGAATTGGTTCAAGTTGGCTCACTTACGTGCATTCGTTGGACCGATGTATTCGGCATTGATCCTCCGACGGGAATGACGCCTTTCGCGATCGAGAGGTGACGACTCGTCGGCTGTGGCTGTTCGTGCGCGAATACGAAATGCCGACCCTCGAAAATCCTTCAGCACCCAAGAGCGTGAAAATCACAAGAGCGGCACTGCGGCGACGCGCGAAGCGCGCTCGCGCGGGTTTCGCCTTGGTCGAGGTCATGATGGCGGCGCTCGTGCTGACCGTGGCGATCTCCGGCCTGTCCGCCTCGATCCTGGTTGCGATGTCGCTCAATCGCGTCAATCGCGACACTTCGGTCGCACAACAGGCGGCGCGCAGGACGCTCGAAGAAATCGAGAGCCGTACCTTCAGCGAGGTCTTCGCGGCCTACAACGCCAACGTCGGCGACAATGTCGGCCTGCTGTCGCCGGCGCCCGGCGCGAACTTTGCGGTCCCTGAGCTCAATACCCTGCCTGGTGATGCCGACGGCATGTGCGGGCGCGTGATCTTCCCGACGCAGCTGGTCGGCGCCGTCGAGCAACTGCGCGAGGACGTCGTCGATGCCGAGCTCGGCATGCCGCGCGACCTCAACGGCGACGCCGGCGTCATCGACGCGTTGGATCACGCGTTGAACTATCGCTTGCTGCCTGTGCGCGTGCGCATCGAATGGCAGGGCGCCATCGGACCACGGCGCGTCGACATGGAAACGATCCTGTGCCTGCGATGAACACACGCCACTTCCAGCGCAGTACCCGCTCGGGCGGCACCGTGATCGAGGTGCTGGTCGCTGTCAGCGTGCTGGCCCTGCTCATGGGCGCCGTCGGCAGCACGATGCTGCACGGCGGGGATGCCTACAAACAGGGCCTGGCCAACGCGGTCCTCGAGGGTCAGGCGCGGCGGCTGCTCGACCGTATCGTGGCCGAATTTCCCGATGTTGATCGTTCCACTCTGACGCCCAACCCGGTAGCGCCATTCTGGGCTTCGACCGTCAGCTACGCGCGTTGTCAGGGCTGGGCCGGCGGTGCGATGGTCGTCGGACCGACGCGCAGCATCCGGCTCGCGCTCGAAGCCGGTGAACTCGACAACGGCATCGACGACAACGGCAACGGGCTGATCGACGAGCGCAGTGTCCTGCTCGTGCCCGACACGGCGACACCCGCTGAGACGGTCGGCTTGGGCAGCTATGTGCGCGAACTCGCCCAGGGCGAAGTCCAAAACGGTGTGGACGACAACGCCAACGGCCTGATCGATGAGGCGGGGCTTTTCTTCCTCAACGACGGCAATGGCACGCTGACCATCAGCCTGACATTGGAACGGCCGGACGCTTGGGGGCGTCCGGTCACGCGCACGGTGCGCACGGCGGTGCGCATGCGCAACGACTAGTTCGAATCGCAAGCCAAGGGAGCCACTCCATGCAAGTTCTGATCAACAAAGGAAGTAGTCAAGAGCGCGGGGGCGCTCTGCTCGTGGCCCTGGTGGCCACGATCGTGCTTTCAGGGCTGGCCGGTGCGATGCTCGCCGTCGCGGGCGCGTTCAAGAAAGAAAATGTCTCCGCGACCGAGACCAGCAAGTCGCTGTACATCGCCGAAGCCGGCCTTTCGGTCGGGATTGCTTCCGTCACCGCCGGCGCGCCGCTCAACGCGGGCACGATCGACGATCCAGTGGAGTTCTCTGGTGGCGGCTACTGGTGCAGTGTAGTCGACAATGGTGACCAGACGATGACGGTGACTTCGTTCGGCGTGCGCAACGGACATGTGCGCGGCGTCGAGGCTGTGATGCGCGACAGTTCGGAAGGTGTCTTCAACAGCGCGGTGTTCGCCGGCAACTCCAGTGGCGATCCGCTCTACGACATGAAGTTCGGCGGTCTGGGCGGCCAGGCCGACGACATCGAAGGCAACGTCTACAGCGGCGGCAACGTGAAGATTGTCGGCGACGCGGCCGTGAGCGGTGAGATCAAGGCTTCGGGCGTGATCTCCGGCGGAGCGGGAAAGGAGGGCAAGAGCCTGCCGGTCCCGGACATCGCCGGCATGCACTACGAGACGACCAGCGACTACGACGTGGCGAGCCTTTTCTCGACGGCGACCTTCCAATCGAGCGGAGTGGGTGGAAGTGCCTGGCAGATGCCGGAGAGCAGTCCGGCGCACATCTTCCGCAAGAATCCCAACGACCGGACCACGGACACATCGAAGACGGCGAAGGACGACTACTTCCTCGAAGATCCTTACGAAGCTATCAACGGTAGCAGCACGCTCGACTGGAACCACTCGACGAAGATCACGCTTTCCGGTGTCGGTGGAGAGCCCGGAGTTTCCTCGACGAACAAGATTTTCTACATCGACGGAAACCTGTGGGTTCACAATCGCAGCGCATTCTCCTTCGCAATCGTCTCCAGCGACGGCACGCCCGTGCGCATCACCTTGGTCGTCAAGGGCAACATCTACATCTCGGACAACATCTTCTATCAGGATGCCGACCGGGACGGGCTGGCGCTGATCGCGATCAAGGACAGCGGCGAAACCGACAGTGGCAACATTTACTTCGGCGACCCGTCCTTCGGAACGCTCGAGGAAATGGACGCCTTCATGTACGCCGAGAACAACTTCCTCGACAACAACCTGTCGGCGAGCGGCTCGGCCAGGGTCAAGGTCAAGGGCAACATGACCGCGGGTAACCAGGTCAAGATCAATCGCGACTTCGGCGCGCAACACTCCAAGTTGACCGTCGAGTTCGACGACCGGCTGAGCGCGGGCGACATGTCGCTGCCCGGACTGCCGAAGTCTGCGGGTGCGGGAGCGAACTGGAATCTCGCCTCCTGGCGCGAGGTGTCGGCGCACTGACGCTTGCCCATGCCGCAACTCGGTGACAAACGAGCGAGAGACGAGGCGAGGCGCGCAGCGATGCGCGCTCGCCGCGCTGTTCGCGATCGCGTCACGAGCGTAGCCACGCTCGCCGCAGTGCTCGCGATCGTGGGCTTGATCGCACTGCCCGTCGCGATCGAGAACTGGATGCCGACGCCGGCGCCGAAACCGGAGACAACGCTGGGTCCTAGAGCGCTGCCCGCAGATTGGGTCGAGTCCCTGCACTCCGTGACGAGAGTAATCGCGCCAGGAATCGCGGATCGCACTCCCGACGCCGGCGAGATGGCCGAGCGCCTTGCGGAGCTTGGCCCGAGCGCGATCCCGGTGGTCGTGGCCATGCTCAGCGGCCAGCTGCCAGCGCCCGAATTCGCCGCAGGCACTCTCGATCAACCCATCCATCCGCAGGCGCTCGCCTGCCGAGAGCACGCGCTGTTCGCCAGCATCGCGCGCTTCCGCGCCAAGGATGTCGTCGAGTATCTGCGGCTGTGCGCGCCCGATGCGTCCTACGACGATCGTCTGCTGTACGCACGGCTGCTGGGTGAAGTGGGTACTCTCGATGCCCAATCGGCGTTGATCGAATTGCTGGCTCTGATCGAGCCTATCGATTTGACACGCGATCGGCTCGCGAGCCTGTTCGAGGAGGCGCTCACGCGTTGCATCACGAATGAACCGGGCGCCCTGAAACAGTTGTCGAAGTCGCTCTCCAAGTTGCCCGGGCCGAGTCTGCCCTTCGTGGCCCGCGCCGTGGGGCGCACACGCGGACCTCAAAGCGCGACGCTGCTCG
>JAYUUV010000337.1:0-8047 GCA_043754695.1 Planctomycetota bacterium
CGAGATCCGCGCTCGGATGCGTCGCTTCGATCATTCCGACGTGGTCGAAGAAGAACATGACCTTGGTGCCGAATTGTCCCGCGCGAAACAGGGCGCGCATGTCGGGCGCGGTGCGATTGCGATTGTCGGTCAGGCACTCGATGATCACCGGCACGGCCTGGGGCGACATGCCTTCGAAGGTGACCAGGGCGAGCTCGACGCCAGCGTCGGCTCCGCCCGCGCTTTTCTTGATCGCACGCGCGATCACGTCGTTGGACACCGACTGCTTGCGAGCCGCTTCGACCGCCACCGCCAGGCGCGCGTTCATGTTCACATCGGGCGCGCCCAACTTCGCGGCGATGGTGATTTCGCGCACCAACTTGGTGGTGATCTTCGCGCGCCGGTTGGCGTTGATGTCACGTTTCTTCTGCAGCCATTGTCGACCCATCCTCGCAGTGTACCGACAGGCCGAGCCTTTTCGCCGCACTTTGCCGCCCCGCTGCGCGAAGTGGGCGATCCCGGGAGGCGTGCCCAGCGCAATCGACCGCGCGCTTTCACGGCGGCATGCAGGGCAGGCAGGTCCGGGTGGCGCGTGCTCGCGTGAAACTATGCTCTGCTGCCGCTCGAGCGACTCGCTTCAGAGCCCACTACCCCCGATACATTCGCATGAAAATTCCGCCCCGAGATCGCACGCTTTTCTTCCATTCGCAACGCTGCCGCTTCGGCGTGCTTGCGCCTTTCCTGTTGGCCTTCGCCGTTGCGAGTTGCGTCACCGAGAACATGACCACAGGTGAAATGGTGCCGCGCGGCAACCAGCGCTATCCCTTCGAAAAGGTCGAGAAAGAGGCCGGACGGTTGGAAGACGGCATGACCAAATATCAGGTGACGGTGTTGCTGGGTTCGCCGGCGGAAGTCGACAAAGCAGGTGATGTCTGGGTCTACTTGCCCGAACGTTACGCCGTGCTCGTGCCCGCGCGCGCTGCGACTGCAATTCAAGGACGGCAAGCTCGAGGAACACGGCTACCGGGCAATCGTGCTCGGCGTTCAGTTCTGAGCTGACCCTCCTCGCTCTGGCCGCTCCAAGTCGAAGCTGCGCGCCCGGCAGGTTCGAGCTTTGTTGCCGGCGCTCTCCAAGGCCGGATTGGATCCAGCACGCCGTGGACCGCGTTCGCTTCAGCGAGGTCAGCCTTGCGCCACTTGCGCCTCCCGCTAGGCTCACGCCAATGTTCAACTGGCTTTGCCTGCGGCGAATTGTCCTGGCGTTGATCCTCGGAACGGGTTTCCTCGCGACGGCCTCCGCCCAGCACGCGGCCGCACAACTCGATTCCGGTCAGATCCTGCAGCGGATCCAGAAACTCGAAGTGCTGGGCAGCGTGCTGTACATCGCCGCGCACCCCGACGACGAGAACACGCGCCTGATCAGTTATCTCTCCAACGGCCGCAAGGTTCGCACCGGCTATCTCAGCCTGACGCGCGGCGACGGCGGACAGAATTTGATCGGCGCCGAAATCGGCGACGCGCTCGGCATCATCCGCACGCAGGAATTGCTCGAGGCTCGGCGCATCGACGGCGGCGAACAGTTTTTCACGCGCGCGGTCGACTTCGGTTACAGCAAGAGCCCCGAAGAAAGTTTTGCGAAGTGGGGCCGAGAGGAAATCCAAAGCGACGTCGTGCGCGCGATCCGCACGTTTCGCCCGGACGTGATCATCACGCGCTTCACCACCGACGGCAGCGGCGGGCACGGCCACCACACGGCTTCGGCGATCCTGGCGAATGAAGCCTTTGATCTGGCCGCGGATCCCAAGGCCTTTCCGGAGCAGCTCGCGCAGGGCCTCGAGATCTGGCAGGCCAAGCGCCTGTTCTTCAACGGCAGCACCTGGTGGCGCGAGGACCTGCCCAAAGTGGCCGAGTCGGATCCGGAGCATTGGCTCAGACTCGACGTCGGCGGATTCGAACCTTTGCTCGGGGCGAGCTACAACGAAATCGCAGGCCGCAGTCGCAGCATGCACAAGAGCCAAGGTTTCGGCTCCGCGGAATCGCGCGGCGAAATGATCGAGTACCTGCGGCTCGAGAAGGGGCCGAAGCTTTCAGCGCAGGATCTGTTCGACGGCATCGAGACGACTTGGCGGCGCGTGGCCGGCGGCGAGGGCGTGGGCACAGCGCTTCGCGCCTTGGTCGCGGGCTACGATCCGAAGACGCCTGAGGCGAGCTTTGCTTCGCTGTGCGATGTGGCGGGGAAGCTTGGGGCGCTCGCGGCGTCCGCGGCGGGGGAGCGCGCCTGGCCGCAGTACCACTTGCGCGCAGTCGACTCGCTCTTGCTCTCGAGCTGCGGCGCGGTGTTCGAAGCCACGGCCGGCAGCTATCAAGTGGCCGCGGGAGACAAACTCTCGGTCACGATCAGCGCCTTGCAACGTCGCGCCGGGCAAAAACTTCGTTTGCGTCAGATTCGCGGGCCGCAGGGCGCGCTGCTCACACTCGACGAGGAGCTGGGCTTGAACCGAGCGACCAGCAAAGTGCTCGAAGTCGCGCTGGCGAACGAAACACCCGCCGATCAGCCCCATTGGCTGGCCGAGCCGCACGGGAATTTGCATCGCACGGAAAAGCGCTCCGGCGAAATCAACGCACCGAGCGTGCCCGGTCAGCTGCGCTGCACGCTGGTGCTCGAACTCAGCACCGGTCGGCGGATCGAAGTCGACGTGCCGATCGTGTTCAAGTGGGTCGATCCGGTCGCGGGCGAGCGCACGCGGCCCGTGGTCGTCACGCCGATCGCTTCGGTCGTAGCGAAGGACGACGTGGCCCTGGTTGGCAAGGAACCGGCGACGATCGCCTTCGAGATCGAATCTTTGTGCGCGGGCGAGCAGAGCGATCTAGGCGTCGAAATTGCGCCGCTGCCGGAAGGTTGGAAAATCGTCGGCGATGTCTCGATCCAGGGCGGCACGCTGCATCGCGGCGATCGACGCAGCGTCAACCTGCAGGTCGCGCACGGGGCGAACACGCATGTCGGCGTCCTCAAACTTGACTTCAAGAGTTCACGCGGTTCGGCCAATCGCTCGATCCATGTGATCGACCACGAACATCTCTTGCCGCAGACCTGGTACACGCCGGCGGAGGTGCGGCTCGTGCCGTTGGATGTGCAAGTCAGCTCGCACAGCGTCGGTTACATCCGTGGCGCGGGCGACGAGATCCCGCGCGCGCTCGAACGGCTCGGCGTCTCGGTCGAAACGATCGATCCGCAAACGGCGGATCCTAGGCAGCTCGCCAAGTTCGACGCGATTGTCACGGGCGTGCGCGCCTACAACACCGTCGACTCGCTCGCGAATTTCCAGCCAGCGCTACTCGAATTCGTGAAGAGCGGCGGGACACTCGTGGTGCAATACAACACCGCGAGCGCGAGCCTGGTCGTGGCGGCGGAAAAGATCGGGCCGTTTCCGTTCCAACTGACGCGCAATCGCGTGACCGTGGAAGAAGCCGTGGCGAGTTTCGCCGATCCGAAGCACGCGCTGCTGACGGCGCCCAATCCGATCTCCGCCGCGGACTTCGAGGGCTGGGTCCAGGAACGCGGGCTCTATTTCGCCGGCAATTTCGGCGAGAACTTCAGCGCGCCGATCACTTGGAACGACCCGGGTGAAGCGGCGCAGAACGGAGCGCTGATCTGCTGCGACTTTGGCAAGGGCCGCTTCATCTATACAGGAATCAGTTTCTTTCGCGAGTTGCCGGCCGGCGTGCCGGGAGCCTATCGATTGTTCGCGAACCTGATCTCGCGCCGGGCGCCCCGGGAATGAAGGCCGTCGCTCGCTCGAAGGCAGCGCGCATTTTCGAGCCCGCATGAGTCTCCTCGATTGGATCGTGCTGCTCGGCACGCTCGGATTCATCGTCGCCTACGGCACGTGGAAGACGCGCGGTACCGCCACCAGCGAAAGTTACCTGCGCGGCGGCAGCGACAGCAAATGGTGGAGCGTGGGCCTGAGCGTGATGGCCACCCAAGCCAGCGCGATCACGTTCCTCAGCACGCCCGGTCAGGGCTTCCTCGACGGGATGGGCTTCGCTCAGTTCTATTTCGGATTGCCGCTGGCGATGATCGTGATCGGCGCGGTGTTCATCCCGCTCTATTATCGCTGGAAGGTCTACACGGCCTACGAGTTCATCGGCAAGCGCTTCGATGCGCGCACGCGATTGTTGACCGCCGGCCTTTTCCTGATCCAGCGCAGTCTCGGCGCCGGCATGACGATCTACGCGCCGAGCATCATCCTGAGCAAGGTGCTGCACTGGCCGCTCTCTTGGACCTGCGTGTTGATCGGAGCTCTGGTCGTGGTCTACACGACGACCGGCGGCGCGCGCGCGGTCGGTGTGACGCACAAGCAGCAGATGGCGGTCATGTTCCTGGGCCTTTTTCTGGCCTTCGGAATGACGCTCTACTACCTGCGCGATGTCGTCGATTTCGGCGAGAGCCTGAAACTCGCAGGAGCGCTCGGGAAACTGAAAGTGATCGATGCTTCCTGGAATCCAGCCGACAAGTACACGCTCTGGAGCGGCCTGATCGGCGGCTTTTTCCTTCAGCTTTCGTACTTCGGCACGGACCAAAGCCAGGTGCAGCGCTATCTCACCGGCCAGTCGGTGAAGCAGTCGCGCCAGGGTCTATGGATGAACGGCCTGCTCAAGATTCCGATGCAGATGTTTATCCTGCTGACGGGCGTCTTGGTTTTCGTCTTTTATCTTTTCCATGCGACTCCGCTGCATTGGAACGAGGCCAACTTGATCCAGGCGCGCAAGCTGGACAAGACCGCGCTCGTGAGCGAACTCGAGCGCGAGCACGAGGAGATCGCCAAGCAACGCCAAACCTGTTCGCAGGCGATGCTCGCGACCTGGCGCAATGGTGGGACAGATGTGCAGGTCGCCGTGGAAGAGTTGCAGGCGCTCGACCTGCGCGACGCCGACTTGCGCAAGCGCTTCGAGACGCGGCTTGTCGAGCTCTCGCCCGACGCCAAGCCGCTCGACAAGGACTACATTTTCATCAGCTACGTGATGGACTTCTTGCCGATCGGGGTCATCGGTCTCTTGCTGGCGATGATCTTCTGCGCGGGCATGAGCAGCACCAGCGCTGAACTCAGCGCGCTCGCCACCACCGTCGTCATCGACGTGTGGAAAAAGCCGCGCGACGATGCCCGGCAGGTGCGCGCGACGAAGTGGTTCACGGTCTTTTTCGGCGCGCTCGCGCTGGGTTTCGCCGCGGTCTTTTCCTTGTTCGAAAACCTGATCCAGGCGGTCAACATCCTGGGCTCGCTTTTCTACGGCACGATCCTGGGGATCTTCCTGGTGGCCTTCTTCGTGAAGCGCGTGCAGGGCAGCGCGGTCTTCATCGCCGCGCTGATCGCCCAGGCGACGATCCTGTGGATCTACTTCGCCGACGTGCAGATCGCTTTCCTCTGGTACAACCTGATCGCGCCGGCGATCCTCGTAGTGCTGGCGATCCTCTTGCAATGGATCCTGCCCAGCACGCCGGACACAGGCGTCGCCGTGGCGGACGGCACCTAGCGTCCGGTGCCAGGCTCCATCCCAAACTGTTGCGTCGAAGCAACGGCGTTGTGAAAGAAATGGCGGCAACAGTTCCGGAAGGAGCCAGGCACCTCAGCGTTTGCCCGCGTGGATTCCGATCAGCGCGCCGGCCGCGTCGTCGCAGGCTTTCTGTGCAGCGTCGCCGCCTTGATTCGCGCAGATCAGCACGGCGAAGTCCTTCTTCGGCGCGAGCCAGGCGACGGCGAACCACATCGTGTTGCTGCCCGAATGCGTCAGGACTTTTCCGTCGGCCCACGGTCGCTCGGCGACGATCCAACCCATGGCGTACTTTTCGCCCGGGCCGGCCGCGGGAGTGTGCAGACGCGCGAAGGATTCCGCGGACAACAAACGCGCGCGGCCGTTCTCGGCGTCGACATGCAATGCGATGAACTTGGCCCAGTCGCCGATCGAACAATGCACTCTTCCAGCCGGCGCAATCGCCGCGGGATTGTCGGCGCCCGGACCCCAGGGGACCGCGACACCTTTCGCCGAGTGGCCGAGCGGTTGATTCAGTGACTTGCCGTCGCCGGGAGGGCCGAAGCCCGCGCTGGTCATGCCCAGCGGGACGAACAGTTCGCGCCGCATCAGCTCTTCGTAATCGCACTTCGCCGCGCGCTCGGCCATGGCGCCGGCCAAGGAGAAGCCTGCGTTCGAGTAGAGGTACTTTTCACCCGCTGCGCTCTCGGGCTCGCGCGCGAGCACGCCCTTTGCGAGCGCGAGTCGTTGCAGCACGGGGGACTCCGTCGAAGTGAACAGGCGCATCCACAAACCATTCGCGTCGAGATTGGCGGGCGCGCCGCTGCGATTCGTCAGCAGGTGCTGCAGTTGAACCGCCTTCCATGCGGGCAGTGGTTCCTTCACGTCCGCGCTGAACGCATCCACCAGGCTGGAATCCCAGGCGAGCTGTTTCTTCTCGATGAGGATCGCGCACAAGGTCGCGGTCATCGCCTTGGAGCACGAACCGAGATGGAAGCGATCGTCGAGCGTGACCTTCACCTCGCTTCCGCGTTCGCGCACGCCGCACACGCCGACGGCTTCGAGTTCCCCGCGCGAGACGATCGCCGCGGCGAGCGCTGGGATGTCGTACTTCGCGCGAATCGGTTCGAGCACGGCGCCAAGATCGACGACCGCGGCGCGCTCCGGCTTCTGAACCGGAGCGGATTGAACGACGAGCAGTACCCCGACCAGGAAGCTTGAGATTGCAGCCATGCCGCGCAATCTATCCGCCCGCCGCGCTGCGGGCGGAACCCCGCTCGATTACTGCAGGACCGGCAACGACTTGTGCGCCCTGATCGCCACGCGTTGCGCCATGCGGCCGGCAATTTCGCGGAACGCCGCCGCCACGGGCGAAGTCGGATGGGAAATGGTCACAGGCGAGCCCGCATCGCCGCCGACGCGCACGATCGGGTTCAGCGGCACGCGGCCGAGCACGGGGAAACCATGTTTCGCGGCCAGGCGATCGGCGCCGCCGCTACCGAAGAGTTCCATGACCGTCTCGAACGTGCCGCCGGCTCCGATCGTCGCGACTTGATCGCCGCTGCCATTCTCGAAACGAATGGCCTGGCCCGCGACACCGCCTTCGACACGACCGCGCACCACGAAGCCGGACATGTTCTCGACCAGGCCGAGGATGTCGACGTTGACTTGTTTGAACATGCCGATCGCCTTGCCCACGTCGAACGTGGACACCGCCTGCGGCGTGGTCACGAGCACGGCGCCGGTCAGTGGCACCAATTGGGCGAGCGACAACTGTGCGTCGCCGGTGCCCGGCGGCATGTCGACCAGCAGGTAATCGAGATCGCCCCAGGTGACATCGCCGAGGAACTGCTCGATCAGCTTGTGCATCATCGGTCCGCGCCAGACGACGGGCTTGTCCTCCTCGAGCAGGTAGCCGATCGACATGGTCTTCACGCCGTGGCGTTCCTTGGGCAGGAGTTTGCGCTCCTGCTGCATCGGCGGACCCGAGAGGCCCATCATCATCGGGATGTCAGGACCGTAGACGTCGCAGTCGAGCAGGCCGACGCGCGCGCCGGTCTGCGCAAGGGCGACGGCCAGATTGACCGCGACCGTGCTCTTGCCGACGCCGCCCTTGCCGGAAGAAACCGCGACGATGTGCCGCGCGCCCTTGGCGAGTTCGCGCGCCGGGCCGGTGGGTTGCGCGGCGACCGCGGTCATCTCGACTGCGACCGAGCGCACGCCGGGCAGCCTGCGCAGCAAGGTCTCGGCTTGGGACTTCATCTGCTCCTTCACCGGGCAGGCGGGCGTCGTCAGGTTGATCGTGACCGCGACCGCGCCGTTCGAGACCTCGTTGCGGGTGATGAATCCGAGGCTGACGATGTCCTGGTGCAGGTCGGGGTCTTGGATTCCGCGCAGGGCGTCGAGGACTTGGGCGGGCGAGACGGTGGGAAGGGTGGCGCTCACGGGTGGACCTGGAATTCTGTGGGGGGAGAGGGGTGGACCGCACACCTTAGCCCAGCGGCGCGCGGGAGTGGAGCCTAGGAGGATGAAACGTTGC
>JAYUUV010000338.1:0-11354 GCA_043754695.1 Planctomycetota bacterium
GGCCCGCGCTTGGCATGGAGCTCCGCGCTCGCCGAAGTCGGCAAATTCCGCGTGCGGTCTACGGCCTTCACCACCGACCAGATCGACAGCGTGCTCGAGGACGATCTCGCGCGCATGTGGGCCTCACTCGGAGGCGTCGAACGCTGGCGCGACTTGAAAACGCTGCGCGTGCTCGGCGTGCTCACGGCAGAAGACGGAAACTCGCGTCAGGGTGTCGAACAGTGGATCGACTTCGCGGACGGGCGGATGGCGCTCTCACAGGCCGTCGGCCCGGTCGAAACAGTGATCGCGGCGACGCCGACTGCAGCTTGGATCCTCGATGGCTCCAGCGGCGTCGAACTCGATCCGGCGCAGGCGCGCAAGTTCCGCGGTCGAGCGGAGCGCGCCTGGTTCACGCTGCTTCGGCGGCTCGCGCAGCCGGATCACGACGGACTCTCGCTCGTGCGCGAGAACGGACGACTGATCTTGAACGAAGGAACGCGCGCGCTGTGCTGGATCGAAATCGACGGCGCAGGCTCGCTGAACAAGCTTGGCTATCGGCTCGAGCCGAACGACCCAGAGTCGCTGTACGAATTCCAAGACTGGAAAATCAAGGGCCCGCTGGCCTATCCCGCGCGCATGCTGCAGCTCGATCGCAAGGCGACGTTCGAGATCCAGCACATCGAACCGGGCGCGAAGCTCGACCCACTGCTGTGGGTCCGCAAGCAACGCTGATCAGGCGCCGTCGTCGAAAATCGCGCGCAGGCGCTTGACGCGCTCGACGTCGATGGGCTCAAAGATCCTGCCCATCTGCTTGAAGAACGTTCCGACGATCGCGCCGTTGGCGAAGCGCATCAACTCGCGTGCATTCGCTTCGTTGAGACCCGAACCGATCAGCAGGCACGCATCTGGAACTGCGGCGCGCACCTCGGCCAGAAGGTCGGCATCCGGCGCGTGCCCGGTTCCGCGCCCCGTGACGATCACTGCGTCCGCCATGCCGCGCTTCAGGCTGTCTTCGGCCGCCTGACCGATCGAGCCCGTGCCAAGCGGCGAAGAATGCTTGACGTGCACGTCGGCGAGCAAGGCAACGCCCGGGCAGAGTCGCGCGCGCTCGCGCAACGTGTTCGCGGCGTCGCCCTCGATCACGCCCTGGTCGGTGACGGCTGCGCCGATGTGCACGTTGACGCGCAGGAAGCGGGCGCCGGTCGCAGCGCAAAGGCCCAGGGCGGCGCGCGCGTCGTTGCGCAATACATTGACGCCGACCTGGCCCCGCGGCACGGCCTGACGCACGGCGGCGATCGCCAGCGCCATGGTCGCGACCGTCTCGGCCGGTACTTGCGACTTGAAGAACGGCAGGTCTCCGAAGTTTTCGACGATCACGGCGTCACAGCCGCCGGCGGCCAGCGCCCTTGCGTCAAGGACCGCGCGCTGGACCAGGGCTTCGACGTCACCCGCAAAGCGCGGGGAGCCTGGGCAGGCGATCAGGTGCACGACTCCGATCAGGATCGGCCGCTCTCGGCGCAGCAGGGTGAGCATGGCAATGTTCGGATTATGCGATGTCCGGACCGCAAGATCATCGGTCTGGCCCGTAGTGGTAGTCTCTTGTCCCCCCGGTCCCTGCTACCTGGAGCCATTTCATCCGCCATGATCTCTGCGCTTTTCCTGAGCGTTCTTTCCTCTCCCCTCGCCCTCTCCGCCAACGTCGCTTCAGCCGTCCTCGAAGCACAGGAGCCCTCGGAGTTCGACGCCAAGGTCGCGGCCGCCGGCAAGGACGTCGCCAAGCTGCTCGAGCTGGCCGCTTCCTACCTGGGCGGCCCGCAGGCGAACTTCGCCGACAAGGTCTACAAGAAGGTGCTCGAAATCGACGCGACGAACGAAGTCGCGCACAAGGCCCTGCACCACCAGTTCTACGACAAGAAGTGGTTCAACAGCTTCGCCGAGCTCGCCAAGTACAAGCGCGAGGAATCCGCCAAGATGAAGGCCAAGGGCCTGGCGAAGTACAAGGACGAGTGGCTGCCCGAGGCCGACGTGCCCTTCATGAAGATGGGTTGGACCAAGGACGACAAGGGTGTCTGGAGCAATCCGGTCGAAGTCGCTGAAGCTAAAAAAGCCGCCGAGGAAAAAGCGGCGGGCAAAAAGTTCCGCCCTGACGACAACAGTTGGATCGCGCCCGCCGACATCGCGAAATGGGCAGCGATCCAGTGGAAGTGTGGCGAAGAGTGGGTCGACACGGAGAAGGCCAACGAATTCCATTCCAAGCTCGAACAGAGCTGGGAGCTCATCGGTGAGCACTTCGAAACCTGGGCGACGACGGACTGGGAGGGCGCCAACCTGGCGCGCTGGCACGCGGACAAGATCTATCCCGAACTCGTGCGCATCTTCGGTGTCGAGCCGGCCAAGCAGCCGCACTTCTTCGTGCTGAACAGTCTGCAACAGTACAACCAGGCCGCGGGCGCGCAGCCGATCCTGATCGAGAGCGAAGGCATTTCTTCGCTGCACGGCGCGTACTTCGCTGACGCGTTCTACGCCCGCGGCGCCACGCCGATCCAATTCCTCGGTTGCGGCGTCAGCTACTGGGACCGCAAGGATCCGAAAATCTCCGGCTGGGGACCCTACTGGCTGCGCTGGGCCGCGGCTCAGAGCTTCGTCGAGGCCATCGACCCTTCATGGGCTGCCGTCGGCGAGTTCATCGGCAGCGATGGTCGCGGTGACCTGCCCGCCTACTCGACAGCGTTCTGGGGTGAGAAGAAGATCCCGCGCTGGCTGCGCTACGGAGCCGCGTCCTACGTCGAGCGCTTCGCGAAAAATCCCGCACCCACCGAAGGTTCGGATCCCTGGGAGTGGCGCAACTTCGCGTTCGCCGAAGTCAAGAAGTCCGGCGGTCTGCGCAAGCTCGAGGACGTGTTCGCCTTCAAGCTCGACCCGGTCCAGGACATCGACGGCTCGAGCAGGCTGTACCACGAAGCCGGGCTCGTCGTCGCTTACTTGATGGACGGCGCTGAAGCAGAGAAGGACGTGGCCAAGGACTTCAAGACCTTCCAGGTCGCATTGAAAGCCGGCGTGAAGGCCGACATCACTGCGGCGGCGACGGCGCTGCAGAAGACGCTCACCAAGCACGAGAAGGACATCAAGAAGTTCGGCCTGCTCTGAGCGGCAGCGCGCGCGCTCGAACGGAGTCGGGGGATTTCGTCCGGAGTTCGCTCGGGGCTCGAACCGCACTTGGTTCCGCCGGCCGTGCAAACGAGGCTTTGCGGATTCAGCCGACTCCGGATTCGAGAATCTCGAGGCGCTTGCGCTGATCCTCTCTGCCGAGCTTGGCGCAGACGTCCTGCAGTGAATCGAGCTGTTCGTCGGTCAACGCGGCCAGCTCAGGATCCGTCCACGCGGCGACGGCATCCAGACACGCACTCAGCTCCGGCTTGGCCTCTTCCTTTCGGCCCTGCGCCCATAGCGCGCGTCCATACAGACCGCGGGCCAGGATCAAATTCTTGACGTTCGAGTCGGGATCCTTGCTTGCAAGCACTGCCTCGCGCCGCACGAGCAGTTCGCTGCCTTCCATGCGCCCCGCGGCAAGATCGAGTTCGGCCAGGGCCCAGCGCAGTCGAAAGTGCGCCGGATGGCGCGGCATGTTGGCGGCTTCCAGGCGCGCGAGCGCGGTGGAAAGCTGCTCGGCGGCCGCCGACGATTCGAGTCTCGCCGTGAGCACATCGGCGAGGCAGATCCGCGCCCACAGTTCGATATCGAGCACAGTCGCCTGCTGAGTCAGCGCGGTTTCGAGCGCGCCGCGCGCCAGTTGCTCGGCTTCGTCAAATTCCCCCGCATCTTTCAGTGCCCCGGCCAGCACTTCCGTCGCACGGATCGTGTTGGGGTGGCGCTCAGTGTAGACCTCGATCGATCCGGCCAGGACATCGCGCAGCACAGGCACGGCTTCCGAAATTTTTCCGTGCGCCTGCAAGGCCTGTCCGAGTTCGATCGCGGTGAAAAGAATGAGCGGATGACCTGGATCGAAGGCGCCCTCCGCGCGCGCCTGTGCGCGACGTGCCCAGTCCTCGGCCTCGTCGCGCTTGCGCAGCGCGCTCGACTGTGCTGCGACCTGGCTCATCGCCATGATCGTGTCCGGGTCATTGGCGCCGAGCACTTCTTCGGCCAGAG
This sequence comes from Planctomycetota bacterium, assembly GCA_043754695.1. Taxonomy (GTDB): domain Bacteria; phylum Planctomycetota; class UBA1135; order UBA1135; genus JADJQU01. Next base: position 4,132 of record JAYUUV010000338.1, read on the forward strand.
CCGCGACCTTGCGGAAGGCGTCGAGCGCTTCAACGGTCCGCCCGCTGCGCGCCAGCAGTGAGGCCTGTAGCCGAACAGCCTTGATGCCTGTGGCGCTGCGCAATTTGCCCTGCGCTTCCAACACGTGCAGGCTCGCGTCGAACAACGCCTGCGCTTCGGCAAAGCGGCTTTGGCCAGTGCGGATCTTGGCCAGCATCAGTCGCAGCCAAGCGAGTTCCACCGGATCGATCTCGCCCAACTTCTCCAGCGTCGCGACCGCGGAGGTCAGCAGTTCATCGCTCTCGGCACGCAGCCCGAGGCTGTCGTAGGCGCCGCCGAGCACGGCCTCCAATGCGGCGCGCGAACCGGGATCATCAGGAAACTCTCGGTCGAGCCGCGGCCGCTCGCGTTCCAACAGTTCATAGACCGTGACCTTGCGGCCATCCTCGCCGGGAGCGACTGCACCGAGGATCCGTTTCAGTGTGTCGACGACACCCGTCTGGCGCCGCAGCGCGAGATTGGCGCGCGCCGCCTCCGCGGTTTCTCCCAGTAACGCACTTTCGGCGCGAGTGTGTTCGCGCTTGGCCTCCTTCAGCGCGAGACTGGTCGCGAGCAGGCCGGCGACAAGGCTGAGAAATACAAGCATTGCCGCGCCCACCGCAAGCCGGTTGCGAGCGACGAACTTGCGCAGGCGATAGAACGCACTCGGAGGTCCGGCCACGACGGGCTCGTCGCCAAGAAAACGCGTCAGGTCCGCGGCGAGCTCTTCGACGGTGCCGTAGCGCTCCTCGCGATCCTTGGCCAGACACTTCGCCACGATCCAGTCCAGCTCGCGCGGCAGCTGTGGCGCGAAACGCGAAGGCGGCGGCGGCGCGATCTCGCACACGTCCCTGACGAGTTCCGCGATCGACCTTCCATTCGTATCGATATACGGCCGTTGCGCCAGCAATTCGAACAGCAGCGCGCCGAGCGAATAGACATCCGTGCGCACGTCGACCTCGCGCCAGTCGCGCGAGATCTGCTCAGGACTGGCGTACTGCAACGTGCCAAAGGCTTGGTTGCTGAGCGTCGGGACGTTGCCGTCGGCGTCGGGCGCCAGCACGCGCGCGATGCCGAAGTCGATCACCTTAGCCCGGCCGTTCCCATCGATCAGAACATTACCGGGTTTGAGGTCGCGGTGGATCACTCCGCTGCGGTGAGCGTGCTGGACGGCGGCGCACACGTCGCGGAAGACTTCGATGCGTTTGCGAATGGGCGCTCGTTCCTGGCGCGCCCAGCTGACGATGTCGCGCGCGCCTTCGATGTACTCCATCGCCAGGAAGGGCGCGGCAGGACCGCCCTCTCCCTGCGCTGACGTGCCCCTGCCCAGCTCGTAGATCGCCGCAATCCCCGGATGGCGCAGGCGCCCCAGGACTTCTGCCTCCAGCTCGAATCTGCGCACGGCGTCGGCGGTCGCAAAACCTGCCCGCAGGAACTTCAGCGCAACGCTGCGCGAGGGGCGTTCCTGCTGGGCGAGGAACACCGTGCCCATGCCGCCCGCGCCGATCAGCTCGCGCAGGACATAGGAACCAATCCGCGCGCCCGCACGCGGCAGCGCGTCGAGTGCGCCGCCGGCGTCAAGGCGCTGGCCCGAAGGCGGTCTGAGATAGTCGCGATCGGCGAGGGTGTTCGCGAGCAAGCGCTCGACCTCGCGCACGAGCGCAGCGCTGCCGCCGGCCCGCTCTCGAAGTCGCAAAGCCCGCTCGGCCAAAGGCAGTTCGAGCACGCTCTCGTAGAGTTCGCGGATGTCCTTCCAGGTGGGAGCTTTCATGGGAGCCTGGAGCGCCCAACGATTCGCGCGCGATGCGTTGATGCTGACTGGCACAGTACAGGCGCAAGCCGAGCGTGCCGACCGACAGGCATTCATGACTTCGACTGCGCCTCTTCGCCGAGTTCCGAACGCAACCAGGCCTGGGCCGTCTTCCAGCCGCGTTCCACCGTGCGAGTGGACACGCCAAGAGAAGCAGCGGTCTCCTCGTTCGAGGCACCTGCGAAGAAACGCAGCTCGATGATGCGCACCAACTGCGGATCGAGAATGTCGAGGCGCTCGAGCGCCTGATCGAGATCGAGCAGGTCAGGTCCGCTTTCGGCGTAGGCATCTAGAGCTGCATCGAGCGGCTCCTTCGAAAGACCTCCGTTGCGCTTCTCGGCGTTGCGTCGCCGAGCATGATCGATGAGCACTCGCCGCATCGCCTTGGCGGCAACGCACAGGAACTGGGCGCGATCGGCGCTGCCCATTTCCTGTCCGCCCTGCAGACGCATCCAGGCCTCGTGAACCAGCGCGGTGGGCTGGAGCGTGTGATTACGCCGCTCCCCGGCCATCAGCGCGCGAGCCAGATCGTGCAACTGCGCGTACACGAGCGGCAGCAACTCTTCCCCGGCCCGGGCATCGCCGTCGGCCATCTGACGCAGCAGGCGAGTGGTGCGCTGGAGGTCAGGCATGCCTGTCATCGTCCACCGCTGCCGGTGCGAGGGCAAGTCTGGGGCGCACGCGGCGACATCCGGGCGATTTCTGGGATCTGTCTGTCGGTCGCAGCAGGCGTCCTGCGCCTTGAAGGTCAGAGCCCCCAGCCCGGATCCGGCACAGTGCCGGAGACGAAGTTCGCGGGGGACAGGAGTTCGACCATGTTCCCCCACCGCATCCAAGGCCAGCTCACGTCATCGCTGTCCACTCTCTTCATTCCTGGCGTTTCCCTGCTCTTCGCCGCTTCTGCCACGGCCCAGGTCCAAGTCAGTTTCTCCATCTCCGATCCAGGCCTCAGCATCCTCACCCCGGACGCGACGGGCAGCATGATGTTCGGTGCGAGCGTGCTGGCGCCTTCGACACTGGGACACTTGCCGGTACTCAACGCACCCAACCCTCCGATCGTCAAGGTCGCGCAGGCCGGTCCCGGCGGACTCGGCCTGTTGCTTCCCGGAGTCATGCTGCACCCCGAACTCGATGCCCTGTCCTACGGGAATGACGCGCGCCTAAAACCAAATGCCGGGCCCGGCTGCGTCTGGTTCTCGGTCGACGAGCGCGCGCGCGGCATCGCTTTCCCGACTCCCTACGCGCCGACCGTGGCGAGCGAAGCGCCCTCTGGCGATCACTCAGCGAGTGTCTTCATCAACGTAGGCATGCACGCGCTGCCCGCGCCGTGGAATGCCGGCGCGCTCCGACATGTCGAAGCGCTCGACGGTGACGGACTTGCCAGCGGCAGCGGACATCGCAGTCCGGGTCTCGGCGTCTTCGAACCGAATCTTCCGGGCGCGGGCCTGTTCGGCGACAACGTCGACGCGTTCGATCTGGGAGCACCGACGACGTTGCTGCTTTTCTCCCTGGACGGAATCGTGCCGGATCTCTGCGGTGGCCCCGCGAGCAACAATACAGCGCCGCCCAATGGATTCGCCTCGGCGCAGATCCTGCGCGCGGTTCCCGGTGGCGCACCGGTGGTCTGGGCTCCCGCCATCGTTCTCGGGCTCGACAACGCGGGCGGCGACACGGATGACCTCGATGCACTGGCCGTCTGGGACAACGGCAACGGGATCTACGACCCGGCCGCCATGCCCTTCGATTGGAATCTTCCCGGAGGCCCTGACATGGTCCTTTTCTCCGTGCGCCGCGGCTCCGCGGTGATCGGCCAACCCGACAGTCTGTGGGGCACACCGATCGAGGAAGGCGATGTGCTCATGCCGCGCCTGCCCGGTGGAATGAGCCCGTTCCCGGCGATCGTGATCCCTGCGGAGTTCCTGGGTCTGCGCACGCGCCGCAGCGGCACGGCCAATCTCTGCGGCAACGTGCAATACGCCGACGAACTCGATGCGCTGGACACCGTCGCGGCTGCCGTCTTCGATTGCAACGGCAACGGAATCGAAGACGCGCTCGACATTTTTGGCGGTACGTCGAACGACGTGGACCTGGACGGAACGCCGGACGAGTGCCAGTGCGTGACGCCGGCGATCTACTGCGCGGCCAAGCTCAACTCGCTGGGTTGCACGCCGACGATCGCGGCGAGCGGCTGCTCGAGCGCCACGGCGGGATCGGGCTTCACGCTTTCGGCGAGCAACGTGATCAACAACAAGCCGGGCATGATCCTGTATTCGAACATGGGTCGCGCGGCAGCCCCGTTCCAGAACGGACTGCGCTGCGTCGGCGCGCCGGTCAAGCGATCGATCCAGATCAATTCCGGCGGCAATCCTCCGCCGAACGACTGCTCGGGTGTCTACACGATCGACATGAACGCGTTCGCGGTCGGCGCCTTGGGAGGAACACCGGCGGGTTATCTGCTCGTTCCTGGAATGGTGATCAACGCGCAGGTCTGGGGCCGCGACAACGGCTTCGCGATTCCGAACAACTCGACATTGTCGGACGCCGTGGAATTCACGGTCGGACCGTGAATGGAGCGAGCCGGTCGACTCCAAGTTGACTTTGGCGCGCGAGTTTTCGAGGCCGGTTACCCGCGTGGTGGCCGGCCTCGATCGTCGCATGTTCGAGTCTCTGCCCCGAGCGCTACTTCGTCAGCGCCGCCTCCGCATCGCGCCGCCAGCGCATCGCGTCGGAATGCTCCCAGGCTGCAGGATCGCTGTGCGTCATTCTGTCCAAGAGGTCCAGGCCACGTTCATAGTGGCTGCGGGCTTCGGCATCGCGACCGAGCTGGCTGCAGACGAGCGAGCGCATGAAGTCGTAGCACATCGGCGTCATCAGCAGCGTGCCTGGGATCCCATACTGCGTCTCGAGGATGGCGTGTGCGCCGGCCCAGTCAGCAAGTCGAACTCGCGCGACTGTCTCGACCACGCGCGGCCAACCGAGTCGGGAAAGGGTCGCGGCGCGTTCCTCGAGGGTCTGCAAGACCAGCTTGGGATCGCGCTGGCTGGGATCGGGGTGTTCGAGCAGGGCCCAGACGTAATTGACCAGGTTGTTCGGGGACAACTCGCCGTGCATGCGCTTGACGAGTTCCTCGCGGCTGAGCACTCCGTTGTAGAACTGGAACGCGTAGAGGTCCGAGCGCCAGTTGCGATCATCCCTCAGTTGCAGCGCCCGGGTCATGCTGATCAGGGCGCCCGCGCGATCTCCCAGGCTGTCCTGGGTCAGGCCCAGAAAATAATTCGCCGCGGCGTTGGACGGATCGTTGGCGATGCAAATCCGCAGTGTGCTCATGGCTTCGGCCATGCAGCCCAGTCCGTACAACGACTCGGCCAACCTTTCGCGCGCGCTCTCGTCGCGCGGGCGCAAGGCCAGCGCGGCCGCGCGGCAGCGCAGCGCGTCACTGAATCGCCCGTCACTCTGATAGAACACACCGGCCACAGCCTGCAGCATGTAGTCGCCGGGATACAGGCGAACCGAGCGATCGAGAATCAGGTTGATGTCGTCGCCGGTCCCCTGCCAACTCCTCAGGCCGCCGCACAGTGCGAGAATCGAACCCGGCTTGAGCCGCGGCAAGTTCTCCGGCGCGGTCAGTTCGAGCATCTGTGGGATATCGCCTGCGGCGATCGCATCGCGCATGCGCAGTCGCGTCGGGTCCGGGTCGAGATCCTTGGCGAGAATGAGCAAGTTCTCGGCCTGCTCCGAGCTCGGCCCGTGCAGCTTGCGGCGCAACACTCCCCAGACATCCAGGGCCAAGGCAACATCCTCAGCGATCCTGCGCTCGCGGATGCGCTGCAAGGCGGGCACGAGATCCTCGCCATCGAGATCGACGCCGTAGTCGCGAAACGCTTTGGTGAACGCAGCGTCCAGGTCAACTTCGTTCTGCGGCCGCTCGGCAAAGGCGACCATGTCCAGGCGCAGATCGATCAGACGTGAACGAAGTTTTTCATCCTGGTCGGCCAACTTGCGCTCGCGCCCGGCCGCGCCGACTTCCAGCTCCGCCCCGGCGACAAAGTTGCGGGAACGAGCGACTAACGACGCATCCGCGTCGCCTGATTCCGCCAGCAAAAGTGCGCGGCGCGCGGCAGCCAGCGCTTCCTCTGGCTTCCCCGCCCGCCCGAATTCAAGCGACTCGCCCTGGGCCGCTTCGACCACGCTGCGCGTCTGCTCGGCGCGCAATGCGCGCTCCTCGCCGCGCTTCGCGCGCTCGTGACTGAGCCAGTAGTAACTCGTACCGCCCAGTGCAATGGCCAGCACGATCACGCTGGCCAGCGCCAGCGTCAGGCGCCGCGCGCGACGCTCTTCCGCGGCCTTGATGCGCGCCTCGACGGCCGCGAGCTCGGCCTTCTGCGCGCGCTCTTCGACGGAAGCGAGATAGTCGCGCACGGATTTGGCAACTTCCTCGGCGTTGACCGGCCGCGCTTCGCGAGCCGGCATCAGGCAGTCCAGGCACAGGCGTATCAAAGCCGGGTCAGCTTCACAGGCTTCGATGCGAGCACGCGCCGGAGCCAGCTTCGCGCGCGCCGCCTGGACCAGGATCGTTTCGCCTTCGACCGCAAGGTAGGGCGGCCAGCCGGTCAACAACTCACAAAGGATCGCGCCCAGCGAGAAGACATCGGCGCGCTCATCGAGCAACTCGAGGTCGCCCTGAGCCTGCTCGGGCGCCATGTAAGCGGGTGTGCCCATCACCGAACCGACGATCGAATCCGAACCGCTGGAGCCCGGTCCACTGCGCACGGTCTCGATCACTGTGTGCTGCGCCTGCTTCGCGCGCCGCTCGTCGGCGACACCGCCGCGGTGCAGCACCTTCGCAAGTCCCCAGTCGACCACCTGCACTTCCCCGAAGGCTCCCACCATGATGTTGGCCGGTTTCAAGTCGCGGTGCAGCACACCCTTCGAATGCGCGTAGGCCATCGTCTGGCACACCGACTCGAAAATCGCGAGCAGGCGGCCGCGGTTGTCGCTTGGGATCTTGCGCTGCTGGAAAAGCGCCGCGAGCGTGCGGCCCTTCACGAGTTTCATCGTGAAGTAGGGACTCTCATCCGCCATCAGGCCGAGCTCGTAGACCGGAACAATTCCCGGATGCTGCAACTGCCCGCCGATCTGCGCTTCTTCGACAAAGCGCTGCACAATCGCTGGATTCTTCGCGAGCGCCTGGTCGAGCACCTTGAAGGCGACGTCGCGGCCGAGGTCCGTGTCGTGCCCCTTCAGGATCACGCCCATGCCTCCGCGCGCAATCTCGCCGGCGAGTTGATATTTGGCGCGACCCTGCGGCATGAGCTTCGACGCCGGCGAACCAGGATCGATCAGCGGCGAAGCGCCGTGCTCCGAGCCGAGATCCGTCAACATGACCTTGGAGGGA
>JAYUUV010000339.1:0-5482 GCA_043754695.1 Planctomycetota bacterium
TCGCGCGAATCGTCTGGGCGCGGCTTGGAACACGCCGGCGCAGGCGTTTCAATGGCCGGGCGCACGATGGGTTTTTCCACGTTCCTTCTGATCGCCGGGCTTGTCGCGATCGCTCCGATTCAGCGGCCCCCGCCGCCTGACCCGGCGCAGCCGCCGGCACCTGCGCAAGAGCGTGGCCGCAAGCAAGGCAGGGTCGACCCTGGCACGCCCGCGCTCGCGCGCGAGGAGGTTCCGCAATCCGAGGGCGCGCCGGGAGATTTGCCTGCGCTCGCGCGCCATCTGGAGTTCTCGGTTCCAAGCGTGGACATGGACACGATCGGCCGCTCGCGCACGGACGTTGCGAGCATCGCAGCGTTGGCCGACGGATTCGCGGTCCTGGTCAGCGACGAGCGCGACGGTGCGCGCAGTTTTCTGTGGCAGCCGCTCGATCGCGAACTCGCGCCGCTTTTTGCGCCCGAGCGCATCGACGAGACCACGGCCGGCAAGGGTCAATGGGACGGCGTGTTCGCGCTTGGACCGCGTACGCGCCTGGGCGCGGTCTGGCTCGACGCCGGGGATCGCGCCAGCGCCCTGCGCGGCCGCTCTTGGGATTCCCGTGGCGTTGCCAGCGCTCCCGCATGGAGCCTTTCGATTCCAGTTCCGCGCGCAGTCGAGCCGGACGCCGCTGCCGGTGCAGCACCGGTGGGGCCGCGACCGGTCATGGTCTGGTCCGAAACGGCCTGTTTCGTCGCTTCGAATTCGCGCGGCCGTGTGCTGCTGCGGGAGCTGAATCCGACGAACCTGACACCGGTCCGCGAGGATGTCATCGGCCGGCGCCAGCAGCCGGCGACTTCCGGACCGAGGCTTGCACTCGACGCGAACGGAGCGATCGCTTGCGCCTACGATTCTCCGGGCAACATCGTTTTCTACGCGGAACTCAATCCGGCGGAACGGCTCTACGTGGACTGCGGCCCCGGGAAGCTGTGCGGTTTCGCCGCCGACATTTCCGCGCCCGCCGCCGGCTGGTGGCTGATGTTGCGCAAACAGAATCGCCTGCTGTTGCGCCACCTCGAACGCGGCGGTGCGCCGGATCGCGCCGACGTCGTGCTGTTCGAAGCTGCGTGGGGCGCCGCGGAACTCGCCGTCGGCCTGCGCGGTCCGGCTGCGCTCGTCCAGCCCAATGCGGGCGGACTCGAGGTGCGCTGGGTCGGCGACGCGACGGCGGCCTTCGCGGTCACGCGCACGGAATTGTGCCCTGCCGACACCGGCGTGATCGCCGCGCGACTCGCGTTCAACGCGGGCCGCTGCGCCTTCCTTTGGACCGAGCGCCACAACGTGCTCGTCGATGTCGTCGTACAGTGCTGCCGCTTTGGGGGGGCCGAACTCAGCCCGCGACGCACGCTTTTCGAAGGCAGCGGCAGTGCCGTACAGGATCAGCCCGCGGCCGCCGTCGCCGCGGAAGTCGGCGCGATTGCCTGGACCGAGAATCGTTTCGGCCCCTCGGTGATCGGCGTGCGCGGCATGACCACGAAGCGCAAGCTGGGCGCTCGCGAATTGTTCCTTCCGGCCGAAGTCGGAGACAGTGCTGAACAGAGCGCGACCCCCGACGGCGGAAATCGCGCCGCCGGTCGGCGTCCAGCCATCGCCATGCAACCGTCGGGCCGCGGACTGGTCGCCTGGATCGGCGCGGGTTCCTCGGGTCCCAACATTTTCGCGCAGGCGATCGAAGTCGATGCCGACGGAACGTTGCGCGCCAGCGCGCCGGCGGTCGAAGTCGAAAGCGACGACTCCGCGCTGCCGACGGCGTTCGCGCCCACGATCGTGGCCCTGCGCGGCGAGCGCGGTTTCGCGGTCGCCTGGGTCCGAGTTGCGCCCAAGACCGGCGCGAATCCGCGCGTGTCCGAGGAAGACGGTCGCTCGGAGCTGCGCATCTCGCAGCTTGAACTCGACGGCCGTGCGAGCAGCGCGCCGCGCAGCCTGGCCGCGGGCTCGCGCCTCGCGCATCCCGCGCTCGCACAGCTCGACGACGGGCGCATCGTCGTCGTCTGGGATTCCCAACCGCGCGTCCAGGCCAGGCGACTTGCGGCGTGGGTGCTTTCAGAGCGCCTGGAGCCGGAACTGCGCCAGCTTTCCTTCGAGACCATGTGGCGCGACTCCGATCACTCGCCCGCGATCGCTGCCAGCGCCGGCGGTTTCGCGCTGGCCTGGACCAGCGGCGAGGATCCCGACTGCGACGTCTTCGCGCGGACCTATGACTGCGACGGAAGGCCGCTATCGCGACCGTTGGCGCTCTCGCCGCGTTCGGGCGGCCAGCGGGACCCAAGTCTGACGCGTGCAAGCGATGGATCGCTGGTCGCCGTCTGGCAGGACGACCTCTCGAATTCCGCCCGGTTCGTCGGCCGTCGTTTTTCCGCCAAGGCCCAGCTCCTCGGCCAGCCGGCGCGTTTTGCCTTCGGCTCCGAGCCGCCGGCCTGCGACTTCGCGACCCCGCTCGTACTCGCGCTCGGGGACGGCCGCCTTTGCGTCGTCGGCTCGCACACTGTGTTGGGCAAGGGCCGTGAGATTGGCCTGTGCCTGGCAGGAATCGGTTGGGACCAAGTCGAAGGCCGCTGAAGAGGCTGGCCCGCATGGTTGTGCCTGATTCGTACCAGGGACGCAGCCCGCATCGGCTCGGGGCGGTTGATGAGCGGTTCACGTAGGAATCGCCGCAAGCCGCGGCACTGTTCGCCGCCAGCGCGAATCGAACACAGCCATGCGGGGCAGTCTCCCGATGGGGCGCCGCGCAACCCAAACCGTTTTTTTTGGCGAACCTGGCGGGGACCGGCTGCGTCTGAGGCTATGGCGAACGCGTTGGCGACCCGCCGCCCTGCGCAGAGGGCGGAAGCTGAGGTCCTCAGGAGCAATGCGAACGCCAATCCGCGCCGGGACATCGCAGTCCGGCGCGGTCCTATTTGGTGCGGAGCGATTCCGCGCAGTTTCGCTCACGGCGGCCCCTGACCCACTGCGCGGCGAAGCGTCAGGCCCGATCGAAGTCCGCAGGTTCGGGCGTGGTGAAACTCGCGGCGCCAACTCCTCAGGAAGGAGCCGGGCACCCGGCACGCTACGATGCTGGGCTCGCATACGCTGCGCTTGCGACGGGCCCTGGCCGGCCCGCGGCAGACGCCACCTCTCGCCCCGCAACCATGCCTACCAAGAACGTCGACCTGGACCGTCTCGCACCGCGCCTGGACTCGAGTCACGCGGCAACCAAGATCGTGGCCACCATCGGCCCGGCCTCCGAGGACCGCCTGCCGGAGATGATCGATGCCGGCATGTCCGTGGCGCGCATCAATTTCAGCCACGGCGACGCCCAGGATCACCGTCGGCGCGTGGCCAAGCTGCGCGAGGCTGCGCTCGCGAAGCGCGTCGCGGTCGGCATCCTGGCCGACATCCAGGGGCCGAAGATGCGGCTTGGCTTCGTTCCCGGCGGCGCGCGCAAGCTCTCCGTCGGCGAGGAAATCCTCCTGATCGAGGGTGAGCGTTCGACGCGCGACGCGGAGGTGCCGGTAAACATTCCCGGCTTCATCACGGCCGTCGTGCCCGGCAATCGCATCCTGCTCGCCGACGCTGCGGTCGAATTGATCGCGACGCGCGTCGAGGACGGCGTCGTGTACGCGCGCGTGCGTCGCTCCGGTTCGATCAACGACAAGAAGGGCGTGCACCTGCCCGACAGCGTCCTGGACATGGAATTGCCGACCGAACAGGACCGCGGCCACATCGAACTCGCCCGCGAGCTTGGCGTCGACATTCTCGGCATCAGCTTCGTCAGCCGCGCCGACGAGATCGAGCGCATCCGCATCCTGGCGCCGGGCATGTTGATGGTGGCCAAGATCGAGCGCCAGATCGCGCTGACGAACCTCAAGAGCATTCTCGAGGCCGCCGACGGCGTGATGGTCGCGCGCGGCGATCTGGGCGTCGAACTCAAGCTCGAACAGTTGCCGCTGGCGCAAAAGCAGATCATCAGCGAAGCGCTCAAGGCCGGCAAGTTCTCGATCACCGCGACCGAGATGCTCGAGTCGATGGTCAAGAGCTCGCGACCGACGCGCGCCGAAGTCACCGATGTCGCCAACGCGGTGCTCGACGGCACGGACGCGGTGATGCTCTCGGCGGAAACCGCGGTGGGGGATCACCCGATCGAGGCCGTGGAGACCATGTCGCGCATCTCGCGCGCAATCGAGACCAGCAGCCGCTACCACGATCTCCCGCGCGTGCGCTTCCGCGAGGCCGAGCCGACGTTTTCGAACGCGACCGCGCTGGCGGCGGCCCAGGCAGCCGAGGCGCTCGGGATTCGCAAGATCATCTGCTTCACCGAAAGCGGCAACACCGTGCGCTTGCTTTCGCGCTACCGCGCCGAAGCGGAAATCATCGCCCTGACGCCGAACGAGCGCACGTTGAACGGCATGACGATCCTCTCGCACGTCACGCCGCTCTTGTTCCGTCAGGAACCGAGCCTGGAGGAGATGCTGCATTCAGCTCAACTGCTGCTGCTCGAGCGCGGCATGGTGCTGCAAGGCGAAGAAGTGATCTTCGTCGCCGGCGTGCCACCGGGCGTTTCGCGCTCGACCAATGTGATGAAGCTGCATCGCATCGGCGAGATGACGAGCATGCACTGAGGCGCGGATTTCAGCTCCTCGGCGCAATGCTGCGCGCGGGAAAGCGGCCGGTGGGCGCCGCATTCCCGCGCGCAATAGACTCTCCAAGACTCAGTAGTTCATGGGGAACTGCTCGGCGATGAAGTTTGCGAGCAGCGTGTCGACGGCCGCATAGTCCCCGTCGCCGACCCAGTAGGAGTAGCTGTGCGCGGTCGCATCCTGGGCGCCGTTCAGCAGCGTCAGCGTGTGCAGCGGCACGTCGGTGACGACCTGGGGATCGTCGCACAGCACGAAGCCTCCGGCTTTGAACAACGACTGTTGCATCGCCAGCGCTGCGCGTGGCGTGATCTGCGCGCGGGCGTACTGGTCGCGGCCCGTTGCATAGGCGTCGGCGAGCTTGAGCGAACCGTCGGCATAGACGGTCAGCGTGCTGTCGAACAGGCCGATCAACGACGAACCCAGGACCTCGTAGACGAACAGCGGCTCATGCACGATCACGTTGTCGCAGACGGGCGGCGGCAGTTGCCGCTGCACGTCTGCCTGCACGAGTGCGATCGAGGGAACCAGGCAGACAGCCAACACACCAAGAGCAAATGCGGTTTTCATGGCATCCTCCTTCAAGGAATGGCCGCCGTGAAAGTCAGTTCGAGGCGTCTGGCTCCATGGGTTCAAGACCCATGGAACGCGCGAGACTCCGGCCGGCAGCGAGAAAGAACCGTCGGCCCAATCTAGCCCCGAGTGGGCCGCGTTCCTCTACGGATGAAGGCGCAGACCAGCAGCAACAAGACCGCGGTTGTGCTGCAGACGATGCCCGCGCGCGCGTCACGGACAGACGCTGAATTCCTCGGCGTCGGACGTCCGGTTCCCGGCGG
>JAYUUV010000340.1:0-12215 GCA_043754695.1 Planctomycetota bacterium
GGGAGACGGAATCGACCGCGGTGTGAAACATCAGATTGACCGCATCGGTCGCATTGAGTGTGGCGCGGACCGCGATGTTCTCGGCTGCCGTCAGCGTGAACGGAATCCTGACTGTGGCCGCTGCCGCGTCGTGGCTCGAGCGTCCGTCGACGGCGCTGCACGCAAGCCGCCCGCATGCGATCGCGATCCAGGGCGAGGCGGACCGGCGTGACGTACGGAATTCCATGGGGCACCGGGATGCACGCTCGCACAACTGCGTCTGACCGGCAAGCTGGAAGCATGCCCGTCGGGAAGGCCACTGCGGCACATGTATCGGTCGGGTCGCGTCGCGCGGCGCGGTCTTGCTGCCTCGCCAGATCGCAAGGCCGGTGGCCCGAGCGCGAGCCTTTCGCGTTGGCCTGCCTGCGCGAAGACCTGCGCGTGCAGCTAAGAGTCTTCGGAGGCCAGGCGGTTCCAAGCGCCTGTTCACGCCGGCAGGAATCGCTCTCGTCCAATTCCGGCGCCACGGCTTTGGTGGACTTCTGATCGCGAGCCATTCCACATGGCAAGCCGACGGATTGTGGTCCAAGATGTCGGCCTCTTTTTCGATACGCTGAGTCTCAATGAGAACGAACTCCATGGCCCGCCCCAAGACCCTCGGTGAACTCCAGCAGAGCGGCTGGCGGCCCCGCAGTGTGAAGCGCGAGATGCGCGAAAATCTGATCGCGCGACTTCAGGGGAAAGGCCCGCTTTTCCCGGGGATCATCGGCTACGAGCGCAGCGTCATTCCAGAGGTCCAGAACGCGGTCTTGTCCGGTCACGATTTCATTCTGCTGGGTCTGCGCGGGCAGGCGAAGACTCGCATCCTGCGCAGCCTCTGCGAGTTGCTCGACGCGGAATTGCCGGCGATCGAAGGCTCGGAGCTCAACGAAGACCCCTTTGCGCCGATCACCGAGGCCAGTCGGCGTCGCGCGGCCGAAATGGGCGCCGAGCTTGCGATCCGCTGGATCCCGCGCGCGCAACGCTACCACGAGAAACTTGCGACGCCCGACGTCACGATCGCCGATCTGATCGGGGACATCGATCCGATCAAGGCCGCGACACGCAAGCTCCACTTCGCCGACCCTGAAGTGCTGCATTACGGCACCATCCCGCGTTCCAACCGCGGCATCTTCGCGATCAATGAACTGCCCGACCTCTCGGCGCGCATCCAAGTCGGATTGCCGAACATCCTCGAGGAGGGTGACATCCAGATCCGCGGTTTTCCGCTGCGCCTGCCGCTGGATATCTGCCTGGTGTTCAGCGCGAACCCCGAGGACTACACCAATCGCGGCAGTATCATCACGCCGCTGCGCGACCGTATCAGCTCGCAGATCCTGACCCACTACCCGCGCGCGATCGAGGACGCCATGAAGATCACGGCGCAGGAGGCCTGGGTCGAGCGCGAGAGTCGCGTCGACGTCGTCGTGCCCCAGTGGCTGCGCATGGTGATCGAAGAAGTTGCCTTTCAGGCGCGGGCCAGCGAACTCGTCGACCAGTCCAGCGGCGTCAGCGCGCGAGTCACGATCGCACTCTTGGAGAACACGATCTCGAATGCCGAGCGACGCGCCTTCGCCGCGGGCGAAGCACTCAGCGTGGCGCGCGCGTCCGACGTTTTCGCCGCGAGCCCCGCGATCACCGGCAAAATCGAACTCGTCTACGAAGGCGAACGCGAAGGCGTGCAGGCCGTGTCCTTGGCGCTGATCGGCAAGGCCGTCAAGGCGGTCTTCGCGCGACATTTCCCCGACGCCTACGCCGCGGGCGACCAGGCGGGCGAGGGCGAGAGCCCGTACAAACCCGTGCTGGAGTACTTCACGAACGGCCGAGTCCTCGACCTGTCCGACGCGACACGCGACGCCGAACTTGGAAGTCAATTGCGCCAGATTCCGACGCTTGAAGCATTGGCCGTCCGTCACCTCGACGCCAAGACCATCGGCGAACAGGCCGCGGCCATGGAATTCGTGCTCGAGGGGCTTCACCAGAGCCTGTTGCTCGCCAAGGACGAAGTCTCGGGCGGACGCAGCTACCGCGACATGTTCGAGGACATGGTCAAGGGCCTCAAGCTGCCGAAGGGGAAGCCGAAACCCCCGCCGCGCGGCAAGTAGGCACGCGCCCCATGGACTATCGGTTTTCACAGCACGACCCTTGGCTGCACGGACTCGAAGCGCTGCTGGAGCAATTGCTTTCGATCTTCAACCAGCTGCTCGTGCACGTCGAAGGCGACGTGGATCGCGCGCTCGAGATTCTCGCGTCGGTCGGCGAGCGCCATGGCTTCTTCAATGAAGAATTTGGCATCGAGGAGTTCAAGCGCTGGCTCGAGCAACGCGGCCAAATCGTGGCGAACGCGGCCGGCGGCAATGTCTTGACCGTGCGCGGCGAGCGTGAATTGCGGGCTTCGACCCTGGAGCCGATCTTCGGCGGGTTGGCACGCGAGGGTTCCGGCGAGCACGCGGTGGCCCACTCGGGCGCAGGCTTCGAACGCCTGCCGGAAACCAAGGACTGGCACTTCGGCGATTCGATGGACCTGATCGATCCGATCGGCACGCTGTCGAACGCCGTGCGCCGAGGCGGCGTGGACGAGATCACGATTCAGGAGGAAGACCTGCGCGTCTTCGAGACCGAGCACAACTCGTCCTGCGCGAGCGTCCTGATGATCGACGTTTCCCACAGCATGGTGCTGTACGGCGAGGACCGGATCACGCCGGCGAGGCGCGTCGCCATGGCGCTGTGCGAATTGATCAAGACGCGCTTTGCCAAGGACAGCCTGAACGTGATCCTGTTCGGCGATACGGCCTGGGAGGTGCCGATCGAAGAGATTCCCTACCTCGCGGCGGGGCCGTTCCACACCAACACGAAGGCCGGCCTGGTGCTCGCGCGCGAGATCCTGCGCAAGAAGAAGCAGGTCAACCGCCAGATCATCATGCTGACCGACGGCAAGCCATCGGCACTGACTGAACGCAACGGCGAGATCTACAAGAACTCCGTCGGGCTGGATCGACGCGTGGTCAACAAGACCCTCGAGGAAGCCGAATGCTGCCGCCGCTTGGGCATTCCGATCACGACTTTCATGCTCACGACCGACCCTCTGCTGGTCGAGTTCGTCGAACGCTTCACGCAACTCAATCGCGGCCGAGCGTACTACTCCGAACTCGACCGCCTCGGATCGTTCGTGCTGGTCGACTACATGAAGAACCGTCGGCGCCGCGTTTGACGCGGAACGCCGCTGAGCGCGTTTGCAGCGCCTCGTCCGGGCCGATGTCACCTGGATCGAAGCAGCCCTCGCGTTCGGCGATCGCGACGCAAGCGCCGCCGGCCGGAAGTCTCGGCCGCGTCAAACTGGCCGCGGTATCGTCGGCCCAGGCCTAGGCCGACCCAAGGCGGCGGCGCGCGTGAATTTGAACCCCACGCGCGGCGATGTCGGCGAGCGTGTTGACGCTCGGATGCGCTGGCGCGCTTCGCTCCAGGGCGAGGTCCCCAGGGCATCGACCCGATCGGGCGAATGCCTCTCGCGTCGAGGTCGTGCAAAGCTCCTTCGGGAGTTCACGGCCAATTCAGGATGACGTGCCTAGTGTCGAGGCCATGCGGTGTGCTGGTGCACCCGCGCAACTCCAAACCAGGAACATCAACCATGAAACACGCACTCATTTTTTCCGCATCAACGATCACACTCGCCGTCGGCACTGCGCTGGGCATCCTGAACGCCGCAACGGCGCACCCTGTCGCCACGGACGGCGGCAAAGTGCAACTCTCACTTTCGAGGATCTACTGGGAGTACAACGCGTCCGCGAACGATCTCGGCGTGCACGTCACGCTCGACGGCGAGGACTGGAAGGCGCTGCGGATCAAACGCCCCGACAATCAGACGATCTTCGAGGTCAAGGGCAAGGGCGCCTACAAGCAACTCGGCATGACCGAACTCTTCTTCGAAGGGGCGGAGCCGTCGTTGAATTCATTTCCGCTGCAGGAGCTGCTCAACAAGTTCCCCGAGGGCGAGTACGACTTCGAGGGGTTCACGGTCGACAACGAGATCATCGAGGGTGAGTCGATGTTCTCGCACGCGATCCCGGCAGGGCCGCAGGTGAGCACCCAGCAGGGGCCGAACAATTCCCTGCGTGTCAACTGGACCCCGGTGACCACCACGCCCCCCGGTTTCCCTGCTCGCCCGATCGTCATCAGCGGCTATCAAGTCATTGTGGGCAAATTCCAGGTCACGCTCCCCGCGAACGCGACGAGCGTGACCGTCCCGCCGGAATTCGTCGCCTCCCTGGCAGCGGGCGTGCAGCCCTATGAAGTGCTGGCGATCGAAGTGAACGGCAACCAAACGCTGACGGAGGGCACCTTCATCAAGTAACGCGAGCATCGACGCAACGCGATTGCAGTCTCCAAGCTCCCGGGTTTGGAGACTGCAGCGCCCTGATCTCGACCTGTTGGAAGATACGGGGATACGGTACCAGGTTCGACTTCGACCTCTGGATCGCGCGCCAATTCGCTCAGCGTTCGTGAGCGAAGGGCGGAAGTCACGGATAGGAAGTCCAAGCTCGAGGTGTTCTTGGCGTGCCACGAAGTGTCGTCCGACAGCGCTCGAGCGGCAGGCATTGGCTCGCGTGGCAATGCGTCGCCTCGCGCGCACGCTCCGCATGCGCGCGGGATGGCGCATTGCCCGAGACGGCGGAGCACGCCTCGGGTGCGTCGGCAGACAACCTGCCATGGCTCGAAGGCAGCGACTCGAATCACCGAAACCAGCGCAAACCCAAGCTTCCCTGCCCCCAGCCACCTCGCCACCGCAACCCTGCGTGGAAGATGGGGGCCTTGGACTTCCTATCCGCTCATGGGTGTCAAGCAGCTGAACTCACCGCAAGACCATCCGCGCATGCGCGCCTTGGTGCAGGAGTAGTCCCAGCGAGCTTCGCGAGAAGCTGGCGCGAACGGCCCTCCGGCGTCGAGGGCCGAGCAGACCAGCACGCAATCGACTACGGCGCCTGCGCCCGCTGCTGCCGCGCCAGGCTGGACGTGGATGCGCCACCTGGCTCGAGTTCGACGCCCAGGTGTCGGATTCGAGCCTTGCACCAGATCCGTCTGGCCGCCGGCACGGATCCTTCATGCAGGAACGGCCAAGCGGACAGGTGCGGAGAGTCCGAGGGAGACGGTCTGCCCTGTGCGCTTGTTCCAGGGCTAGTTCTCGCGGCGCAGTTCCCCGTCGACACGCTGGGCCAGATCATCCAGCCACAGGTAGCCGTCCTCGAGCACTTGGCTCCAATCGCTGCTGTTCACCATCACAGCGATCGCAAGCCTCGGCTCTTCGTACCATCGCGCCCACGTGACATAGCCAGGGACGTAGCCGCTGTGGCCGTAGGCTTTGCCGAGCGGGGTCGGATCGACGTGCAGTCCAAGCCCGATCCAGGCGGAAGCCGACTCGGGAAGTCCCGCGGGTCGCGCGATCACCTCCGGCCAGAGCGCCGCCGGATAGGCAGATCCCGTGCACAGCGCATGAAACCAGCGAACCAGATCGAGTGGTGTCGAATAGAAGCCGCCTCCACCCCATTCGAATTGTGGGTTGTAGATGAGACGACCTTGCTCGAGAACGCAACGCGCTCCAAGGAAACCTTCCCGACCTTCGAACCCAACCGCCAACCCGGGGAGAGTGGGCTCGTCGGCAGGTCCCGTGGCGGCCAGCCCCAACGGCTTGAGGAAGCGCGCGGAGATCGCGCTGTATGCCGTCTCGCCGAGGACGCGTTCGAGCAGCACGGCCAACACCACGTAATTGAGATCGCTGTACCGAAAGGTACCGACTTCAACCTTGTCGGCCCCTTGTCGACGCAGCACGTCGAGCCAATCGTCGAGCCGGCGCATCCGCAGCGGATCCGCAGCCAGCGCTCCCATGAACTCGCCGTCGTATTCGCCGTACCCGCTGGTGTGGGTCAGGAGTTGGCGCGTCGTGATCAGCTCCGCCCGCGGCAAGTCGAGGTCGCCGAGCAGTTCCGCGATCGGGCGATCGAGATCGAGGCGCCGCTCGGCCCAAAGCTGCACGGCCAGGGCCCCGAAGAAAGTCTTGCCCACACTGCCTGCCAGAAAACGCTGATCGAGTTTCATCGGCAGCCCTGCAGCAGGGTCCGCCCAGCCCTGGGCCGCGGCCCTCGCAGAGAGACCGCGCTCAGGCCCGTACACGGCGACCACAATGCCGGGAACCGGATTGCGACTCTGTACCTCCTTGAGGAAGCTGACGAGAAGCGCCTGAACCGGTTCCTTCGACTGCTCTGCTCGGGAAGGCACAGGCTCGACCGCCTTTGGCTCTCGACAGGCACCCAGCGTCAGCAGAAGGATCCACACCCACGTCGCAAAGCCTTGGAACCGGATTTCGCGCGCCTCTACGGCGCTGACCACCGACCCTGGACAGGAGCGTGCTACGGATAGGAAGTCCAAGCCCCTGATCATGCCGTCACGGTAGCACTCCGGAGGGGGATGGGGGCCGCGAAGCAGCTGTTTTCGCCGGTCGAGGTGTTCTTGGCGTGCCACGAAGTGTCGTCCGACAGCGCTCGAGCGGCAGGCTCTTGCTCGCGTGGCAATGCGTCGCCTCGCGCGCACGCGGAGCTTGCGCGCGCGGATGTCCGCTGGTGCTCGCCTCACGCGCCGAAGGCCGGTTCCTCGCCGACGCGTGAGCGCGCGAGGATTGGAGGCTCGCTGGGCAGTCCGAGATGATCAAGGATTTTTCGCACGACGACGCGGTCGCTGATCATTGCGATCAGCTTGCGTCGTTCTCCGCAGTGCGGACACTCGAGCACGTCGATGGCAAAAACTCTTTGCAGCAATTCGGCCCATGTCAGGCGTCGTGTCTTCGCGTGGCGTTCTGCGTCAGAGCCGTGCGCGGCTGCGCAGTCAGCCGGCGTTGCACTCGCCGTTGTTGCCTTGCGCGGTCCGGGCACGATGAGGTCGCGATAGGGCGCCGCGGGTGCGAAGACACCATGATAGGTGTGCTGATGAGCGCGCGGCCGAGGCACAAGGGCCGCGAGCCGCTCGCTGCGCACGAAGATGCGCCGCACCGCGCAAAGGAGTTTTGGGTCGTAAGCGAGCAGGTAGCGAATGCGATACGAGAAGGAAAGCACCCACTGGCGCACGGGCACGTCGGGTAGGACTTCATCGACGAGGTGCGCGGCATCATTGGACATGCGCCTGCCTCCGCACGACGGGCAGAAGCCGCGACGCAACTTCGATTCGCGAAGCGTCCGCGGAGTCACTCGCCGAGTAGCAGCTCAAGGCAATTCGAAGCTCACAAGTTCTCGCTTGCTCGTATTGAGCAGCAGCAGCGCTCGACCATCGGGGCTCTGGCCGACGTGCCAGAAGCCTTCCTTCGCAAGTGCGGGATCGAAGCGGAACACTTTCTGATCCTCGATCCGCACGAGCGTCCACGGCGCGTGGTACGAGCCGATCACGATCCAGCGCTCCGACGCGATAAGGTCGCTGCAATCGGCGTCCATCGGAAGCTCGAGCGCGCCGAGCGGCTCGTTCTTCGGCGAGTAGAAGTACAACCACGCCGGAGCGCCTTTTGATTCCGGCTGCTCGGTGAGCGCGCGACGGCCATCCTTGAGCAGCGCGTGAGCGCCCGCGTCCACGATCCAATTCCCGTCCGGTCTGCGCCGGATCGACTTGAGCGCGCGCGCCTCAGGATTGCTCTTGTCCATCTCGCGCAGAATCGCGCGCTCTGGATTCCGGAGCACCTTCGATTGCTCGGGCGGCGCCGGAGTCTGCTCTCCGCGCGCATCGAGGCGAATCACCGCGCTGCGCGTGGCCATCAAGATCGTGCCGTCGGGCTTCACGTGAAAGGACCCCCACAGCAAGTTCTCGATTCGCTCCTGCGCGGACACCGTGCATACGAAAAGTTTGGCGCCCGTCGTGTCGAACACATGCAGCGCCTGTGAGAAGCGATCGCGCATCAGGATGCGGCCGCGGTCGTCGATCAGAGACTCAGAGGGCTCGGTGAGTTCGTTGTCCCGCGGAGTGGGTCCAAGCACGAGATCGGCGATTCCAGATTCGGCGAGTCGATAGATTCGTTGATTGTCCTCCGTCCACAGTCGTCCATCGGGCGCCACGCGCAGTCCGTGACGCAACGCGTCATCCGGCGATCCATCGGGACGTCGCGGAACGATCGAGCCTGCGGGATTGCCCTGCGCATCGACATGCCAGAAGCGGTCGCCCTCGTGAAAATACACGCCTGCGCGTCGATCGGGCAGTAAGTGCGACAAGTAGGAAGGGCTGTGTCCGATGACCGTGTCGAGCGCGGTCTTGCGCACGAACTGCTGGTCGAGCTCGAAGATCGACAGATCCTGCATCGCGAGCACGGCGAACGTGTGCTCACCCACGCTCGCAACGCCGCGGCCGAAGCCGATCGCAAGTTCGAGCTCAGTGTCGTCAGGCCCCATTCCGTAGACGGGCTTCCTCCACTCCACGGAGCCGTCGCGGCGGATTCGCAGCAGCTCCGTGTAGGCCAGACCGCCTGCCCCGGATCGCGGGATGAGCGCGAGGTAGCCGCCGTCCGACGTCGTCGCGATGTCTGCGTCGCCTGCCCCGTCGGGCAGCGCACACGGCTTCGTCGCGCCGGTCTTCACATCGAGTTCGAGCCAGGACGGGTTGTCACTGGAAAATTGCAACAACCAACGCTCGCCCGACAAGTCGAAGAACTGCGAGATCCAGACATCGGGGGAGGGAAGCGCGGACGACAGATCGCGCTCGAACACGACTTCGCCTGTCGTCTTCAGGCGCGCGTACTCGAGTTTCTTGGACTTGTCCCTGCGGAAGATCTCCAGGTCGCCGTCATCGGTAAATCCGAGCGTGGAGATGTCGCGGATGGGTGATGTGTTGGCCCCAGGAGCCTTGCCGATCGCGACCGTGCCGAGCTGCTTCAGCATGAGCATCTCGGCCTGCTTCGACTCTGGCTTTGGCCTCTCTTGTTCGATCGGCTTGCGAGCGATCTCCGTCACTGTCCAACCGCTGGAAGCGCTCTCATCCCTTTCGACAGCGAATTCCACGCGCTCGTTCGACTTGACGTTCCACAGCGCGAATCGATTCCCGGGCCCGACGCTGAGGATCGGAGATTTCTTGCGGACCTGCTCCGCGAGAAGATCGTCCGCTTTCTCGCTGCTGCGATCGGTGTAGTCATCGAGCCATTCGACCGACCAGATGGACGCACCTTTCAAGTCGACCAGCGTGAAGATACCTCCATCCATGGTCCACTTGAGCTTCGCGGCCTCATAGTTGGTGAACCACCACTGGCACAGGATCAAGCCCGTGTCGCCGACGACGCGAGCGTCGCGTTCGTAGGCAAACCGCTTGCCGCCCTCTGGCGCGGGACACTCGGGTCGGACTTCGCCCGCGAATTCACCCGTCGAGAGTTTCACCGTTTTCCACGGAGCCGGACGTGATTGATCCTCGGGCCGAACGCGAATGAACGCGAGGTCCGCCTGCTCGTGGATCAGCACGCGACCCATCGCCCACGGCAGCGCATCTCCATCCGGAATCCAAGCCTCGAAGGGAATCACGTGAACCTTGCGCACGTCGCCCTTCGGATCGAGCACGACAATATGCACTCCCTTGGCGTTGGCGTAGCCGACGACAGTGCCATCTTCCGCCACGGCCGCTTGCTCGAAGGTCCAGGGATACTCGTGGCTCCACACGACCTCCTTGCCGCGAGCGAGTCGGCACTTCATGGGACCTAGGCCGTTCGATTCCGAAGGCTCGATATGAAGCACAAGGGCTGCGCTGGCTGAAGGAGTGTCCGACGGCTGACGAACATGCGGTCGCCATTGCGGTGTCGGAGCGACGAGAAGCGCAAGAATTGCGAGCGTGTACATGGCAATCACTCCTTCGAAGGTGCTACTCGCCGTCCGAGCATCAGTCACGAGCGATGCTCAACATCGCACGCCCCACCAAAGAAAAGGCCCCTGCGGCGGCTCCCAGTGTTCGACCCGCTGACCTTCCGGGTCCATGACCCAACCCAACTTTCCGAACTCCGCTTCTTGGGTCTTCGAGCGCATAGGAATTCCAAGTCCCTGATCACGCCTTCACGGTAGCACTGGCGCGGTGGGGGTGCCGCGAAGCGGCCGTTTTCACCGGTCTCTGTGGGTCGAGTCGCTCTGGGCGTGCCACAAAGTGTTAGCCGACGGCGCTCGAGCCGCGTGCTTTGGCTCGCATGAAAATCCGCCGCCTCGCGCGCACGGGGAGCGTGCGCGCGGGCGGACGCCGGACTGTTCCCGTCACGCGCCGAAGGCCAGTTCTTCGCCGACGCGTGAGCGCGGGGATTGGAGGCTCGCTTGGCAGGCCGAGATGGCCCTACGATCTTTCGCACGACTACACCGACGCTGATCAGCGCGATCAATTTGCGCCGTTCTCCGCAGCGGGGCACTGGAGCACGTCAAGTGCAAAAAAACTTCTGGATCAGCTCGGCTCATATCGGGCGGTGCGTGTTGGCGAGGAGCTCTGCGTCAGATGCGTGCGTGCTGGTGCAGTCCGCCGGTGTCGCACTCGCCGTTGTTGCCTTGCGCGATCTTGGCACGATCAGCTCGCAATAAAGCGCCGGAGATAATCGATCGCGCTTCCAGCGCGTTGAATCGTCGCTCAACGGACGCGCTTCGGGGTCAATCCGCCCAGAAGTCGGCGAGGTCGCACCAGCCAGCATTTTCCGCTGCGCGTCGCGCGATCACTTTGTCGGAGCCTTCGTCGAAATTGACGGACGAGAAGAGTTCGAGCTGTTGCTCCTTCGTCAGGCTCGCGAATCGATGCGCCATCTGATCGGCGTGCTCGTCGTCGAGATTCGCGAGCGCCCGCCACAAGATGTGCTCGTAGGCGGTCATGTAGCAACTTACGCCGTACCGACCGTACCAACAGCCTGTTCGCTGCCAGAGGTGCCCCACGCACGCGCCGATGTGAGCCTCGGCCCAGGATTGCTGCGCGGAATCCACGCGAACGAAGTCGCGCTTTCCACCGCGCTTAAGCACGACATCCCGAACCTCGCCACAGCGCGCGCAGACTTCCGTTCCGTTGCCGACCTCGTCGTTCGGATTCTTGAACAAGTCCGTGACTCGCGTTGCTACGTCCCGCACGAACTCCTCTCGATAAAAAGAAGCATTGGGGCGCAGCACGATGAACCGACCCGCGGTTCCTGTGAGGCACGCGCACGTGGTTGCGAGCAGAATCTTGGGAACGAAGCGATTCATCGGGAGGATAAGACTTCCAAGCCCCTGATCATGCTTGCACGGTAGCACCGACGCGGTGGGTGGGGCCGCGAAGCGGCCGTTTCCAACGGTTTCTGTGGGCCGAGGCGCTCTAGGGCATCGTGATCATGGATGTCCACAGACGTCGGCGGATACCGCTCGCAAGCAGGTGCGCCCGCTGGCTATCGACGCAGCACTGTACGCGGCTCACTGCGGCAACGTGAAGCGATGCAGCGTCGGCGGCGACGACTGAAGCGTCCACAATTCCTTCTCATCCGGCGACAATCCAAATCTCCACAGACTGTGTTCGTCCGCCACGCCGGGACTGAATGTGAAGCACTTGCCGTCGAGTATCGAGAACAGCACGACTTTGCGCTCGTAGCTCGCGAGCACGATCCATCGCCGGCCGACTTGCATGTGATCGGCCGACCTCGAACCGGTGTCGGGCAACGCGGCCTGACGAACCGGCTCACCCTTGGGGCCGAAGAAGCAAAGCGTGCCCGCCTTGCGCGCACAGTCAAGCACCACGACGGATCCGTCCGGAGCGCAGGCAATCGCATCCCCGCCTTCGAAGAATCCTCCGTCGGGACGACGATCCGTCTCGAACTCGACCTTGCCGTCTGGAGCGAGTCGGCGCAACCGGATGTTGGCGCCGTACTCGCCGTAGAGCACCCAACGCGCATCGGAACGACGGTCGAACGCGACGCACCCGCCTCCGAGGTCGACTTGACCCTGTCGCTTGCCGTCCCCTCCGAAGGCCAGCCAACCTTCGTGGCCACTGAGCCGGACATACATCGTTCCACCAGGAGCTGTCAGCGCTTCCTCGATGCTGTCGCCCTCCCCGGCGTCGTTGGGATCGGGCGTGCACACGAGCAGCCGTCTGCCGTCGGGCGCGAACACGTGCGCCGAGTGTGTGTCGTCGTCCTCGACGATCAGCCGGCCGCGACCGTCGAAGAACACACCGTGCGGCTCGCCGAGGCGCTGTGGATCAGGCGG
>JAYUUV010000341.1:0-3305 GCA_043754695.1 Planctomycetota bacterium
CCCGCGCCGTGGGGCGCCAGCCAGACGACTCCGCTCGGCGACCAGAGCACAAACGTGGCCAGAATCTGGGTCGAGGCGATCCAGGCGTAGGTCGTCGGCGCGAGGTCCTTTCCGTGTCGCGAACCGAAGACCCGATTCAGCGCCGCGCGGCCGCGCGTCGTCAACAGATACGAGTGCAGCAGTGGAAACTGCAGCGCGAGCAGCAAGTTGCAGACAACGCCGGCCGAACCTGTCAGCCGCGAAAGTCCAATAGTCATTCCGCTGTACAGCCCGACGGCGATCGCGACGATGGCCACCACGAACGTGCTGTGGCAAAGCAGTGCGGCGACCAGCGCGAGTACTCGCCGTCGCCAGATGGACGGCACGGACCTGCTGGCGGACAGAAGCGGCATGTCGGCGTGGATCACTGGATCCATCCTCGTCTCGATTCAATGACCACAAAGACCCACTGCGAGTGAGACTGCTCGAGTTCGATCCACGCCAGAACTTGGCATCGTTCCTCGACTGCTTTCATCGTCATCTCCGCGTCACTCTGGCCGCACGAAGCAGATTGCTCGCGTGCTGCGTGAACAACGATGTAAGGCACGCTGAGTTACGTGACGCTGCGTCCATGCCGTCGCCTTTCGCGCCGTCGAGTCGAGAGCGCTGGGCAAGCCGACACCACGACGTTCACGGAAGCTGCTGTGAATTCGCGGCTGCGCCCGCAGCAAACTCAGCCGAATCGCAAGCCGCAACCCGGACAGCGCGTCGGGCCGTTGGCGAATTTGCGTCCACAGGCCGGACACTCGAGTTCGGCAGCATCCAAATCGAATCCGCTCGACTCCTGCGCCACCGCGCCGTTCGCGAACTGATCCTGCCAGTGCTGCTCGAGCAACTTGGCTGCACGCACTTCGTTACCGCTCGCGACCGCGAGCCACAGGGTCGTGCCTCAAGTCCCGCAGTGCTCGGCAGGTGGGCGCACGATCTGCGCCTCGACACCGCCGCGCACGAGGGCTTCGCGCATCTCCTTGAGATCCTCGAGAGGCCCCTTGGCAATCACGGCACCGCCTGCGGGATTTTGTGACATCGTTGAATTCTAGCCGATGAAACCGCGCGCGGCTTGCCGCGCAAACGCTCGGGCAACCGAAATCGATTCAGTGACTGCCCGAGACTGCGTGCTCACGCGGTTTCGCGAGCAACAGTGCGGCATCGCGCACCGCGTCCTGACTGCCCGACAGCGCGACCACGTCGCCCTTTCGCAACACTTCGTCATCCTCCGGTTGCGCGATCACCACGCCTTCGCGCTCGATCGCCACCACGCTCGCCCCAGTCTTCGCCAGCAGATCGAGCGCGCCCAGACTGCGCCCCACCGCCGCGGATTGGGGGGCAAGACCGAGCATCGCGAACCGACCGCTGCCGGGCAGCAGCAACTCGAGATCCTCTATGCTCGGCGCGGGCCGTTCCGCGCCGGAGCGCGTCAGCGCGGCCGCGATCACCTGCGCTCCCGCCTGCACATGACCTTCGAGTTCGTTGGCCCGCATCCACAGGGAATGGGCCAATGTCGCCAGCACGAGCGCCAGGACGATGAATCCGCCCAGCGGCGGCACGAACGGCTGGGTGATCGCTTGAACGATCAAGCCGGAAATGAACACCAAGGCAAATTGCAGCGAGACCGCCAGGGCACGGCGCGGTGTGTGCGCGCCGTCCACACGCTTCGTCGGCGGCAACGGGAGCGCCGATTCCGCGATCAACGCTCCGATTCTCGAACTCATCCGAATCGTGCCAAACGCGAACGGAAGCGAAGCCAGGGCCGCGAAGCCGACGACCAACGCCTGCGCGATGCCGGGGTGATCCCCGATCCGGTCCGAGACCAGGCGACTGAGTTCTGCCTGCCAGATGGACGCGCTGACGATCAAGGCCGACAGCAGCAAGAGATCGGCCGCAAGCCACAGCCCCATGCGCCAAGCGCGCTTGCGCGGCACGCTGCCATGCTTGCGGGCGCGCCAACTCTCCAGCCAAGTCGCGTACAACGACGCGAACGTGCGCATGCGTTCGGGCAGGCTGCGTTCGAAGGTCGCGGCGATCGTCGGCGAGGCGCGCACCAGCCACGGATTCGCGAACGCCGCGAGCACGGCGACCGCGACCGCCACGGGATACAGGAACGCCCCGACTGATCCGCTCTGCACGCCCAGCGCCGCGATGATGAACGAGAACTCGCCGATCTGCGCCAGGCTCAAGCCAGCGCGCAGCGAATCGCGAATGCCATAGCCGGTCAGAAACGAGCCGATGAAGATCGCGCTGGAACGGCCGACGATCACGACCGCGAGCAGCGCGAGCACCGCACCGATGTTCTCGACGACCAAATGTGGATCGAGCAACATTCCGACCGAGACGAAGAACACGGCGGCAAAAACGTCGCGCAGCGGCGCGATCAGCGTTTCAATGCGTTTTCCTGCCCCCGATTCGGCGACCAGCATGCCGGCCAGGAAAGCGCCTAGCGCCACGGAGTAACCCGCGGAACGCGCGATCCAGGCAAACGCAAAACACAGGCCGACGGAGGCCACGATGCTGACTTCCGCACTCGCGACTCGCGCCACCGCTCGCACAAGTCGAGGCACGACGACCAGTCCGACGGCGACCATGGCGGCGAGGAAGCCGGCCAGCCGCGCGAGCGTTCCGGCGAGTTCTCCGGCGGTCACTGAAGTTCCCGAGGCGACCGCCGTCAGGACCGCCAGCATCAGGATGGCAACCAGGTCCTCGACGATCATCACGCCGAAAAGCAGCTCGCGAAACGACGCTTGCGGATTGCCCTCGCGCAGCGTGCGCTCGAGCAGCATCGAGCTCGACACCACCGACATGGAGGCTGCGAAGATCGATTCGACCGTCGTCCAACCAAAGGCCTGCGTGACCAGGAATCCGGCCGCGAACACCAGCGGCACGGCTGTGCCCACGAGCAGGCCCGCGGTGGGCAGCAGGCGGGTGAAACGGCGCAGACTGAAGCCCAGGCCGATCGAGAACATCAAGAGCGTGACCCCGAGCTCGGAGAGCACCTTGGCATTGGCCTCGTCGACGTTCGAGACCAGGGGCACGTGGGGCCCGACGATCACACCGGCCAGCAGGTAGCCTAGCACCACGGGCTGGCGCAACCTGTGGCAGAGCACGGCGGTCAACGCCGCGGTGCAGCAGACCAGCGCCAGGTCCTCGAGCAAAAGGTGCACGCCCATGCGCGCGC
Source organism: Planctomycetota bacterium (assembly GCA_043754695.1). Classification (GTDB taxonomy): domain Bacteria; phylum Planctomycetota; class UBA1135; order UBA1135; genus JADJQU01. The sequence continues at coordinate 3,212 of JAYUUV010000341.1, forward strand.
AAACTAGCATGGCCGAGCGCGGCGCAGAATTGCGCGGCGCTCGATGATTGTCGCGGCCGCGCGCCTGCTTCAGACTGGCGCGGACGATTTACCC
>JAYUUV010000342.1:0-7677 GCA_043754695.1 Planctomycetota bacterium
CTCGGCGATCCGGACCTTGCAGGGAAGGCCGCGCGCGCGAGTCTGGGCATGGCGAACACGATGAATCGCGTCGGTGCCCATCGCTGGTTCATGGAAAAAGTGCTCGGCGTGCACCGCAAGAAGTTGCTGCCGGACTTCGCCTCGAGGACTTTTGAAGCCTGGGCCGCGAGCAACAAGAAGATCCGCCTGAAACCTGGCGGCGAGGCCGTGCTCTTCCAGACCTGCTACGTGCAAAACAACGAGCCGGAGATCGGCCGCGACACGCTCGAAGTCCTCGAAAAGAACAAGGTCGACGTCGGCTGCTTGCGCGGCCTGGAATGTTGCGGCATGCCGGCCTGGGAACACGGCGACCTGAAGACACTGCAGGCCCACGCCAAGCACAACCTCGATCTCTTGTTGCCCCACGTCGAAGCGGGCTCCAAGGTGCTCGCGATCAATCCGACCTGTTCGATGATGATGCGCCGCGAGTATCCCGAACTCGTCGCGATCGAAGATCGTGAACGTGCGAAACGCCTGGCCGCGGCGGTCATGGACCCCAGCGAATTCCTGTGGTCGATCCGCAACGAAGCGCGCTTCAGCACCGATTTCAAATCGACGCCGGGCGAGAGCGTTGCCTACCACGCGCCCTGTCACTTGCGCGCCCAGGCCGTCGGCTTCAAGGGCCGCGACCTGCTTCGAAAAATCCCCGGCGTCGTGCCGACGAGTGTTCAAGAGTGCTGCGGTCACGACGGCACCTTCGCGATGACCGTCGAAGGCTTCGAGCCCTCGCAGCGCGTCGGCCGGCTCGCCTTCGAAGGCGTGAAAGCGGCGGACGCGCAGGTCTGGGCCACGGATTGTCCCTTGGCGGCGATCCAGTTCGCGCAACACGCCGGCAAGAAACCGATGCATCCGATGTCGATCTTGGCGCGCGCCTATCGCGAGGACGGATTCCCGACGCGAATCGCGGCGAAGGAAACCGAGTGAGCGTACGCGGCTAGACTCGTTCGCCATGCTGCTTCTGTCTTGGATCGCCGCGCTCGCCGCGCTTGCCATCCAGGACCCGACTCCCCCGCCGCCGCTCTCGCCCGAGGAGGAATGTGCTGCGGCGCTCGTGCAACTCGTCGACGCGCCGACGCGTGAAGCGCGGCGCGCGCTCGCGGCGAGTCTCGCCCACAATCACGCGAACGAACCGCAATTGTGGAGTGCCGCCATGTCGCACTTCGGCCGCTTCGAGCTGCTGAAGACCGGCGTGCGCATGGAAACTGTCGACCTCGACGTGCTCGGCAAGCGCGAGCGGACCGAGCTGTGGGTCTACGTGCCGGTGAAATACGATCCAGAAAAACCGGCGCCGCTGATGCTGGTGTTCCATGGCACCGGCGGCAGCGGTCAGGGCCTGCACCAGATGTGGCAGAAGTGCGCCGACGAGCAAGGCATGCTGGTGCTCGCTCCCAGCGAAGCGGGCGACAACTCCGGTTATCAGTTCGCCGATCGCGAACGCGCCGCCGCGCTCGCGGCCCTGCGTTGGATGCGTCGCCATCACAACGTCGATGAAGATCGCGTCTACGCGAGCGGCATCAGCCGCGGCGGACATTTGACCTGGGATCTGGCGCTGCGCTACCCCGACTTGTTCGCGGCGGTCGCGCCGTTCATCGGCAGCCCGCGGCTCACGCTGGTCGCCGGGCAGAACAACATGCGCCTGCTCGAGAATATCGCCGGATTGGGGATCCGCGATCTGCAGGGCGCGAAGGACGACGCGGGATTGGTCTACAGCGTGCGCCTGGCCTTCGATCTGCTCGGCCGCTTCGCGCCGCGCGACGCGAAACTGATCGAATTCCCCGAGCGCAGCCACGATTTCGATTTCAGCGCGGTGGATTGGCCGACCTGGCTTTCGTCCAACGTCCGCGAGCCGTGGCCGCAGCGCGTCGTGCACTGCACCGCGACGAAGGACGAGGGCCGCGCGGCCTGGCTCGAGATCACGGGCTTCTCGAAGGAAGTCGACGAAGTTTTCCAGCCCAAGGTCCAGCAGGGCGAATGGTCGCGCATGAGCGAGGACGCGCAGCGCCGCTTTTTCGTCCGCGAAGCCGTGAAGCGCAATGCGAAAGTCGTCGCGAATCGCACGGGAGCGGGTTCGTTCGCGCTGGAGTTCAACGAAGCGACGAGAGTGCGCCTGTACCTGCGCGCGGAGGATCTGGGTGAGAAGGGTGGCGTGAAAATCTCGCTCGGCGGCAAGCAGCTCGTGCGCCAGGCAAGAGCCGACGTGAAAGTCATGCTCGAGGATTTCGCCGAACGCTTCGACCGGACGTTTGTCGTCAGCGCACGCGTCGAAGTGCCCTGAGCCCGAATCGATACGCGCGGCTGATACACTAACGCCATGTTGCGAGCAGCAGCAACCGCTTGGACCTTCGCCTGGCTCGCGCCAGTCTGCCTGAGCGCCACGCAAGCCTCGGCGCATCCTGCGACACGCGTGGCCATGAAGATCCTTGTGAATGGGGATCAACCCGCCGACGCGGCGCGAGTTCGTTACCGCGAAATCGGCGGCGAGCTGCGTACATTGAATTCAGACAACACGGGCCGCGTCACGTTCGAGGTGGATGCGCCGACTGCGATCTGGATCGACAAAGCCGACTGCTTGCCACAGTTCTCTGTGGTCCCGGCGAGCGAACTCGGCAAGAAAGCGATCGAGCGCACTTGCAAACTTGACGGCGGATTTCCGCTCGACGTCGCCTTCAAGGCACCCGACCCGGCGACGACACGGGGGATTACCTTGAGACTGCGAAGTTTGCGGCCTGATAGCGTCGAATATCTCGGAACGTTGGCTGCGTTCGAAGCCAAGAGTGCATTTGGTCTCGAGGAATACGACGCATTCGCGCACGCTCTGAGTACGCTCGCTCAATGCGAGGGCGGTAGCAACGATTGGGCGCGGCAGGCAACCACGGACGCGAGCGGTGCGGCGCACTGGATGATTCCGCATATGGCGAGGAAGGCGACGCTGTATGTCCAGGGCGGCCTGCCCTTGATCGACTGTCGTCTGGTCCAGGAAGGCGAATCGGCATTGGCCCTCGAGTGCGATGAATTCGCGGCCTTGGCGCAGATCGACTGGAATGACCAGGGCATCGGTTCGACGCGCCCGTACGTGCGCATCGCCGCGCTGCCGTTGAAACTCCCCGTTCGCACGCGGGTCGAAGTCGAGTTGGAGACGCTGTTCGCGCTCAGAGGTCGCTTCGATGTTGTGCCGCGGGAAGGTTTTCTCGCCGCGCATTCCGCCGTGGAATTGCAAACGACAGTCGATTCGCACGAGACGGCGGAGTCTCGCGATGTACCCGTGACACTGCTGCTCGGGAAGTCCGTGTTGAACAAGCAGGGTGAATTTTCTTTCTCGCGTCTGCCTTGGACGAACGCGCGGGCGGTCGGTGTCTACGCCTGGGCGCCGGCGAACATGCCGGGCACGTTTGGAGCGCATATCTTCGAAGCGAACGTCGAGGCGCGCAGGGGCGGCGCTTCGCTCGAGCGTAAGCTCGAGGCGAGTGCCCTGCGCAGCGGACCGCGGACGCTGGACGTTGATTTCCGCGCACAAGACGAGAAACAGGAACCGCTTGGCATCACCGACGTGCTCGAGCCGGGCAAGTGTTTCAGGGTCGCAATCCGTCCTCTGCCGGTCCTCTCGCCGGATGGTTCAGGGTCATGGACCCCCTCGAAAGTCCAGTGGCAGATCGCGGTCCCCCCATCGGAACGACTCCACCTGGAAGGCTTACCCGAGGAGCCGTTCTTCCTCTTCGTGGACCCGCTGATGGGCGACGAGCTGTCGCATGAATACGAGTGGATTCCAGATGACCAGCTAAGCGACCTGAATGGCATCTACATGCGCACGTACCGCAAGGGCAATGCGCCCCTTCGGGAGAAAGTCGAGATCCGGCTCCGGCGAACCAAACAGTGAGTTGCAACCGAGAATCCCGATCCAATCGCGAAGCTCACTCCGCCGGCGGCGTCTTCTGAATCTCCGCGATCACCGCTGTCGCGTAACAACCTGGCGGGAGCACGAAGCGCAGGTGCGTGAACGCGCCGAATTCGTCGCTTCCGCGGTCGAGTTGCAGTTCGGCGATCTTGAAGCGCAGCGGCCGACGTCCCCCGCTTGGCGCCCAGGGACCCGTTTCGAACGCGGCCTTCGTTTCGCCGATGCGTTCGAGTGCCGCGACTTCGATGCGGGCGGGCTCCCCGCTCGGTTCAGTCATTCGTCCGCCGAAGAGCGGACCGGTCGCTGAAATCTCGAAGCGTTCGGCTCGCGGGCTCTCGAGCGCCGCATCCTCGACGAGAAAGATCGCGCCGTTGTCTTCCTTGTACGCAAGATCGCCGGCGAGCACGCGATCGAACGTGGCCAGACGCTCCGCAAGCACGCCATTGAAAATGTACGACTGGTACGAGCCGACCAGGAAACGTAGCAGATTGCGATCGATCGACTGCACCGCCTTGCGCGCGTCACCCGTCCGCGCCATGGTCCCCACCGCGCGCAGCGAATCGCGGAATCCGCGCGGCCAGGCCTTTGCGGCGCGCGTGAAGTCGCCGGCGTCGAACAATTTGCGCGCCTTGAGCACCGTGCCCTTGTCGAGCGGGCCCGCGCGGCCGGCGAAAACGGCGAGCGCTTCGGCGAAGTCTCCATGCAACAACGCCCGGCCCACTTGCCACGAATCACCGCGCAGGCCGAAGCGCTGGGGCCCGAAGTAGTTAGGCACTCCGCCGGCGCCAAGTCGCTCGAGCACAGTTTGCACGTCGCCTGCTCGCGCTTCCGGAATGCCGCGCACTTTGATCGAGAAGCGATTGCCCGCGAGATGGCCGAGCTTGAGCTTGTTGCCATGCCGCTCGATCGCGAGCACGCGCAGGCGACCATGTCGCAAGCCCTCGATGCGCGCCGGATCCATGTGCTCCACCGACAGGCGCTGGCGCGTGATGCCGACGGCATCTTTCTGCCCGGCGTAACCGATGTCGCGCGGCGCAAGGCCGAGCTGCCGCGCGATGTCGCGAATCGCATCCTGGGTAGTCAGGCCGCGCTTCTCGATCGTCACGAAAAGGTGCGTGCCCTCGCCGCTCGCCGCATACAGCGGCAGCTCTTCGACCTCGAAGTCCTCGATGCGCTGCTTGATCAGCGCCGGAATCGGCGCGATCTCGCCAGTCAAGTACGGCCAGGGCCAATCCATGGGGTCGAGAATTCTAGCGAGGACAGCAGCCGTCCCGGACGGCAAACTCTTGCGCAGTGAATCTGTGGACACTTCTCGAGCGCGCGGCGCGCTCGCACCCGCGAAAAGTCGCGGCTGTCGATGGCGAGACGCGCGTCCGTTACGACGAACTGCGCAAACGCTGCGCGGCTCTCGCGGGCGGCCTGCGGCGCGCGGGAGTCAAGCGCTCCGATCGCATCGCCATCCTCGAGCCCAATTCGCTCGCCTACATGGAGGCCTACTTTGCGGCTGCCGGCCTGGGCGCGATTCTCGTGCCGCTGAATCCTCGGCTGCTTCCGATCGAACTGGCGCGGATCCTGCGGCACTCGGGCGCGCGGGCGCTGATCGCGCATGGATCGTTCGCGGAGTCGGTGAGCGGCGTGCTCGCGCAAGGCGTCGAGCTCGATGTGCTGGTCTGGAGCTCGCAGCCGTCTTCAGTGTGCGCGGTGCCTGCTCTCGATCTCGAAACGCTGCGGCGCAACGTCGCAGCCGATTTCGTCGCCGAAACGCTGGCCGACGATTTCGTGGCGCAGCTCTACTACACCAGCGGCACCACCGGCGATCCCAAGGGCGTGATGCTGACCCACGGCAACGTGGCCTGGCACGCGCTCGGAGCGCGCGCGGAACTTGCGCTGTGCGACAGCGATGTGTGGATCCACGTCGCGCCGATGTTCCACCTAGCCGATGCCTGGGCGACCTTCGCGATCACCTGGGCAGGAGGCACGCACGTCTTCGCTCCGCGTTTCGACGAGCAGAGCGTGCTCGATTTGTTCGTGCGCGAGCGTGTCACGCTGACCAACCTCGTGCCGACCATGCTGCAGCGCCTGGTGCACTTCGAAGGCGCGGCGCAGCGCGACTACAGTTCGCTGCGCATGATCCTCTCCGGCGGCGCGCCGATCGCGCCTGCGGTCGTGCGCCGCATCGTCGAGACGTTTCGCTGCGAGTACGTGCAAACGTACGGCATGACCGAGACCAGCCCGTATCTGACGCTCTCGCTGCTCAAATCCCATTTGAAAAGCTGCGCGCCCGAAGTCCAGTTCGCCTATCGAGCCAAGACCGGCCGCGCCTTCGCAGTCGTCGATCTTTGCGTGGTCGGCGAGGACGGAGCCCCGGTCGCGTGCAACGGCGTCGCGGTCGGCGAAATCCGCGCTCGCGGACCGACGGTGACGCCTGGATATTGGAACGACGCGTCTGCAACCGCTGCTGCTTTCGTCGACGGCTGGCTGTGCACCGGCGACCTGGCGACGATCGACTCCGAGGGCTACCTGCAGATCGTCGACCGCAAGAAGGACATGATCATCAGCGGCGGCGAGAAGGTGTATTCGACCGAGGTCGAGAACGTGCTCTATGCCCACCCCGCCGTCCTGGAGTGCGCGGTGTTCGGCAGGCCGGATGCGGAGTGGGGCGAGCGCGTCGAGGCGGCGGTCGTGCTGCGCCCCGGCGCGCCACGGGACGCCGATGCACTTCTCTTACATTTGCGCCAACAGCTCGCGGGCTTCAAAGTTCCGCGACGAATTCGATTCTTGGAAGAACTTCCTAAGACGGGAACCGGAAAAATTGCGAAGCGTTGGCTGCGCGACTCGAGCGCGCCCACGGACTAGAATCCGCGCACGGGATTCGATCTTGATCCCTGAACAAGGCAGTTCTGCATGCGCTCAGCAATCGTTGCGTCGTTTCTGTGTGTCGCTCCCCAACAAGCGCCGGTCGACACCAAAGTCGATTTCACCGCGCTCGGCAAAGCGTTCGTCGCCGAGCACTGTGATCCCAAGGCCACGGCGCCGTGCAAGATCGACGATGTCTTGGCCGCGAACTACGTGCGCATGACGATCGGGCCGTTCGACGTCGAGATCCCGCACGCGATGTTGGCGGACAAGCAGGGCATCGAGAACCTGCGCAACATCGCGCTCGCGCTTTCCTTGGAGGTCTCGAGCTGGGTCGAGTGGCAGGGCGCGGGCAAGGAGTTCACGCTCGAAATGACCCTGGCTGTGCCGGGCTGGATGAAGTCCTGGAAACCGGTGAGCGAAACCGTGATCAAGCGCGCCAAATCGCGCGACATGCTGGACGTGATGGACGCGTCGGACACGGAGCGCGCGCAGTTGAAAGCAATTTCGGAGTTGTGCGACAAGACCGACAAGCTCGCGCTCGTCCCGCCCGAGGGCCGTCAACTGCCCTTGATCCTCGCGCCCACACGACTCGAGTTCATGCAGTGGAACGGTTATTCGGGCCTGCTCGACGAGAGCCTCAAGACGGTCAACTGGTTCGACGACGCGGCGCAATGGACGCAGTTCTGGTCGGGCTGGAATCTGGTGCTCGCGCTCGAATACGCGCCTTGGAACGGCTTCGATCCGACCTTCAAGAGCTCGCAGCCGATGAAAAAAGTCGGTGACACGATCATGGCCCAGCACGTCGTGCAGCAGGCGACGTATGGCCTGCTGCGAACTTGCCGGCCGCAGGCGCCGGAGACGCGCTACGAGAGCGCGCTCGCGCTTTT
>JAYUUV010000343.1:0-7159 GCA_043754695.1 Planctomycetota bacterium
GCGCGCTGGTGGCCGAGGCGGCGCGACACCGTTTCGTTTTCTTCGCCGACCAGCGTGCCGCGCAGTGCTTCGAACTGCGCGCGGCGAATGTGCGGCTTGTGACCGTGGCGCAAAAGGTCTCGCCCACGCAGGCTGCCGCCGCAGATGGCAATCGCTCGCCCGTGGACATGCTGCGCCTGACGCGCGCGGTCAGCAAGGAGCGCCTCGACGTGTTCTTCTGCCCTTCGGTCTATACGTTCTTTCCGCTGCCGCCGGGCCTGCGCGCGGTCGTGACGATCCATGACGCGATCGCCGAGCGTTATCCTGAATTGACCTTGCCAAGCCGCAAATCGCGCTGGTTCTGGCGCGCGAAAGTGCGCCTGGCGATCGCTCAGTCGCGCCTGATCCTGACGGTCAGCGAATTCTCCAAACGCGAATTGTCGCAAGTGCTCGGCATCGCACCAGCGCGTCTGCGCGTCGCGCTCGAGGCGCCGCCGCCGCAGTACTTTCCCTGCGCGAGCGCGAGCGAGTCGCGCGCAGTCGCCCAGCGCTTTGGCCTGCCCGACGGCGCGCGCTGGTTCATTTACGTCGGCGGCTTCAATCCGCACAAGCACATCGACCTCGCCGTGCGCGCCCACGCGGCGTTGTGCAAACGCGTGGCGAATCCGCCCTACTTGCTCTTGATCGGCACGCTCGATGCCGACGTTTTCCACGGCGATCAGGCCAAAATCCGCGAGACGATCAAGGCTTCCGGCAGCGAGGCGCTGGTGCGCTGGACCGGCTTCGTCGCCGACGAAGAGCTGCGCCATCTGCATTGCGGCGCGATCGCACTGCTGCTGCCCTCGGAGTGCGAAGGCTTCGGTCTGCCCGCTATCGAAGCCGCGGCCTGCGGCACGCCCGTGATCGCGACGACGAATTCGCCCTTGCCCGAACTGCTCGAAGGCGGCGGCATCTTCGTCGCGCCCGGTGACCTGAACGCACTCGATGCCGCCATGACGCGGCTGGCGAGCGACGAATCGGCGCGCCTTTCCATGGGCGCCCGCGCCCTCGAACGCGCACGCGCGCTGAGCTGGCCGGCGGGCGCACGAGCGCTGCTCGCCGCACTCGAAGAGGCAGCCGCATGAGGCCGCTGCGCTTCTGCCACGTGACCACGTTCTATCCGCCGTACAACTTCGGCGGCGACGGCATCGGCATCCAGCGCCTGGTGCGCGCGCTCGCAAAACGTGGACATCACAACACAGTCGTGCACGACGTCGACGCATTCAACGTGCTGGCCAAGGGCCGCGATCCCGCAGTGGCGGCCGAACCCAGCGGTGTCGAAGTCATCGGCCTGAAGAGCGGAATCGGCGCGCTCTCGCCCTTGTTGACGCAGCAATTCGGCAGGCCTGTCGCCACGCGCAAGAAACTGGAGCGCATCTTCGCCGCCGGCGATTTCGACGTCATCAACTACCACAACATCTCGCTGGTCGGCGGCCCCGGCATCCTGGCGCTGGGCAATGCCGTGAAGCTGTACATGGCCCACGAACACTGGCTGGTCTGCCCCAGCCACGTGCTCTGGCGCCACAATCGCGAGTTGTGCGACGGCCGCGAATGCCTGCGCTGCGTGCTCAACTACGGGCGGCCGCCGCAACTGTGGCGCTCGCGCGGCAGCTTGGCCCGTCAATGCCGACACGTCGACGCGTTCATCGCGATGAGCGAGTTTTCGCGCGAAAAACATCGCGAATTCGGCTTCGAACGGTCGATGGAGGTGGTCAATTACTTCCTGCCGGATCCCGAGCCCGCCACGCCCGCGCTCGGACTCGCCATCCCCGAGGGCAGCCCGCACACGCGACCCTATTTCCTGTTCGTCGGCCGGCTCGAAAAGATCAAAGGTCTCGACGAAGTCATCCCGCTTTTCGAAGGCCCAGGCGAAGCCGATCTCTTGATCGCCGGCGACGGCGAATACGGCTCAGTCCTGCGCGCGCTCGCCGCCGAAAATCCACGCATACGTTTCCTCGGCCGCATTCCGGTCGACGACCTCGCGCGCTATTACCGCCATGCCACGGCGTTGATCGTGCCCTCGATCTGTTTCGAGACCTTTGGGATCATCCTGATCGAGGCCTTTCGTTCCAGGACGCCGGTGATCGCCCGGCGCATCGGTCCGTTCCCGGAAATCATCGAGCGCGCTCGCTGCGGCGAGCTGTTCGAGACGAAAGAGGAGCTCAGCTCCGCTATGCAACGCATGCTCCACGATCCCAAGGCTCGCTCGGCGGCCATCGAACGCGGTTACCATGCCTACGTCGAGCATTGGAGCGAAAGCGCCGTGCTGCCGCGCTACCTCGAAGTGGTCGCACGCGCTGCACAGGCAAAAGATTCCGCCATCCATCAGCGCGTGAGAGCCGCACTCGATCTCACCCGCGCACCCAGCACAACGCACGCATGAAAATTTTCATCACCGGCGGAGCCGGATTCATCGGCTCGCACCTCGCGGAACACCTGGTTGCACGCGGCGACTACGTCAGCGTGCTCGACGACCTTTCCACGGGGGAAATGGCCAATCTCGATCCGCTGATCGGGAACAAGCACTTCGAGCATCGCATCGGCTCGGTCACCGACGCGCCGCTGGTCAGCGAAATGGTCGATCGCGCCGACGTCACCGTGCACCTCGCGGCGGCGGTCGGCGTGCGCCTGATCGTCGAACGGCCGGTGCATACGATCGAGACCAACGTGCACGGCACCGAGGTCGTGCTGCACGCCGCGGCGAAGAAGCAAAAGCCTGTGCTGATCGCCTCGACTTCCGAGGTCTACGGCAAGAGCACGAAGCTGCCCTTTTGCGAGGAGGACGACCTGGTGCTCGGCGCGACTTCGCATTCGCGCTGGGCCTATGCCTGCTCGAAGGCACTCGACGAGTGGCTCGCCCTGGCCTACTTCCGCGAAAAGAAAGTGCCGGTGATCCTGTGCCGTTTCTTCAACACGGTCGGCCCGCGCCAGACCGGCCGCTACGGAATGGTCTTGCCCAATTTCGCTGCGCAAGCGCTGCGCAACGAACCCTTGACGGTCTACGGCTCCGGCGAACAATCACGCTGCTTCGGCCACGTCAAGGACGCGGTCGAAGCCGTCGGCCGCCTGATCCGCACGCCCGGAATCTATGGGCAGGTGTTCAACATCGGCGCCGACCGCGAGATCTCGATCCGCGGACTGGCCGAGATGGTGCGCGAGCGCTCGAAGAGCAAGTCGGCGATCACGCTGATTCCCTACGAGCAGGCCTACACCGAAGGCTTCGAGGACATGAATCGGCGTGTGCCCGATTGTTCGAAGCTCGAGCGCGCCATCGGCTTTCGGCCGCGCACGTCGCTCGAACAGATCGTCGACGACGTGATCGCCGACCAACGCGGCAGGATCTGATCGTTTGCGCGCCATCCTGACCTACCACTCGATCGATTCCTCGGGCTCACCGATCTCGATCGCCGCCGAGGAGTTCGAACGGCACGTCAAGTTCTTGGCCTCCGGGAAGTTGAAGGTCGTCGCGCTCGAGCAGATCCTCAGCGATTCTCCCGAAGACGCCGTGGCGATCACCTTCGACGACGGCGTCAAGAATTTCGCCTCGCAGGCCTGGCCGCGACTGTGCGAGCACGGTTTGCCGGCGACGCTCTTCGTCGTCACCGGCCGGGTCGGGAAGGACAATGCCTGGGCCGACCGGCGCGACAAACGCGTGCCGCATTTGAATCTGCTGGGCTGGGACGAACTTTGCAAACTCGCGGGCGAAGGCCTCGAACTGGGCGCGCACAGTCGCACGCATCCGCACCTCGACCGGATTTCGACGGCCATGCTCGCCGACGAGGTCGAGGGTTCGGCCGAGGACCTGCAGCGCTTCGCCGGCAAGCGGCCGCAGAGTTTCTGTTACCCCTACGGCAGTCTGGACGAACGCGCGATCGCCTGCGTCGCCGGCCGCTATCGACGCGCCTGCACGACCGAGCTCGCAGCCCTGGCGGAGCGCGATTCGCCGCACCGCTTACCCAGGCTGGATGCCTACTACTTCCGTGGCGCGGGCCGACTCGAGGCCTTTGGCGATCTAGGTTTTCGAGCACGGTTGCAGATCCTGCGCACGGCGCGGATGCTGCGCGCGCGACTCGCTGGAGGAATTCGCAAACCTCCCTCCGAACGGGACGCGTGATCGAGACGGCCGGCACACTGCGCGAACGCGTTTTGCGCTTTTCTTTCGCTATTCCTGTGATTCCGGCGCAGCGCGGAGCTGAACGAATGAACGAAAACGGCGGAGTCGAGGCTGGCTCCGTACAGCTTGGCGTGATCTGATTTCACGGCGCGGGTCGCCGACCCGGAACACTTCTCGCAAGGAAAAGGATTATGGCAGCACCCGACAATGAATCGCTCTTCGAACAGATGCAGTTCGACTACGACGTCGCCTCCACGGCTGTCGAAGCAGCCTTGGCGAGCCTGGGAAAAGCGGTCGACTTTGCCAAGGAGCTCAAGACCAAGCGCGAGGACTTCGCGCGCGCCGGCATCACGGACTTGAACGTCGCTCGCGAACTCGTCCCCGCTGCGATCGAAAAATTGGGCGTCGCGCGCGGCTCGGCCAAGATCGCGGCCTACGACGCGCCATCGGTCAAAGCCCACAAGGACGAAATCGTGGCCGCGATCAAGCAAATCGCGACCTGGGAGAAACAACTGCTCAAACTCTACACCGCCGCGGAGAAATTGGTCGAAGTCCGCTTCGCCGCAGTGGAAAAACTCGAGGACATGTCCACGCAGTTCAGCGCTTGCCTGAAGCAGATGACGAAGCTCTCGACCGAACTCGCGCCCGATCAGGTCGGTGTGCGCGAGGCACTCGACGCCGTGCATGCCAAGGCGCTGAAGTGTGTCGAGTTGCACAACGCGGGCGGCCTGCAGCTCGCCTTTGGGGATGCCGATAGTTTGCCGCTGAAGCGCTTCGAGGACGGTCTGGCCAAGCTCGAGCAACTCGCCAAGAAGATGGAGGACGCCGGATCCAAGGCGAGCCTCGAGCTGCGCACGGAAACCGCGCGCGAGCACAGTCAGGCGCTCAGGGGCCGCGACACCCTCGCGAAGGACCTCGCGTAGTTCAAGGCGCGCAAGCAAGCGATCAAGGCGCTGAAGGTGGCGCCGCTGGACATCGCCAAGGCGTTGAAAACGCTGGGCCTGCCCGCGGAACACAAGGCGGCGCTGGCCAAGGCGCTGGCGTGCGACGACGCGCGCTGCATCAAGGCGTTGGATGAGCTCGCCAAGCAGTCCAAGCTCAAACAATCGGGCAAGGACATGCTCGCCACGTTGCGCAAAGCCAAAATCGCCCGGTGCCCCTACGGGATAGTAGGTGCTCAGCTGGGCCGGGACAGCGCCACAGCAGGCCTGCGGGGGCTCCACGTCCCGATCCTGGTGCCGCTTTGGAAGAAACCTTAGCCAGGCTGTCGTGGAACCCCGCCCGCCTGCCGAACTAGGATAAGCAGGGATCTCGCAAGGCGCACAAGGAACGAATGAACGACGCACTATCGCCGGCCGACGAACAGGCTTTGGAGCGCGACATCCAGGTCGCCCTGGCGCCGTTGCACAAACGCTGCCTGGGCTTGGCCTTCGGTGTCGTCTTCGGCCTGGGCCTTTTTGCCGCGACCTTGCTGCACCTGTGGCGCTCGCCCTCCGAGCCTTACCCGCTGGCGTTGCTCTCGCAATACTTCAAGGGCTACGAAGTTTCGCTCGCCGGTGCCTTCGTTGCCCTAGGCTGGGGCTTCGCCGTGGGCTTCGTGATGGGTTGGGTCTTCGCCTTCTGTCGCAACGTTGTCACCGGCCTGACGCGCTTCGTATTGCGCACGAAGGCGGAACTGGCGGCCAACCGCGGATTCCTCGACCAGATCTGAGCCATGGCCATCCCTGCGAACATCACGGCCGAAAAATTGAAAGCCGCCGGCGTGCTGGTGCGCATCAACGCGCGCGCCTGGGGCGTCGCTGTCGGCGCAGTGATCGGACTGGGACTCTTCCTGGCGACACTCGTGCTGGTCTGGAAGGGCGGCCCGGACGTCGGACAACACCTCGGCCGGCTGCAGTTCATTCTGCCCGGCTACACGGTCAGCTATTCGGGTGCATTCGTCGGCCTCGTCTACGGATTCTTCATCGGCTACGGCCTGGGTCGACTGCTGGGACCGCGGCGCGATGTCGCAGACGAACAGGATACCGGCGGCCCGATCCACGTGCGGCTCTCGGCGCGTTCGTGGGGCTTCACCATCGGTGTCCTGCTCGCACTCGGCCTGTTCCTGATGACCAACGTCTTGGCCCTGCGCGGCGGCAGCGACGCTGGATCGCTGCTCGCGCACCTGCATGTCTACTTCCCGGGTTACGCAGTGAGCTTCACCGGCAGCCTGATCGGATGCGCATACATGCTGGCGCTGGGTTGGATCGTCGGTCGCGGCGTGGCTTTCGTCTACAACAGCGCCGTGACGCGCGCCGAAGCCTGATTCCTGGGTCGGGCTGAAGAGCAAGCCCTGAGCCGGACCGCCTTGTCGACCGCCAGCGACGCCAGAGTCGGCAGGAGTTTCCTGGCGCTGGCCTCGGGCGATGCGCTCGCGCGCGTGATCGCCTTCGCCGCGGGGGTCTATGTCGGACGAACGCTCTCGCCCGCCGCCTTCGGTGTCGTGACTTTTTCGACGGGCGTGCTGCTGTACTTTTCGAATATCGTCGAGTGTGGCATCGATCTGGTCGGCGTGCGTCAGGTCGCCCACGACGAGCCCTCGATGCGCCGACTCGCGCCGGCGTTGATCGGCACGCGGCTGGCGCTGGCGTTGGCTCTCGCGCTGCTCATCGCCGGACTCTCGCGCGCGTTCATGCCCGAGCCGGAAGCAAGCGTGTTCTCGGTCTATGGCGTCTCGCTGCTGGTGGTCGCGCTCTCGACGCGCTGGATCCACCTCGGACTCGAACGGGCGCGCAACGTGGCGATCGCGCGCACGCTCGGCGAATGCGTCTACCTGATTTCGGTACTGCTGCTGGTCCACCGGTTTCAGGACCTGGTGCTCGTTCCGTTCGCGCAGCTCGCCGGCGACGCGCTGGCGGCAGTGCTTTTGTGGGTCGCCATCCGCCGCCTAGGCTGGAGCGTCGCGCCGCGTTTCGCGTTTTCAGAAGCGCGGCCTGTGCTCGCGCGCTCGTGGCCGCTGGTCGCCAACGTGCTGCTCGGACTCACGAT
>JAYUUV010000344.1:0-7255 GCA_043754695.1 Planctomycetota bacterium
GTGCAGGACAGCGCCGACGACGCGAGTTTCAACGCCGCGGTGCTCGCCTACGCGCAGAGTTTCACTTCGCCCGCGAAAGCCGCGCTCGCGGTGGGCAACATCAAACGCGCGGTGCAGGGCGGGGCCGATTTGCCGCTCGACGCAGGCTTGGCCCTCGAGCGCGAATTGCAGGCCAAACTCTTCGCTTCGCAGGACGCACGCGAGGGCATCGCTGCGTTCCTCGAAAAACGCAAACCCAGTTTCCGCGGTCGCTGATGCAAGTCGTTCGAATCCACGCCCACGGCGGGCCCGAGGTGCTGAAGCTCGAGCAGTGCCCGGAGCCGAAACCCGCCCAGGGTGAAGTGCTCGTGCGCATGCTGGCGGTGTCCGTCAATCACCTCGATCTCTTCGTGCGCGCCGGAATGCCCGGTGTGAAATTGCCCCTGCCGCTGGTCCCCGGCTGCGATGGCACGGGCGAAATCGTGGGCTTGGGCACGGGAGTCACGGGGTTTTCCCTTGGCTCGCGCGTTGTGATCGAACCCGGCCTGAGCTCGGGCACTTCGGCCCACGATCTCGCGGGCAACGATCACCTCTCCGACGACTATCAGATCCGCGGCGAACATTGCGACGGACTCGATCGCGAACTTGTGGCTCTGCCCGCGCGCATGGTTCTGCCTTTGCCCGACAAGGTCGACCCCGTGGTCGGCGCGGCCGCGGCGTTGGTCTACTTGACGGCCTGGGGCATGCTCGTGACGCGCGCAAAACTGGTGCGCGGCGAAAGCGTTCTGGTGATCGGCGGCACGAGCGGTGTCGGCATGGCTTCGATCCAGATCGCCAAGGACATCGGCGCGCGCGTGTTCACCACGGCGAGCACGGAAGCGAAGCGCAAACTCGCGCTGGAACTTGGCGCCGATGCGGCGTTCGATCCGCTGAAAGAGGGCTGGGAGCGCGAGCTCAAGGGACTGAACGGCGGCCGCGGTGTCGACGTAGTCGTCGAACACGTCGGCCCCGCCACCTGGGACGCATCGATGCGCTCGCTCGCCAGGAACGGACGCCTGGTCACCTGCGGCGGTACGACCGGCGCCAAGGTCCAACTCACGCTGCCGCACCTGTTCATGAAAAATCTCTCGGTGCTGGGCTCGACCATGGGACCGCGCACGTCGCTGCCGCAGATCTACGCGAAGATTGCCGCGGGCGTGTACCGGCCGGCGGTCGATCGCGTGCTCCCGCTGAGCGAAATTCAAAAGGCCCACGAGTTGCTCGACTCGCGGCAAGTCGCCGGCAAGATCGTGCTGATTCCAGGCCAATAGACAAGGATTTCCAGTCAACGTGATCGAAGCGAAGAACATTCAACTGGCCTGCGTACTCGGCGCTGGCACCATGGGACACGGCATCGCGCATTCGCTCGCCGCCGTCGGCATCAAGACGCGGCTGTACGACATCGACGAGAAGGCGACGTCCAAGGGACTCGCTTCGATTCGCGCGAACCTGGAAAAGGGTGTCTCGCTCGGAAAGGTCACGGCACAGGCACGCGACAACGCGCTCGCGCTGCTCTCGGCGACCAGCGATTTCGATGCGGCGGTCGGCGGGGTCGACGTCGTGATCGAAGCCGTGCCCGAGAGGCTCGAGCTGAAGTGCTTCCTCTTCGGCCGCATGTCGCAGGCCCTGGGCCCGGATGTCTTGCTGGCCTCGAACACCTCGTCGCTTCCGATCACACGCATCGCCGAGGGCAGCGTGCACCCCGAACGCGTGGTCGGCATGCACTTCTTCAATCCGGTGCACTTGATGAAGCTGATCGAGGTCGTGCGCGCGGGCCAAAGCTCCGACGCGGCGGTCAAGAGCGCGCTCGAACTGGGCATCCGCATGGGCAAGGATCCGATCGAAGTGCGCGACACGCCGGGTTTCGCCTCCTCGCGCCTTGGCCTGTGCATCGGCCTGGAAGCCATGCGCATGTTCGAATCCGGTGTGGCCAGCGCCGAGGACATCGACAAGGCCATGGTGCTCGGCTATTCCTTCCCCATGGGCCCGCTCAAGTTGACCGATCTGGTCGGACTCGACGTGCGACTTGGCATCGCCGAGCATTTGGCGAAGGAACTAGGGCCGCGCTTCGAACCGCCGAAACTGCTGCGCGAAATGGTCGCCGCGGGCAAGCTCGGCAAGAAGAGCGGCCAGGGTTTCTACACCTGGCCGAAGTGAATGGAACGAATCGCCAGCAAGTTCACGCGTAGCGCGCGAGTGCTCGCGACGCGCAAGCCGGAAAGCACACGAACATGAGCGACGTTGGTTGGGGCAGCGATCACCTGGAACCGCCGAAGAAGCGCGTCATCCCGTTGTGGGTCATGGGCTGCGCGGGCGGCTGCATGTTCGCGCTCGGAGCGGCGGCCGTCGCCACGTACTTCGGCGGCACGATGCTCAAGGAATGGTGGGCGACGCAATCCAAACCGGAAGTGCAATGGCCGGCGCTCGCCACGGTGCTGCCGTTCGACGAACAACCCGCGGGCTTCACGATCGCGCGCTGGCCGGTGATGGACCTGTGGCAACTCGAGGACCGCAGCCAGGACCTGGTGGTCTACGTGCTCGGCGCGCCCGAGGGCAACAGCGGAAAACCCTGGGGCGACTGGCTGTCGTCGCCCAAGCAGTCGGTGATGTTCAGCGTCCAGGACGGAGAGTTCGACACCGTGGAAGGCCATTTGATGTTGCAGGGCCGCGAGCTGCGCTCCGTGCGCTTCACTCGCACGGGCCTGCCCGAAGCCCCGGCGACTCCGGCGCCGCCCGATCCTGCGCAGATTTCGCAGTCGTCGAATCCGCCGAATCCGCCGGGTGAACCGCTCGAGCCTCCGCCGGATGTGCCCGACGAGGATCTCCCGCCGCTGCTCGCGCGCTTCAAGCAGATCCGCGGCGACGGAATCGCGCTCGATGTGACGGCGGAGAGTTCGCATCGGCGCGTGCTGGTCTGGCTGGTGCGCGGCACGCGGGGCACGACGGTCAGCGATGAAGAGGCCAAAACGATCCTGAAGCCGTTCCAGATCGGCCCGGCGCGCTGATGGGCGACGACGACAGGCAACCGCCCGTGCGCGAGCACCCCGGCTTTGTGCTGGGCATCGCGCTTTGCATCTTGGTGCTGGGCTCGCTCGTGGCCTGGATCTGCCTGCCCAAGGGCGAAGCGCGCGACGGCGCGAAGCTCTTCGAGGCATGGTTCGGAGCCGGTGCGCTGCCCGCCGAATTCAGTGTCGCCGAAGCGCGCAAGCTGATGGGCGGCGAAGAAGTGCTGCGGCTATTACGCTCAAACGCCGCGCCCGAACGCGAGAAAGCGCCAGCTGCAGCCAAGGGCAACGACACGCGCGTCGACTGGACGCAGGTGGAGCAGGGCGCGAGCGACCAACTTCCGCTCAGCATCATCTTCGTCGAGTATCCCAAGGAGCGCGCGAAGGACGAATTGGGCCGCCTTTTCTCGGAGAAACTGCAGCCCGGAAAGTTGGACGAAATCGGCACCTCGGGCGGCCGCCTGGTGCTCGAAATCGGAACGCTTTCCTGGGGCGAGCGATCCGCGGCCTTCGTGGTCGAACGCGAGTTCGAACCCGGCGGGACCTTTCGCGACAGCGCGCGCATCAATCTTTCGAAGGCGGACGGGGCACTGATCGCCAGCGCATCGTGGGCGAGGTCCGAACCGTTCTCCAAGAGCCGCTTGCAGGCCTTGCTCGGCAGCCTGCGCAGATCCTGAACGTCAAAGCCGGACGTCGAGTTCGCGGCGCGTGAAAAACTTCAGGAGCGCTGCGAAGGCAACAAAGGCGAGCGCCGTGCCCAGCGCCGCCCCGGCAATGCCGATGCGCGGAATGAACAGTGCGTTGGCGATCACGTTGACGGCGACGACCAGCGTCATGAGCAGCGTGTTCCAGCCCGGCCGCTTGCCCATCAGGAGCAGATTGCCGAACGGCAACCAGGCCGCCAGTGCGCCGATCGCGCCGACCAGGATCGCGAATGAACTCCAGCTGTGCTTGAACTCCTCGCCCTTGGCGAGCAGCGGGAGCGTCCAGGGATAAATCGCCGCTGCCGCCAACGCCGCGGCGGCGAACGCGGGCACGATCCAGCGCCGCGATTTTGCGATCAAGGCCTGCAGTTCCGCACGAGCTCCGCGCGCGATCAGGTGCGCCAGGAGCGGATTGAAATTGTTCTGCAGCACGACAATCAACTGGTAGAAACCCTCGGCCAGGTTCGCGGCCAGGCTGTAGACCCCGACGCTCGCGTCGTCGAGCCACAGCCCGAGCATCCAAATGTCGACCTTGGCGTTCAATTCAAGCAGCATCGCGGACAGCACGCTGCGCGAGCCGAAGCTCAAGTGCACGCGGCTCCAGTGCGCGATCTCCACGGCTTGGCGCCAGGTCACCTGCAGGCCGACTTCAACGGCTAGCACGACAAAGAGAATTCCTTCAGCGAACGTCCAGACGAACGACAACTCATCGCCGGCGAAACCGCGCTGCCACAGCAGCAGGAAGCCTGCGAGAATGAGCACATAGCGCAGCGCCTGATAGATCGCGAAGGCGCGCATCCGGCGCATGCCGTTGACCACAGCGAGCAATTGTTTGTTGATCGCGAAGAAAAAGAGGCCCGGCGCGGCAAGGCGCATGCCGATCGCCACGCCCGGACTTTCGAGTGCTTCCGCGATCCAATGCCGCGACTCGAAGAAGGCCAACGTGACAAGCGCGGCGAGCAAGATCGTCGGCAACAGCGCGCCGACGACCGCACCCGCGACACGCGGGCGATCATTCGGCGCTTCGGCCACGCTGGCGAGCAGCGAGTAGTTGATGCCGCCGGCGGCGGCCATCGAGAAGAGAATGTAGGCGCCCATCACCTGGTTGAAAACCCCAAGTGCGGCAGCGCCGAAGTAACGGCCGATCAGGACGTTGAGCGCGATCCCGGCGAACCCGAGCACGGCGAGACTGGCGACGTTCCAAGCCACGCCGGCTCGCAGGCGCTGCTCCGACTTGTCGATGACCGGGCTTTCGTCGGGTGCGCTCACGCTAGCCAGAGTCTCAGTACAACTTCGGCGCGGCGTTGATGATGTTCAGCGCCTCTTCGCAATTGAAACCGGCCAGTTGCGCGTACTCGCGGATCGACGGGATGCGCGGCTTGGCGAATTCTTCCGCGCGCGCTGCGGCCTGTTCGCGCGTCATGTGCCCCTCGCGGATCATGTTGGAGAGCATGACCTCGTCCTCGGTGAAGCCGGCGATCGTCTGATAGATGTAGTTGTAGAACGGCGCGGTGCCGTCGCCGATGCGCCACGTGGTGGTCGTGTCGGTGGCGATTTCCCAGTCGTATTCGCGGCGGATCGTGCCGACAACTTCTTCCTCGCGCCATTCCAGGTAGTGGAACAAGTACAGGAAGTCGTCCTTGACCATGAACGTCTGGTAGTAGGCGTTGAGCGTGTCGACCAGCGACTCGTTCCAGTAGCCGGGGTTCTTCAAGTAGTGCTTGAAGTAGTACCACAAGAGCGCGAGTTCGTTGCGGCGCGACAAGCCGGTCAAGGTCATGCCGTGATCGTCTTCGCGAATGCCGCACAGGCCGGTCTTATAAGGCGTGTCCTCGATCATGTTGCCGGTGCAAAAGATCACCAGCTTGATGCCCGTTTCCGTGCGCAGGTCGCGCGCGTACTTGTAGAACTCCTTGTCGCCCGCCGTGAACAGCGTGACCATGCCGAGCTCGGGTTGCTTCAGCCAGGCTTCGACATTCTTGCGCACGTAGCGGCGTTTCTTGGTGATGTCGGCGGAGCGCAGGATGTGCTCGACGCCGAGCTTGCCGCACAGGCGCGCCTGATTGCGCCGAGCGAGGTCGGTGACCATGCCCCAGTCGTAGGTGAACGCGACCGGATTCATGCCGAGCACTTTTTTCGCGTAGTGCAGGCCGTAGGAACTGTCGCGGCCTCCCGAGAAGGCGACGATCACGTCGGGGGAACCGTCGCTTGAACGATAGGGCTCGACTTCGCGCGCCAACGCCTGCGGTCCTTTGACCGCGATCTTGCGCCAGTTGCGGCAGTAGCGGCAAACTCCCGCGGCATCGAAATCGACGAATGGATAGGTCTCGGGCAGGATGCACTGCTTGCAGCGCTTCAGCGTCGAGGCACGCCGCGTCAAGTCGATCACTTTCGCGCGCGAGCCGGATTCGGCGGAGAGTTGCTTGTAGGCGCCGTTCAACTTCGCGCCGTCGCCACGCGATAGGGAGAAGGCGACCGTCGCTTCGGCGGCCGAGGTCTGTGTCGCAAAGTGGATCGCGAGCGCGTGGCCGGCGCGGATTTGCTCGAGAATAAGCTCGCCGAATCGCCGTTCGAGCTGCTCGCTTTCGACCAGGCGCTGCAGGATGAAGCGCTCCGAAGCGAAGGCGATGAACGAACCCGTCTTGTTGCGCAGCGTGAACAGCGAACCGGTGTTGGTCGCAAGCAACAGGCAAGGCGTGCAATCGAAGAGCATCGACAGCGAGGCCGAGCCTTCGATCGTCTCGAAAGTCCGGCGCGCAGCCTCGATCAGGTCGCCGCAGGCGTCGAATTCGCTGCGCAAGAGTCCGACCAATAGTTCGGAATCGACTTCCGAGTGCAGTTCGATCTGCGGCCGGTTGCTCGCGATCGCGCGATCGTTGACGATGATTCCGTTGTGGATCCCGACCGAACCGCGGTTGATGACCGGCTGGTTGTTGTCGTCGTTGGACTGGAAGCCGTTGGTCACCAAGCGCGAGTGCCCGGTGATCGCGAGCGCCTGACCACTGCCGCTTGCCTTGCGCGTTTCGAAGGACTTCAGGCTGCGCTCGAGCAGCGCGGCGAAACGCGGATTGGCCAGCAAGTCTTCGACCGAGCCCGCTTGCTTGAGCACCTCGATCGACTCGCCGTTGTGCACCGCGATCCCGGCCGCTTCCTTGCCGCGGGCGCGTGACGCTTCGAGCAGGCTGCGGACCAAGCGTCCGGCCTGCTCGGAGCTCACGCCGCTGTCAGGTCTGCAAATGATTCCGAAGATGCCGCACATGAATGGGGAGAGTCTTTTTTGGAGAGCGGGAGGCTAGAGCAGAGTCAGGGCGGGCAAGTCAGGCTGCGGAGCGCGACTTCAAGGGTTGAGAAATCGGCGTGCGGGGAGTGTTGGCGATGTCGAGCGCGATGGCTTGAAGGACCAGTTGGGCGCCGAGGATGATCGGCATGGCGGCCAGCATGACTTGCCCCGGATGGGCAAATTCATCGATCTCGTGCAGGTGCCACCACAACAGACCGCCGTAGATCACGCCGCCGACCAGGGCCGGA
>JAYUUV010000345.1:0-5314 GCA_043754695.1 Planctomycetota bacterium
GCAGCGAAGCAGAGTTCATTGCCGAACACTATTGGGGTTACACCGCTCAACGCGACGGATCGACGATCGAGTATCAGGTCGAGCATCCGCGTTGGAGCATTTGGGCAGCGAAACACTCCGTACTGCGCTGCGACGCGCGCGCGCTGTACGGAAGTGAATTTGAGGCGCTGCTTGGCTCACAGCCTTCGTCAGCATTTCTGGCGCACGGGTCGCCGGTGTCGGTCCACCGCGCAGTGCCGCTCGATCGCAAGTGAGGAATTCTAGCGATCTTGCTCGGCCTACGGCATTCTGCGTACGGTCCCCCCGCATTCCGTGTGCTTGGATAAGCGTTCGCATGCGACGAGAAAAGTCAATGAGACCTTGGAGCCGTGTCGGCGCGCCATTGCCTGCCTATGAAAGGCGGCGCCCAGCTCCAGCCTTCGCACTGCTGCTGCTCGTGGCGTGCCAGTCTCCTGCGAATGCGCCGCCGCGAGTCGCACCGGACTGGCAGGCAGAAGCTTCGCACGCCAAGTTGCGCAGCGAGTCCTGGGCCGGCGGGCGGCTCTCGGTTCGCGAAGCTGTCGAGCTGGCGCTCGACCGCAATCCCGATCTGCGCATGGCGCGGGCCCGGGTCGAGACGGCGCGCGCGGGATTCGAAGCGAGCGAGGCAGCGCTCTGGCCGCGACTTTCGGCCGACCTGACCATGCTGCACAGCGACGCACCTTCGACCTACCTTTTCAAGTCGATCGATGCGCACAATCTTTCTCCCGGGACGGATTTCAATCATCCAGGTTCGATCGACAACACCGAGGCCGGCCTGGGCGTCGCCTGGAATCTGTGGAATGGCGGCCGCGACCTCCTGGCGCGCGAGGCGGCGCGTGAGGACGTCACGCTGCAGAACCAGGGCGTGCTGGCCACGCAAAATCTGCTGGTGATGGCCGTCGTCGCGGCCTGTCTCGATGCGCGCGCGGCGCGCGAACTTTCGGTCAGTGACGAAGCGAGTCTGCATTCGATCGAGTCGCAACTCGCCGAGGTCCGCGCGCGAGTCGAGCAGGGCGCCGCGCTTCGTTCCGATCAGCTTTCCCTCGAAGTCCGGCTGGCCGAGGCGCGCGAACGCAAACTGCACACCGAACTCGGGATGCGCCTGGCTCTCGCCACGCTGCGCAGCCTGCTCGCGCTCGAGAGCGCTGTGCCGATCGAACTCAGTGACGAGCCCTTCGAGCAGGGCAACATGCCGGAGTCGCTCGCCGCGGCGCGCGAACAGGCCTTCGCGCAACGGCCGGAGTTGCGCTCCGCAAGGCACTCGCAGAAGCGCGCGGATCTCGAAATCGAGTCGGCTCGAAGGGCTTGGCTTCCCAGGCTGGACGTGGTCGGCCGCTGGTACGCCGATGAGAACGCTTACTCGCTCGACCTCGGCGAATCCAACTCGAGCGTCGCGCTGAGCCTGTCCTACCCACTCTTCGAGGGAGGCGCGCGGCGCGCCGAGTTGATGCGTGCCCGGGCGAATCGTCTCGAGTTCAGCGCGGCGGAAATGAAGACCCGCAGTTCGATCGGCCTCGAAGTCGAGCTGGCCTGGCTGCGGCGCGTCGAAGCGAGCGCGCGTGTCGATGTGGCCACGCAGGCCCTGGGCGCCGGCCAGGAGAGTCTGCAACTGGTCGAAACGCAATTTCGCTCGGGCGCCGCGACCGTGACGCGCTTCCTCGAAGCCGAAGCCGCGCGCTCGCAGATGGAAAGTTCTTTGATCCGTGCGCGACTCGATCTGGAGCGCTCTGACACGGAATTGGCGCGCGCGCTGGGCAATCTTGCTGGAGCTGGGCCATGACGAAACTGCATTGGACGAACCCGGCGTCACGCCTGCGCAAGATCGCCTCGACGATCCTGTTCGCGCTCGTGCTCATTGCACTCGGTCTGTATGCGAGCGGCGCATTTCGCGCGCGGCGCGCGCCGACGATCGCACCCGCACCGGCTGCACAGATCGCTGCGCCCAAGCACAGCGCCATCGCCGAGCGCGTGCGCGTGCCGCTGATCGAAGCGGCGGTCGGAACGGTGCGCTCACGGCGCACGGTCGAAGTGGCCGCGCAGGTGTCCGCACGGGTCGTGCGCATCTTCGCCGAACCGGGACAGGTGCTGAAGCAAGGGGCTGCGCTGCTCGAACTCGATGACCGCGAACTCGCGGCGCGACTGGGGCAGGCGCGTCAGGTGTTGAGCGCAGGCGACTCGGCGATCCTGAGCGCGCAGCAGAGCAAAGTGCAGAGCACGGCGCGCCTGGCGCAGGCGCAGAGCCACGTCGAACGCACGCGCAAGCTCGCCGCGGATCAGGCTGCAACCACGGAGATGCTCGAAGCCGCGGAATCGGACTACGTGCAGGCTCAGGCTTCGGTCGCTGAGGCCGAAGCGATGCTGGCTGTGTCGTCGGCGCAGCGCGAACAGGCCGTCGCCGGGGTGCACGAGGCCGAGATTGCTCTGGGCTACGCGACGATCAGCGCTCCCCAGGATGGGATCGTCGCCGAGCGACGCATCGAAATCGGAGATCTCGCGCTGCCGGGACGCACCTTGTTCGTGGTGCTCGATCCTGCGGCGCTGCGCCTGGAGGCGCGCGTGCGCGAGGGTCTGGTCAGCTCGATCCACGCCGGCGACGCGCTGGAGATCGAGATCCCGGCGGCCGACGCGCTGGTCAGTGGGCGCGTCACGGTCGTGCTGCCGGTCGCCGAGGCGCGCAGCCGCAGCTTCGAGGTGCGCGTCGATTTCGCTGCGCGCGAGGGGATCCACGTCGGCATGTTCGGACGCCTGCGCCTGCCGGCCGGCGAGCGCGAGATCGTGCGTGTGCCTGCCGCGGCGGTCGTGCGTGTCGGCCAACTCGAGACGATCCTGGTGCACGAAGGCCAGCGCTGGCTACGCAGGCTGGTGACGACCGGCAGCGCCAACTCGGACGGCAGCGTGGAGATCCTCTCGGGCCTGGTGGGCGGCGAAACCGTGGGAATCTCGGAATGAGCGAGCCGGCCGAAGACAGCGCCAGCGCGCAGCACGGTTGGCTGTGGCGCCTCGTGCGCGCTTTCGTCACCGGACCGCTCTCGCCGCTGTTGCTTTTCGTGTCCGCCGCCGCGGGGCTGGTCGCGATTCTCGGCACGCCGCGCGAAGAGGAACCGCAGATCGTCGTGCCGATGGCGGATGTGCTGGTCTCCTTCCCGGGCGCGAGCGCGGAAGAGGTCGAAAAACTCGTTGCGGCGCCGCTGGAGAAATTGCTCTGGCAGGTCGACGGCGTCGAGCACGTGTATTCGAACTCGCGCCGCGACGGCGCCGTGGTCACCGTGCGCTTCTTCGTGGGCGAGGATCGCGAGCGCGCGCTCGTGCGCATCGCAAGTCGCATCGAGGCGCACCGCGACGAAGTCCCGCCCGGTGTCAGCGGTTGGGTCGTGCGGCCGGTCGAGATCGACGACGTGCCGATTGTCGCGCTGACGCTGTGGTCTTTGACCGCCGACGAAGGTGCACTGCGGCGCGTCGCGGAAGAATTGCTCGCGCGCCTCGAGAGCGTGCCGCACATTTCGCGCTCCAGCGTGATCGGCGGCCTGCGCCGCGAAGTGCGCGTCGAACTCGATCCGGAGGCGCTCGCGGCGCGTGGACTGTCAGCGCTGAATGTGGCTGAACGCCTGCACGCCGCGGATGCAGCGCTGGTCGCCGGGCGGTTTTCGCGCGCGGATCGGGACACACTCGTGCTGGCCGGGCCTTTTGTGGGCAGCAGCCGCGAAGTCGGCGAACTCGTCATCGGCGCCGAGGCCGACCGGCCGGTCTACTTGCGCGACGTGGCGCGTATCGTCGACGGGCCCGAAGAAGCCACGTCGCTCTCGCGCATCACCTTCGGAGCGGGACGCATGCGCGCGGATGCGGCCGTGGGGGAGAGTTTTCCGGCGGTCACGATCGCGCTGTCCAAGCAGAAGGGCAGCAATGCCGTCCATGTCGCGCAGGACATTCTCGCGAAGACCGAAGAATTGCGCCGCGACGTGCTGCCTTCGGACATGCAGCTCGAAGTCACGCGCAACTACGGACATTCCGCCGACGAAAAAGTCGACGAACTGTTCGGACACCTGTTGTTGGCCATCATCACGGTCGTGTCGCTGGTGGCCTACGCGCTAGGCTGGCGCGAGGGCCTGATCGTCGCGGCGGCGGTGCCGGTGACTTTTGCGTTGACCCTGCTCGTGAATCAGCTGTGCGGGTTCTCGATCAATCGCGTGACGTTGTTTGCGCTGGTGCTCGTGCTCGGACTGGTCTGCGACGATCCGATCGTCGATGTCGAGAACATCCACCGGCATTTCGCCCGGCGCAAACTCTCGCCGCTCGATGCAGTGCTGTTCGCGGTCAACGAGGTCAGGCCGCCGGTGATCGTCGCCACGCTGGCCGTGATCCTGTGCTTCATCCCGCTGTTCTTCATCACCGGGATGATGGGGCCCTACATGCGGCCGATGGCGCTGAACGTGCCGGTCGCGATGGCGATGAGTTTGCTGGTCGCGTTCACGATCACTCCGTGGATGTCCTACTACATCCTGCGTTCGCAGTACGGCAAGGGTGAAGAGCACGCGGCGGAGGGCCGCATGCTCGGCGCCTATCGACGCATGCTCGGAGTTTTCCTCGATCGCGCGAAGGCGCGCTGGCTGCTGGTGCTTGGAATCCTGGTACTGGCCTTGTTCGCGGGATTCCTGGCGCTGACCGGCGCAGTGCCGCTGAAGATGCTGCCCTACGACAACAAGAGCGAGTTCCTGATCGTGCTCGATCTGCCCGAGGGCTCGACCTTGGAGAGGACCGATCGCGCGGTGCGCGATCTCGAGCAGCATCTTGCGCGACTGCCCGAAGTCGTCGACTGCGAATCCTACGTCGGCAACGCCGGGCCGATCGATTTCAACGGACTCGTGCGTCGCTACAACCTGCGCCGCGGGCCGCAGCTTGCCGATCTGCGCGTCAACGTGATCCCGAAGAAGGAGCGCAAGGAAAAGAGCCACGAATTGATCCTGCGCCTGCGCCGCGATCTCGAACGCATCGCGGCGCAGCACGGCGCTGCCATCAAGTTGGTCGAGATGCCGCCGGGACCGCCGGTCCTGTCCACGCTCGTGGCCGAAGTCACGGGACCGGCCGATTGTTCGCACGCGGAACTCGTTGCTGCGGCAGGCGATCTTTCCACGCGACTCACGCGCGAATCCGGTGTGGTCGACGTCGACGTGATGGCCGACTCGCTCCACCAGCGGCTGGAATTACAGGTCGACAAGGAAAAGGCCGCGCTGCACGCCGTGGCGCCGACGGAAATCGTGCGCGTGCTGCGATTGGCTTTGAGCGGCGAAACGGCCGC
>JAYUUV010000346.1:0-6790 GCA_043754695.1 Planctomycetota bacterium
CGCGGGTCGATACTCGGCAGGCGGTGGCCGTGGTCCGCGACGATGATCACGAGCGTGTTCGCCCACCACGGCTGCGCCTTCGCGCGTTCCAGGAAATTCCCCACGCAGCGGTCGGTGTAGTTGGTCGCGTTCAGGAATTTTTCCAACTCGCCGTCGCCCGGAAAAGCCGCAGTTCCCGGCACTTCGTAGGGCTCGTGGCTGCTCAGCGTGAACGTGACGTTGAAGAACGGCTGCGCGGCCTTGTTGCAACCCTCGAGCAGAGCGTCGAGCACGACTTCATCGTGCGCGCCCCATTTCGAATTCCAGCTCGAGCGCGGGAAGTCCTGCTTCTCGACGACGTATTGGAATCCGCCGTGCACGACGTAGGAGCGCATGTTCGCGAACTGCAGTTCCCCGCCGTAGAAGTAGCCGCTCGAATAGCCGGCGGCCATCAGGTCGCGCGAGAGGATCGGCAATTTCTCCGTCTTCGTCACCACGCGCATGATCGAAGTCTTGGGTTGCGCGGGAAATCCGCTCTGGATCGCCACGAGACCGCGGTCGCTGCGCGCGCCCGAGGAATAGAGCTGGTCGAACAGCAGGCCCTCGTGGCTGTAGCGCTCGAGCATCGGTGTCACGCCTCCGCGGCCTTCGGTGCGCGCCATCACCTTCGCGGAAAGCGCCTCCCAGATGATCAGCACGACATTGGGCCGCGTCGTGCGCAGCACGGAGCGCGGTGGCTCGAGCGGGGGCAGCAACTCGCGCACGATTTCGCGCGCGCGTTCTTCGGGCATGTAGACGTAGTTGTTCTTGCGATCGTGTTTGTTGCCGTACACCGAATCGAGGAAGTTCCAGGTGGCGTTGATTGCCGCGTGGTTGGCGAACTGCTCTTCGGAGAAGTAGGCGCTGCTCAGATTCAGCGGGCTCAACTGCAGACCGCCGCGGGCAGCGATCACCAGTGGCAGCACGCAGATGAACACTGGGACGCTCGTCGCCGGGCGCGTCGGCGGCAAACGGTCGAGCTTGCGCGCGAGTGTTCGGAAATAGACGGTGGCGAAGACTCCAAGCAGTGCCGCGAGCAATCCGACGAGCAGCAGAAGCGGCGACGACGCCGACGACGCATAGGCCTGGCTCGGCGATTTCATGTACGACAGGACGCCGCCATCGACGCGCGCTCCCCAGGCGCGGTAGATCTCGAGGTCACCGACCACGAGCACCGACAGCAGCGCGAGCGCGAGGTACGTATAGCCATGCACGAGCCAGGCGATCGGGCGCAGCGAAACGAAGGCTGAGGCCACGATCAGAAGCACCGGGATCGCCGACACAAACGTCATCGTCGCCAGGTCAAGACGCAGACCGTGCAGGAAAGTTCCCGCAACGGTGCTTGGGCTCAGCAGCGCAGTCTCCGCGTGCTCGTAGGCGAGGAAAATAGCTCGCGCCACGATGAAGAAGGCCAGCCAGAATGCACAGTACGCGAGCAGGAATCGGAGGCGCGGGAGCATGGGGCGTACCGGATGGTGCGCAGCGCTGCGCCCGAGTGCAACTAGCGCACGATCCGCGCGCCGCTCGTGACTCGTCCGAGGTCCGTGGTCTCCCCGGGATGCAAGACCAACGCCTCGGTCAGGGACATCTCGAAGTCCGGATGATGGGCAACGACGCGCAAGCCTGGCCAGGCGGGCAGCGAGGAGAGCTTGAAGCTGCCATCGGCTGCCGTGCGCACCTGTCCCCAGACGCCGATCGCTCCCTCTCCGCGTGTCGCACGCAACTGTAGGTCGGCGGCTTTCGAAAGCTCCAGGGATTTTTCTCCGCTGCCCGTGACGAGCATGAATCCGTTGGCTAGCGGGCGGCCCGTGGGATCGACCAGCACTCCGCGAACCGTCGCCGGCGGCTCGACTTCGATCACGATACCTGTGCGCATGTCGTGTTCAACCAGTTCGAACGGGCCGGCGAAAGCAGGCGCGTAACCCGCCAAGCGCGCGGAGATCGCATACGTGCCGGGCGCAAGTCCATCGAGATGGAACGCGGACGGCGGCACGTAGTCGCCCGACAGCAGGGTCTGCACAGGACGCGGTGTGATCAGGCCGGGAAGTACATCGCGATTCCAGTCCAGTCCGCGAATGTCTCCGGGGTACTCGACGCTGATCGCGAAGGCCGCGAGCGAAAGCACGCTGCCCGTGCGCGCGTCCCTGACTTCGCCGTGCAGCTCGGCCTGGTGATCGCCGATGTCGCGCAGGTCGCTCTTGCGTTTGAGTTGGATCGCGAGGCCCGCTGTTCCGGCGCGCACGTCGTGCAACTCCGCGCGCGACCAGCCATCGCCATCGCGCACGAGCGTGTAGCTGCGGTCTTCGAGACCGCGCAGCACGAACGTCCCGCTCTGGTCGTCGATGTCGGCGTTGATCCAGGCCAGGTCGGGATCGCCAACCGCCGCCAAGAATCCGCCGCGTCCGTGGACGACGTCGCCGCCGATACCCAAAATCGTGCCGGAGATCGTCAGGCCTTTTTCGAGGCGGATCGTGCGCTCGAAGCGAGCAGACGCATCGATGCCGATCGTCACGCTCGCGGGGCACAATTCGCCGGGCGGCGGATAGACGTACAGGCGTTTCGAGCCCAGCCGCTTCAGACTCAGGACGGCGCGGCCAAATCCGTCGGTGCGCGCTAGGGCCTCGCTTTCCTCGTGCGCCACACCGTCCGGTCCGCCCACGCTGCGAAATGCAGTGACGGCCGTGTTCGCGACCGGAGCGCCCGCGCTGTCCTGGACGAAGACCTCGAGTGTCGCATCGCCGGCTTCGTCGTGGGAACTCCGCAGCAGCGCGATCTCGCCGACATCGTTCGTCGTGCCCACGCGTGCGAGCACCTGCTCGCGGGTGTGCGGCACGAAATCCAGGTGGCGCGTCGTCAGGATGTACTCTTCGCCGCCCTCGGTCGACACCGGCACTTGGAGTTCGAAGCGCCCGTCGTTTTCCGACAGCGCGCTGAGCGAGAAGCGCGGAAACTTGTTGTCGTGCGCCAATGTGTTCGCGAACACGAGAACCGCGGCGATCGGAGCGCGATTGCTGTCGACGAAGCGTCCGCTGATCGTTCCCGTCGGCACGCCGCTCGAAACACCGGCCGGCAGCGCTGGAGTCGATCGCTCGCCAGGCTGCAGCGCGCCCTGCAATGAGGAGCCAGGCAGCGCCGTCTTCCTGTCCTGCGTAGGCACGGGCGCGGCCAGCTCTGGAACCGAGGGACTGGTTGCTTGCGCGGTTGCGCTCACGCCCCGATCCGCGGAAGTGTTCTTCGGCCACCACACCGCCGCGCCGGCCACGGCGACGATCGAAATCAAGGCGAACAGGCCGCTGGCGAGTTTCGCAGAGGCCGACAGTGCGAGCGGCGCGCGCAGATTGAGCAGGCCATGCTCGAGGCCCTCCGGAAGAGGAAGCGCGAGTTCGCCAGCTTCGCGTGCGAGTTCGCCAGGCAGCGCCGCGGCAAATCCCGCAAAGCCCAGACGGGAAAGTTCGCCGCGCAGGCGTTCGAGCCCGCGCTGCACGCGATCGTGGGCGGAGGGTTCGCTGCACGATTGCTCGCTGGCAATCTGCGCAAAGGTCCAGTCCTCCTGGAAACGCAGCACGAGCGCCGTGCGCAGTTCGTCGGGCAGGCGCGCCAATTGGCGTCGCAATTCCTGGCGCGCTTCTTGGCGCGTCGCTTCATTCTCGGGCCGTTCTGCGCAACGTTCCATGGCGTACTGATCCTCCTTGTCCCTGCGGTTCCGTGCGCCGCGCAGCTGCGCGAGCGCTGTGCGCGCCGCGAGCCAGCGCAACGCCCGGCCGCGTTCTTGCGAGGTTCCGCGCGCGGTCGTGCCTTCGAGCACGCGCAGGAAAACCTGCTGCGTCACGTCGAGGGCGTCCGCGTCGTTGACCACGATCCTGCGCGCCGAGCGATAGACCTCCGCATGGTGTTCGCGCACCAGGGCTTCGAAGTAGGGGGCAGGCAGGGTCGGGGTCATAAGAGGAGCTGCGCCGCGCGGCGTCTGGAGGATCAGTGCGCGCCGGTCCGGGATCTTAGGCGGAAAGCCGAAATTTCAGCTCTTGCGCAGTTACAGCGCGGCCTGTACTTTGTAGTGCAAAGCACGTGGCAATGACCATCGCGGCCCTATTTTGGAATCGCACCCAGGACCTCTGTCGCGGCGTACCCGGCGCGGCGCAGGGCTGGATCGATGCGCGTGGACTGCGCGGAATCGCGCAGCCGATGCTTCTGATCGCGCTCGCCGGCGGTTTCTACGGCGCCTCGATCGGCGCCTGGCGCGCGGGCGAAATGGCGCTGTACTGCGCAGTCAAGTTGCCGCTCCTGCTTTACGGCACGGCGCTGGTCAACGGCCTGATCAACGGCCTTCTGGCGCGCCGGCTTGGCCTGGAACTCTCGCTCGGCGAAGCGCTGCGCGCAGTGATGCTGTCCTTCGCACTGGCTGCATTGGTCCTGGCCGCCTTCGCGCCCGTGATCCTGCTCTTTGATCGCACGCTGCCCTGCCCGACTTCGCACGAGGCCTGGACCGGGCACAACACGCTGGGGATCGCGCACGTGACGGCGATCTCGTTCGCGGGCATCGTTGCCGTGTTGCGCCAGCAGCAATGGATGCGCGAGCGTTTTCCGTCCGCCGCGCACACCGCCTTCGTCGTGTGGCTGTGGCTTGCCATCAATCTCGTCGTCGGAGCGCAGCTCTCGTGGAACCTGCGGCCGTGGTTCGGCTCGCCGGGGATGAAGCTCGAGTTCCTGCGCGAAAAGCCCTTCGACGGAACCTTCTACGAATCCGTTTTTCAGATGACCAAGCACCGCAGCTATTGAATCCAAGGAGCGAGACATGAATGAGGCCATTGAACCTGATCCATCCATCGAGAGTGACGCACCAGGCGAACCCGACGAAGCGCCGAGCGGCAACATCGTCGATCTCTTGCTGCGCCGTCCTGGCGCGCTGCTCAAGCACTTCGACGGTCCGCAGGCTTCCAGCAGCTTGGTGGGGCTCGCCGCCCTGGCGCTCTCAACGCACCTGCTCTACGGCCTGGTGGTCGGCAGTTTCGCCGGCGGCATGCAGTGGTGGGCCGCGCCGCTGAAAATCGTGTGCGGCATCATCGTCTGCGGCGCGATCTGTTTTCCGAGCCTCTACATCCTGGTCTGTCTGAGCGGGGCGCGCGCGCGCGTGCCGCAAGTCGCGGGAATGCTGCTTGGCCTGCTCGCGCTCAGCGGAGTTTTCCTAGCCGGATTTGCGCCGATCGCCTGGGTTTTTTCGCAATCCTCGAACTACGTTTCGTTCATCGCGCCGGTGCATTACCTGGTCTGGTTCATCGCGATCTTCGCCAGCGCGCGCGTGTTGCACATCGGCATGAAGCACTGGCAAGCGCGACACACGGGAGGAGCTGGACTTTGGATCCTGGTCCTGCTCGTCACCGTGCTGCAGATGACGACCGTGCTGCGGCCGATCGTCGGACCGGCGACAAAGTTGTTCGACCCCGAGCGCCAGTTTTTCCTGCAGCACTGGGGCCGCACGTTTCAAGCGGAGGCGTCAAGGGAATGAGCTTCAACTCGCCGAAGCCGCAGCGGCGGCAGCGGCCTGTTGGGCCGCGAGGAATACGGTACCAGGTTCGACTTCGGCCCCATCGCCCAGCGCACAAGCCGCACTCACTAGACAGATCAACTGCAATGCGAGTTTGACGGACTGCTTCGCCGGCGCGAGCCGTAGCAACGCGCGATTGCCTCCGACGCGAGGCGACTGGCAGCGTCGGCGTACTCGGCGTCCAGGTTCACCAATCGCTCGTGCTCCCGCTGTCCTCGCATGGCCACCCGGTCGGAGATTTCGACCTGACTTCCGATCTCTGTCCAGGCCAAGCCGCACAGTCCACGCAGCAGGGCGACTTCAAGTAGCTGCCAGGCATCGCAGCTGTTGTGCCTCAGCGTGAGCCGCCACTCTGATCGTTCCATTCGCCGCTCGACGATGAGTTCGCGGACGTCGTGTGCATCACATACGGGCAGATCGATGTTCGTGCCGTCGGCAAGCGCTGCCTTCCTGCGCATCCAGTCAAGGACCTGCTCCGGTGCGGCGTCAATCAGGTCGTCGAGTGGATCCGGGCCCCGGACGCCGGTCTCAATGCGGCGCTCGATGACTCGCACGAGCGCGGGGCTGAGTGGACCCGCGAATAGTTCCAAGTACCGCCGCGGGTCGTAGTCGACGCCGACGCTGTTTTCGCGCGTCAGCGCCTCGATCCAGTTCCGGTCGAGCCAGATGGGTCCGCGATCGCGCGCGTACCAGCGGGCGCTTCCGTGGGGATACAAGCCAGGTGCCACGACCATTCCTGCAAGGATCGGATTGGCGTCGATGTAGTGGACCAGCCGACAGCGATACTCATGCGATTCCACCGGCCGCGACCGAAACCTGCCGCGGAACAGCGGGCCATCCCGCATTCTGCTGCGGTTGAACCATCTGACATAGTCGTCCAGCACTCGGCACATCGCTCGCGAGAGCCCTCCATCAGGGCTGCGCACCAGCAGGTGAAAATGCGTTGTCATGACGCAGTAGGAATGCACTTCGATCCACCCAGCTCGAACGGCCCGAGCCAGTCGCGAGAGGAAGAAGCGCACGTCGCGCGCATCTTCGAACACCGTGCGCTTCGCGATTCCGCGATTCATCACGTGGTGCCAGATGCCAGGTCCGTCGCAGCGGGGAGATCGAGCCATAGGAATGCCTTGGCAGTACGACTCTCGGCGGCGGCGATGGTGGCACGCGATCGACGATTTTTTTTCGGATGGCGGAGCGCGAAGCCGTGGGGGGGGGGGGGAGGCGCCGAAG
>JAYUUV010000347.1:0-9681 GCA_043754695.1 Planctomycetota bacterium
GGATCGCGGCCGCAGTACTGGGCAAAGAGTGTCGTACCCGGCAGGAGGAACTTGCTCGCTGCGTAGGCGTGTGAAAAATGGAACGAGTAGGAGCCTGCGCACGGATTGTTGCCCAGGGCACCTGAATTCTGCGTCGGAGTGCGCACGATCGGGACCGACAGGCAGAGCGTGCCGCCGTGGAATGGAACGTCGGCTGAAGTTTGGCTCCAGATCAAGACTCCGTTCGTGGAATGGAGGATGTTGCTTGCGCTGATCATCAGGTCGTCGTTGCCGCTGAGGCTGACGGATCCGTTGGCATTGATCGCCGGCAGGCAGCCCGCGGAGTTCTGCTTCGTGTTGCAGAAGTTGCTGAACGCGGAGCCGACACCCGTCACCCAGGTGTAGCCGCCATACAACGTGAAGTCGAAGCCGTTGCCGGTTGCGTCGTGCGCGATGTTTCCGGCGGATTCGTCGAAGTGCCACAGTGCCACGGTGTTCGCGTCGGGAGTGAATTGCGTCGGCGGAGTGAAATTCGCTGTGTAGCGCGGGACGTTCGAGAGGCGTGCTTCATCGACGTCGGCTTTGAGAAAGCCGCTGTAGCCGATGTATCCCCAGCAGCCGAGGTCGGTTTCCCAGCCGTCTGCTGGCACGTAGCCGCCGGGTTCGACGGTCTGCACGAGTTGGCCATCGACGAAGAACTGATATCCGGGGGCCGCATCGGGTCCGTACACCGTGGCCAGGTGATGCCAGCTTCCGGGCAAGAGATTCACGCCGGGTGCAAATCCGTCACCCGGATTCCCGAGTCCGTTGGACGCCCGGCAACGGCCATCTGCCGCCGCCACATTCGGTGCGGCGGATGTCCACATTCCCCAGCGGGACAAGACGATTCCAGGCGCCGTGTAGTTGGGATCGTACTGCGGAAGCCTGACCCAAGCCTCCCACGTCGAGTTCGAGACGAGGTTGCCCACACCGGCCGCGGCACCGCGCGCGTCGATGCCATCGAGACGGATGGCGCTGCCTTGCGCCTCGGCGTGAGTCTGCAGTGCGAGTTGGGCTGCGAGAGGAAGGACTAGCAATGTGAGAAGGCGGCAAGACGTGGATTTCATTGTGGGGAAGCTCCTGGGGTAGCTGGGGTTGGCGCTGAGTTCTCTTCGGCGAAGAGACTCATGGCACAACTGAGGAGCGTCCGGCGGCGGGAGATTGGGACACAGATACCGAGGAACTCCGGGCAGGCCCGGGCCATCCACCGCTGCGCAGGATTGAGCTTCCTAAAGCCCCACTTTAGAAAACTCACACACGCGAGCCGCTGCGTCGATCGTTCATCTCCCCGTGTGGAATTGCCATTGCAACAGATCGGCATCGGTGGTCATGCCTGCGCCGCCGCCAGCACTCCTCGTGCCCTCGATCGTGGCTTGTGCGAGGTAGTCGGAGTCCGCCGTCAGCGGCTCACCGGGAACGAAGAAGTAGCAGTCCTCAGGCGCACCCGGGCCGATGTCACGGATCGAGAAGAAGAAGCCGGCCACTTCACGTTCGCCGGGCGATGCGAAGAGTGCGATCGATCTCACCTTTGGTTGGAAGCCGTCGCCTATCGCCGACGACGCCAGACGCACGGAGATCGGCAGGCCGCGCGGGTTGTCGTAGAGAGCTGGGAAGGACCTGGGGAACGGCCAGTTCTTGCCGCACGTTCGCGGCACATCTTTCGCGCCGGCTCCTGGCAGGACCGAGTAGCGCGAACCCCAGGGTTCTGCGCCCGGCGAGGCACGGAAGAAGCTCCAGTTCGCGGTGCGCCCGTGGCCGAACTTCGCGGCCCCGGGCGCGAAGACCTCGCTGCGGCTTTGCGTCATCGTCAACACAGTTCGAACCTGGAAGGCAACGTCCTGATCGCCCTCAAGGTAGCCGACACAGCCTGTTCGCGACATTTCATCAGCCTCGGGAGTGCGTCCTTCCAAGCCCACGGCTTCTCCGTAATAGGTTGCAAGCGTGCCCGTCCTCTTAGGGTCGTGCCGCAGGAGGAACTGGGTATGCGCCGTCAGCTGCTTGCAGGCTTCCGGCCAGATGGCTGCCGGCGCGAAGCCATGCTGATTGCGCAACGCATTTGCCGTGCGGAATGCGAGCCACTGCTGGTCGTCGAGTTCAGTGGCACGGGTGCTTTCGACGAACCGCAGGCTCACTTGGTGGTTCTTGCCCACCAGCCGCAAACTGCCCGCGAGTTGACCGTCGTCAACGTCATTGACTTCGCCATGTGCACGGAATGTGCCGTCGCGCCAGCGCACGTAGTCATTCGCGTCCCAGCACTCTCCGTTCGCGTCGGCGTCGAGCAGGGTGAGCAGCGCGTCGCCAAGCTTCGCTTCGAGAGTCTCTGCCGACGAGACCCACCATTCGCGGCCGCGAAAGAAGAAGCACAGGTTGAAGAATCGTCCGCCGTGAAACCACTCGAAAACGCGAGGTTCGGACAGCGCCACAGGCGTCCAGTGTTCGCCATGGCCCTCGCTGTCCACTTCAATGCCGCCCTTGCTCTCGCGGCGGACGCGACCCGAAACGTAGTTGAGCAGCGATCGCGCGTTCGTACCGGGTGCGACCGGCCCTGCATCGACAAAGAGGCGAGCGGTTGCCTCAGGCGGCAAGTCAAAGGGCTTCAGCGCGCCGCCCTGCTTCAGGGGCGCGTTGCGCACGGCGGCGGCTTTCGTCTGGCCCATGCCTGGTGACGTGATCGAGAGCATGGCGAGAGCGGCCAAGAGGGCGATTCGGCAGGTTCTCTTGATGGGCATTGTCGAGGTCCTTGACTGAGGGCGCGTTCGGTACTGAGGTTCGTGCTGCAGGCGTGAGCATCGTTCCTGTCAAACGGAGGCAAAGTCCGATAGCCAGGGACACCGAGCAGAGCTCGACCACAACGTCACGTTGTCGTGGCCGAGCCCAGCTCTGTATCAGGGCGTGACGGTCGCGCGCCTACGGTGCGAACGTCAGTTGCACCGCGTCCGAGAAGTTGAAGGCGAACAGTCCGCCGGTCGGGTCGCGATGCCAGAACTGGAAGTTCCAGGTCGATCCGGGGTGGATCGTGTTGGTTCCGCCGGTGAAGGGGAACTGCGTCAGGTCGACGGGAAAGTTCACGATGCCTTGCGCGTTCGAGATCAAAGCAGGGGCGACGCGCTGCACGACGCCGCCGAGACAGACGAAGCCGTTCCCGGCGGGTAGGTGATTCTGGAACGGACCGTAGATGAACAGGCCTGGCTTGTGGGGCGGGAGAGCTGAGACGGTGAACACGAGGTTGTTCAAGAGCGTGCTCGGAATGCCCTGCGCCGTGATGTGCGATCCGGTCGGGCTGACGGAGTTCGGCGCCGCGGGCGAGCAGTAGCTCGTGATCGAGGACTCGCATTCTTCGGGAATGCCGTTGCCGTTGGGGTCGAGGCTCGTGCCGGCGGCGATGTCGCAACTGTCGGGGATGCCGTTGGCGTTGCAGTCGAGGCTGAGTCCAGTCGACAGATCGCAGCTGTCAGGGATACCGTTGGCGTTGCAGTCCGCGCACGTGCCGCCTGCGATGTCGCAGTCGTCGGGAATTCCGTTCGTGTTGCAGTCCATGCTTGTCCCGCTCGCAATGTCAGTGCTGTCGGGAACGCCGTTTGAGTTGCAGTCCGTTTCCATCCTGGCAACTGTGTGATCCCGGCCAGCCGCAACTGCGACGAAGAAATGTCCGAGCGGCGGCATGGAAACACTGCACTGGCCTGAGGAATTATCGCCCCACGCCACAATGGAGTCGTTGACGAGGCGCGCGACCGCGTGCGCTTCCCCGGCTGCGATCTCGACGTAGGTGAGTCCAGGAGGAAGTGCAGGCACGGCGCACTGCCCCAAATTGTTCCTGCCCCAGGCGAGCACAGATCCATCCGTTCGTCGTGCGACGGTGTAGTCTGAGCCGCCCTTGACCTCGGCGTAGAGAAGGCCAGGAGGTAGCTGTGGCACGTTGCACTGCCCTTCTGCATTGCGGCCCCATGCCGCTATCGAGCCGTTGCTCAGAATTGCTAGCGAGTGGACATTGCCGGCTTCGAGATGGACGAAGGCCACGCCCGGGGGCAGTACAGGCGGACTGATTTGGCCATCGCTGTTGAAGCCCCAGCCTACGACCGAGCCATCACTCCGGCGGGCCAATGTATGGCCCCCGCCTGCGGCAATTTCGACATACGACAGACCTGCGGGTAGAGGCGGCACATTGCAGCGACCGTCGAAGTTGTATCCCCAGGCCACGACTGCCCCGTCGCTTCGGCGCGCCACCGTGTGGTAGTAGGCTGCCGCGATCTCCACGTACGAGATGCCAGCGGGCAACGTCGGCGCGTTGCACTGGCCAAAGTCGTTGCGGCCCCACGCTATGACCGTGCCGTTGCTCAGCAGTGCCACCGTATCCTGAGCACCCGTTTCGACCTGGGAGAATGCCAGAC
Source organism: Planctomycetota bacterium (assembly GCA_043754695.1). Classification (GTDB taxonomy): domain Bacteria; phylum Planctomycetota; class UBA1135; order UBA1135; genus JADJQU01. Next base: position 4,407 of record JAYUUV010000347.1, read on the forward strand.
CAGAAGGAAGGGTAGGCGCGTTGCATTGGCCCGCGACGTTCCCTCCCCACCCCACAACCCCCGACTGCGCCATGCCAACGCCGCTGGTCACGAGCAGCGCGACGAAGAAGCAGAAGATCAGCCCCGCAGGGCATTGAATCCTGGGAGGCATTCGATTCCTCTCGTTTTCGGCGAGTGGCGCGCCAGCGATTCCAGGGGATAGAGATGGAATCGCTAATGCATGCGGTCGGACGGTTTTCATGTGGCAAAGCTCCTGAGTAGGCGAGGGGGGCGATACGGCTCCCTGTTCGGGAGCGATCGCCTACATGAGGAGCGTCACCCGTCCGCAGAGCGGGACAGGAATTCCGTCGTCAGTACGCCAACTCAGCGACCGGGCGTGGGAGTGGCCGCGGGCTCTGGTCGTGGGAGCGCATCTATTTGGCCTTGGAATCTGCGCTTCTGGAGCTTGTCCATGGTGCTGTCGATCGCAAACCGGAACATCTTCGTGGCCTCTTCGTACCTCTTCTGGCGTCCCAGGAATTGACCGCATATGTCCATCGGGTATGCATCTCGCTCATCCCTGCTTTTGATGAGCTCTGCAGCCACGAGCCTTTGATAGATCTCCTCCGCGACAACTGCGTCGCCCTCAATCTCGGCCAGCTGTCCACGCTGCCACTCCAAGAGTTCCAATTGCTCATTCCTCGGCGGTGCCGCAAGGAAGTCCCTGAGTTCCTTCAGTCGGCTGGCCGTCGTGTCATGTCGGTCGGTCTTCCAGGACGCCAACAGGCAGGCAAGAAGCCCCTGCCGGTAGACCTCGGACGTGCGCAGATCGGCGCCTGGCGCCCACAGCTGCTCTTGCAGTGCCGATGGCAGCTTGTCGAGAACCCAGTCGAGATGCTTGTCATCCTTGCTCGCGATCGCACTGGGCAAGCTGTCGCAGATATCCGTGACCGTCTCGCCGTCGATCGGTGGTTTCAACCCACCTCGCAACTCAAATGCTCTTGTGAGGATATCGACGCACTCCTCATGCTGTTCCTGTGCGCAATACGCGAGGCCGAGTGCGCGCATTGCGATGAGCGTGGCCTCGTGGCTAGGGCCGATCTCCCCATCCGCTACCAGCTCATCGACCAACGGCTTCAAGTAGTCAATCGCACGCCCAGTATCCTCGTAGGCGAGCGCGATGCCGTAATCAGTGCGCGCGTCGTAGGCGTCGATATGCTTCTTACCCAGTACGAATTCGATGCGCTCGATGAGGTCCGGTCCCTCACTCACAGCCGCGGCAGTCTCTCGCCGGTCTATATGGCAAATCATGACGCGCCGCCAGGCGAAGAGGGTCAAGTAGTTGTCCTTGCCCTGGATGCGCTCGATCTCCTCCGCAATCTCCTGGAGCTTCACCGTAAGGGTTCGAAGTTCGGCTTGCGGTGCTGACGAACGCTCCCAGGCTGAGAGATACATCAAGCGCAGTTCGAGCGTCCGAGGGTCCGCCTTACCAAAGGTCGCCGTCGCAGCTTTTTCAAGTTCCTCGTAAAGGCCTTTCGCCGAGTAATTTTCGCCCCCGACCGTCTGCTTGTCGAAGTACCAGCGCGCGAGCACGGATCCCGCTTCAATTGCAGAAGGGTCACTGTTGCCTCGATCGATGCAAAGCTGTTCGTATCTGGCCTTCATCCACCGTTCGGGAGGGCCATACTCACTCTCGAGCGCCGCGATCGCCGCCCGTCTCCCCCCGCGCCTGAGCGCAAGGAAATACTGCGCCGCGACGTCCAGAACACGCGGGTCGTCCCAGTGTCCGTCCGTGTCGCGCGAACTCCAGATCTCCTGAACGTGCTTGAGCGCCGCACCGAGCGCAAGGCGCGCGCCGGGCAGGTCGTAGGCGCGCATTCGTTCCATGCCCGCGAGGAAAAAAATGTTCGCGCGCTCGAGCTTCGGGATCTCCGGCGCGTCTTCCTGCGCGCTTACAGCTTCATTGAAGTCTTTCAGCGCGCCTTCCAAGTGCCGGGTGTAGCGCACCTGCCCGCGCAGCATGTGTAGCCGAGCAACGTCGGCGGCTCTGCCCCTGAGCTTCGGTAGCAACTCCTCGACATCAGCTTCGAAGCCTCTAATGATCTCCGCACGATTGAGGCCGATCCCACGTTGGTCAACAATTTGTACCGCACGACCAGTGAGCACAAACATTAGGCTCGACAGTTCTTCCGCGCGCCGGATTTCTGCGAACTGCCACGCAAACACACCCAGCGCGATCGCCGCGAGCGCAATGGTCGAACTCCACACCGGATGCCTGCGCACCCATCTCGCGCTCTTCCCTGCAACTCCCGGCGGCTGCGCGAGCACGGCTTCGTCGGCCAAACAGCGCCGCAGATCCTCGGCCATCGCCCGCGCGTCGGCGTATCGCGCCGCGGGCTTCTTCTCCATCGCCTTCAAGGCGATCGACGCGAGATCCCGCGGAATGTCTTTCCTGATCGCGCGCGGATCGCGCGGGTCTGCGCGCAGGATCTTCTCGACAACCACCGTCACGCTCTCGCCATCGAACGGCCGCTGCAGCGTCAACGCCTCGTACATCGTCACGCCGAGCGCGAACACATCCGCCTGCGGACCGGCATCACTCCCGTGCCCGTCGGCCTGCTCCGGACTCATGTAATACGGCGTTCCGGTCATCTCACCCGTGCGCGACATCGCAAGCTCGTCGTGCAATTTGGCCAAACCAAAATCGGCGATGCGCGGACGGCCTTCTTCGCTGAGCAGAATATTGCCCGGCTTGATGTCGCGGTGAACCACACCAAGCGAGTGCGCGTACGAAAGTGCGTCGGCGATGTCGTGGAAAAGCTGCGCGAGCTCGCGCCAGTGTTCGCGACCACGCTCGGGTGCTTCGCGCCATTCGGCGATGCGATCGCCGAGCGTGAAGCCACCGGGGACAAGTTCCATCGCCAGATAGGTCGCACCCTCGTGCTCACCGGTTTCGTAGATCGGGACGATGCCCGGGTGCGAAAGCCGCGCGCCGGCCAGGGCCTCGCGGCGAAAACGTTCGAGCGAGCGCGGCGAGAGCGAGAGATGCGCGTGCAGGAGCTTCAGCGCCACGCGCCGCTGCAGACCGCGGTGCTCCGCCTCCCAGACCGAGCCCATACCGCCGCGGCCGATCTCGGCCAAGAGTTCGTACTCGCCCAAGCGCCGGCCGCGCTTGATCGCAAGCTTTGAACCGCTGAAGGCGTCGAGCAATTGACGGTAGTCGACGAGCATGCGCTCGAGTTCGAGTCGCAATTCCTCGGGCTGGTCGGTGAGGAACGAGCGGCTCGCGGCGGGATCGCTGCGCAACTTTTCCAACAATGCGTGGAAGGCGACCTCGACTGCTTTGCGGTCGGGGCCCGGCGGAGGCGAATCCATAGTGCGAGCCTTGAAGCGGGGGTGGGAATCCGCTCAACGCGCGGCATCGCGTGCGCGGAGCAGCGCGCGCTGGAGAGCCTTGCGCGCTGCTTCGGAATTCAATTCGGTCTGCTTCATGATCTCGGGCAATTCCTCGCCGCGCAAGTAGAGACGCACCAGCAGGCGATCGCGTTCGGGCAGGCGCATCAGCGCCAGTGCGAGCCGCTCGCGCTCTTCGCTTGCCATCGCTTCGGAGGCAGGCGAGGGTTGTGCGGCAGCGCGGTCGAAGTCCTCGGGTTCGACTTCGACGCGATGATCTTCGCCGCGCCGCGCCGTCAGCAGCCGGCGCGCGTGGTCCTGCGCCTTCCAGCGCAGACGCAGCGCGAGCAGGGAAATGAACTGGGCGCGGGTCTCGAACTCGAAGCTCGCGAGCTCGTCCCACAGATCGCCGAAGGTCGACTGCACGAGGTCACCGGTGTCTACGAAGCGCTGCATGAAGGGCGTCACGAGACGCCGGCCGCTGCGGTAGGCGTTGAGCAGGAAGTAGCCCAGGAATTCGTTGGCAAGTTCGCGATCGTCGCGCGTGCGCGCGTGAACTTCGGCCAGCACCGCGTCGGCAAGCTCGGCCCCGCCGCGCAGGCGCGAGAAGACCAACGCCTGGGCGGTGGGGTCGGACAAGAGCGCCATGCTGCGCGGCCCCAGCGACGAGCGTGCGAACTCCAGGATCTCGGCCACGCGCGATCGGGTTTCGTCGGTCATGATCTTTCTGGGGCTCACTGCAAGCATAGAGCGCGGCCGACGCTCCGGCTGGGACAAGAATTGTCCCCGGTAATTCGCCGCCGCTTATTTCACAACCGATACCGCGGCCATGCCATTCGGCGCCAAGCCGCTGCCGCGGCTCACTTGCTGCAAGTCGAAGAGTCCGTGATGCGGGACGGTCGCGTAGGATCAGCGGGCAGTGCGGCGGCCATGTAAGAAACGGCGGTGGATTACCGGGGACAGTATCGCCTGCGACCGGGGAGGAGACGCGCTGGAACGGATCCTCGCGTAGGATCAACGGGCACTGCGGCGGCCATGTAAGAAACGGCGGCGGATTACCGGGGACAATATGGAAACGAAAACGTGGATGAAGTGGCTCGTCTTGTCCGTCGCGGCTTCGACGGGCTGGGTGGTACGGCAGTTTCCCAGTCCGGTGCCGTCCCAGCTTTCGCAGACGGATCGGTTCCGGCTGGAGCGCCTGGGAGATCCGTACGTGCTGCCGATGCATGCCGGCGGATCGACGTCGCCCTCCGCACCCATCAGCGTCGGCCCGTTCATCGCTCATCAGGTCAACGTCAATTCGAGCGGCGCGAACATCGTCGGTGATGCGGCGAACGAGCCCTCGATCGCGGTCGATCTGAACGATCCCAGTCGCGTCGTGATCGGCTGGCGCCAGTTCGACACGGTCACTTCGAATTTCCGCCAGGCGGGCCGGGGATACTCGCGCGATGGCGGCCGGAACTGGAAGTTTCCGGGCGTGCTCGACCCGGGCGTGTTCCGCTCCGATCCCGTGCTCGCCGCCGACTCGAGCGGTAACTTCTACTACAACTGCGTGACCATCACGCCCGCCAACGTGTATCAGTGCGACGTGTTCAAGTCGACCGACGGCGGCGTCACTTTCGGACCCAGTGTGTACTCCTACGGCGGCGACAAGTTGTGGATGACCGTCGATACGACCGCGAGCCAGGGAGCCGGCCACATCTACAGTTATTGGAGCGTGTTCGCCGGCTGCTGCGGCAACGGCACGTTCAATCGCTCGACCAACGCGGCACAGTCCTTCCAACCACCCATTTCCATTCCGGGCACGCCCATCTGGGGCACGCTCGACGTGACCTCAGACGGCAGAGTCTTTCTCGGGGGCGTGGTCTCGAACAACTTCGCCAGCTTCACGGTCGCGCGTTCC
>JAYUUV010000348.1:0-16621 GCA_043754695.1 Planctomycetota bacterium
CCATGCTCGACGCCGAGCCGGCTGAATCGTCGGCCGCATCCATGGATGCGGCCGCCGGTGAAGCACCCGCGATCGCTGAGCCGACTCCGGCTTTGGCGAGTGCGGAGCCGACTCCGGTGGCTGCGATCCCGGCGTCCGCGGCGCAGGAGCCGGCGCAGGACACATCTGGCCAGGACGCTCAGATCGTCCAGGCCCGGCTCGAAAAGCAGCGCGTGCTCGCCGCGGAGTACATCCGCCTTGGCGACGAAGCGCTGTCGAAGGCCGATGTCGAAGGCGCTCTCAAGCACTTCAGCAACGCCCTCGATGTCATGCCGTCGAGCCAGGACGCTCGCGATCGCATGCACAAAGTCGAAGCCCTGATGGGCGATCGCTTTTCGGAAGCAGGCGAGTTCATCAAGGACGCGCAGGATGCGGAAGTCGTGCGCCGTGCGCAGGCGCGACTGACCGCCGAAGCCGCCAAGACCATGGGCGACGAGTCCATGCGCGTCGGCGACTACGACAAGGCCGTCGATTCTTACCGTCAGGCCCAGCTGGTGCTGCGCTATCACCCGCTGATCGCAACCGGTTCGCTCGATGAGCAGCTGGTGACCGGGATGCTCGAAAAGGCCGTCAAACTGAGCGCGGAGGCCGCAGCGGCGCGCGTCGAAGACGCGCGCAAGCAGGCCGAACTGGCCAAGCTCGAGAAGGAGCGCTCACAGCGCGAGTACCGCGAGAACAAGCTGCAAACGCTCTACAACCAGGCCAACGAAGCCTACCTGGCCGAAAATTACGAGCGCGCCGAGGCGCTGATGGATCAGGTCCTGCTCGAGGACCCGGGCAATGAGAAGGCCGAAACGCTGCGCGTCTCCGCCCAACTTGCGCGACACAACAAGCGCGACGAAACCACACGCCGCAACTATCGCGAGCAGTGGAAGCGAACGTTCGACGAGCTCGACGTGATGGACGTCCCGCAGATCGACACGCTCGTCTTCGATCCCAAGCGCTGGAAGGAAGTCAACGCCCGCACCCCGCTCGAATTCGTCGGCTCGCGCGGCGAAGCTGAAAGCGATCGCAAGGCGGTGATGGATCGCCTCGAAAGCGTGCGCTTCGCGGTGCGATTCACCGGCCCGGATGGCGCGGGGTCTCCGCTTTCGGAAGTGGCTGCGTTCCTGCAGACGCTTACCGGTATCAACTTCGTGATCTCGACGAAGGTGACCACGGACCTCGACGAAGGTGCACAGACTGTCAAGCTCGAACTGCCCGACCAGAGCGTCAAGAAGGTGCTCGACACGATCGTCGAAGTCTCCGAAAGCCTGCGCTGGAAGATCGAGGACGGCGTGGTCAAGTTCGTGACCAAAGAGGAGATGCTCGGCGGCCAGGTCATGACGATGTACGCCGTCCAGGACATCATCCACCCGGTCCCGAGCTTCGCCGGTCGCGAAATGAACGTCTCGCCGTCGGGCGGGATCGAGGCAGCCGAGGAAACCGACACGCCGCGCGAAGGGCTGGTCGTGACCTCTGACAAGATCGAAGGTTTGATCCGCAACAACATCGCGCCGGCGTCGTGGAACGACGACCCCAAGAACTCGCTGCGCATCGCCGACAACGGCACGATGGTCGTCTATCAGACGCCCGAAGTGCAGGCGCAGATCAAGGCGCTGCTCGACGACCTGCGCGAAGCGACCGGCATCATGGTCGACATCAAGGCGCGCTTCCTGACCGTCGAGGACAACTTCCTCGAGGACATCGGCCTGGATTTCCGCGGGCTGGGTCAACCGGGTCTCGGCACCAACAACTTCTTCAACGACTTCGGCGGCAACGGCGTCCAGGCGGACCTCGGCAAGGAAATCGGCCAGGGCACGGACCTGGGCGCGTTCTACGACGACGGTCAAGATGGCGACATTCGTGCACGCACGGAGCACCTGTACGACGTCGCGCTGGGCGATACGGACGTCCTGACGAATGCCGGCGGCCTCGCGGCCTCCTGGACTTACTTGAACGACACTCAGCTCAGCATGGTGCTGCGCGCCGTGTCGAAGTCCGAGCGCGTTGAACTGGTCACGGCACCGCGCCTTTTGGTGTTCAACACCTCCCGCGCGAATATCGCGATCCTGAATCAGGTCGCGTACGTGAAGGACTTCGACGTCGAGATCGCGCAAGCGGCTTCGATCGCCGACCCGATCATCGACGTCGTCCAGGACGGCGTGGTGCTCGACGTGCGACCGGTGGTCAGCGCCGACCGCCGCTCCGTGCTGATGGAACTGCGCCCGACGGTCGCGACGCTCAAGCGCCCGATCGGCCAGGTGACGACCACGCTGGGTTCGCAGAACTCGGTCGCGATCGAACTGCCCGAGGTCGACATCCAGCGCGTGCGCACGACGGTGCCGATGCCCGATGGCGGCACCGTGCTGCTCGGCGGGCTGAAGGTCTCCGAGAAACAGGACTTGCGTTCGGGCGTGCCGCTGCTGAACAAGATCCCGGTGCTGCGCATCCTGTTCGAGCGCAAGGGCACTTACACTTCAAACCGCAAGCTCCTGATCCTGCTCTCCGCGAACATCGTGATTCCGCAGGAACTCGAGCCGACTCCGGCCCAACTGGGCGCGCGCTGAGCGAGGCGCCCGCAAGGGCCTTGGACACAATCGAGGCCGGCTTCCCCAAGGGGAGCCGGCCTCGCTGCTTTTGTCACCGGCGCACGAATGCGACCATAGGTACGGTTGCGAGCGACTCTCGAGCGCCCGCGCTGCGGCTCGACGCCGCACCTTCTTCCATGCGAATCCCCCAGTGCCTGGGCCATTTGCCCGCCGCCTTGCTGCTGCTCCTGGCCACGCTTCCGCTCGCGGCCCAGGAGCTGCAGTCGGAGTTTGTGCGCGAACTCGAATTCGCGCGCGGGCTGGCAACGAAATGGGGCTACACGGACATGGCGGAGAGCGTGCTCGCGCGCCTCGAGGCGGCCGGCGTGGGCGGGCGACAGGCCGCTGAAATTCAGCGCCTGCGTTGCGACATGCACGCGATCGAGGCGGCGCGCGCTCCCGGCCGTGAATCGCGCGAATCCGCGCTCAAGGCGGCGCTCGGCGCCTACGAGAACTACCTCGCGGGGGAACGGTCCGCAGAGGACAGGGCAGAGGCCGAATCGGCGTACCTCGACGCGGCGCAGAGACTCGGCCGCTCGCTCTGCGCTGCCATCGAAGACGCCGGCGCCGCGCCGTCCGTGGCCATCCGGAAGGAACTTCTGGCAACGCTGACCAGGCCGGTTTCGCTAACGGGCAAGCTGGTCAACGAGTTCAAGGGGCCGGCGGGCCGCACTCAGAACGAGACGCGCCAACTGTGCGATCTGCTGCTGACCCGCGGAGCACTGCTGCTCTCGATCGCGCGTTCGGAGACCGAAGCCTCGGCAATCCTCGAGCAGGCCAGACAGGCCTTTGAAATGGTGGTCGATCTGGCCGGCGAGAGCAGCAGCGCCGGTCTGCGTGCATTCGTCGGCGTGGGCGAGGTCTTCCTGGCGCGGGGCAAGTCCAAGGAAGCAGCCGACTGCTTCCGCTTCGTCGGCGAGGTCGCGATCCCCCACGACCCGAGCCAATGGCTCGCCGAGTCGAAGGACCTGGGCGCGGATGAAATCCGACGCCGCTTCGCCTTGCTCCAGCTCGCGACGCCGGGCCTGCTGCGGGCGGAGACAGCCGGCGGGAACCACGCGACTGCGTGCTCGGAGGGCTTGCGCCTGATCAATCTGTGGCAGCGCGACGGACTCGAGCTGGTCCGGCCCCATGGATACGAGTGCCTGCTTGCTATCGCTTCGCTGCTGAACCAGGCCGGGGGCTTCGTCGGCGGTGAGATGCAGCAGGGCGACTTCGAGTGGTTCGCGGGCAGGCCAGAGCTTCAGGCCAAGTTTTCACGGCCCGCTGCGCAGCGCACAGCCCTCGATCTGGCGCTCGCCTTGGCGCAACAGGTTTGCGACCAGAACCGCGGCAATCCGCTGGGATCGGAGGCCGCGCGCCTGATCACCAAACTCATCGATCAACCCGGCGTCGACGTGCCCCCGGCGATCCTGATCGCAGCGGCGCGCGGCAAGGCCGACGAACAGGACCTCGTCGGCGCCATCGAGATCTATCAGCGCGTGCTGCACTCGATCGAGGACAAGGATCAGGCGCAGCGCAAGGAGTACGGCGGAAAAGTCCTCTACGCGATCGGCAGCGCCTACATGAGCCTGGACATGCCGCGCGAAGCCGCGCTCGCTTTCCAGCAGGCCGTCACGCATTGGCGCGGCCAGCCTGAATACGACGCGCTGAATTCCAGGGGTTTCTACAACGCGGCGGCTGCGCTCAGGCGCAGGCTCCCTGACGACGTGTCCATCGAATCCATGCTTGCACAGGCCGAGCAGGCCGTCCTGGACAACGACCAGGAAGCCGGGGGCGAATTTGCCTTCCGCCTGGCCTCGAAGATCTTCGAAGGCGGGCAGGACTACGCCAAGGCGCGCGAAATCTACCGCTGCGTTTCGAAGGCCAGCGAGAGCTACGAAAAAGCGTGGGTCTTCGTCGGTGTGTGTGAATTTCAGCTGGGCAAGGCCAAGCGCGATTACGACGCGGCGATCTTGGTGTTCGACGGCTACCTCAATGGGTATCTGAAGGATCCGCTGCATTCGCTCGGCGCTGAAGAAACCACCCGGCAAGCGCGCCGAAGCGAAGCCAGCGCCAGCGCGGTTTATTACTGGGGCTACGCCGAGTTCGACAGGGCCGACGCTGGGCTCGGAAAGTGGGAGCGTGTCGTGGAAATCCTCTCGGATTTCGAGGCTCGTTTCCCCACGCAGCAGGGTCTTCTTCCCGCGACGGTCTACCGCGTGAGCGTGGCGCAACGCCAGCTTGGAAGGCCGGCGGAAGCCGAAGCCGGCTGCGCCAGACTGCTGGCGCAGTTTCCGACGAACCCGTGGACCGCCCGCGCGGCACTCGACGGATTCAATGCACTCGAGGCAACTTGCAAACGGCTGCGAGAATCGAAGGATCCCGCCGATCGGCCAAGGCTTGCCGAAGCTCTGCGCAAACAGGCCGGCTACCTCGAAGTCGTGAACCAGAACACCGCGAACCCGTCCTTCGTGAACCTGCGCCGCGAATCGAAGCTGTGGATGGAATTGGAGGCCTGGGACAAGGCGGAAGTCACGCTGACGAAGATCCGGGCGAAGTTCGCAAGCGGCGACTCCGCCGCCGAAGTCAGCCGGTATGTCCTGCCCGACCTGGGGACGGCGCTTGTGAAGCAGGACAAGCTGAAACAGTGCGCCGAAGTGCTGGCTCCGCTGGTCGAAAACAACCAGGCGACCTTTGCGACGACGCTGGACTACGCCCACGCGCTGGCGGGTTATGCCGAACTCAGTTCCGGCGAGGATCGCGCGGCGCGCAGCATGCGCGTGGTCACCGGCGTCGGCGGAGCGGAAGCCTGGACGAAAGCCGCGCAGTTGTACGGCAAGTTGCTCGAGACGGTCCGAACCAAGGAATCCGCTTGGTCGCGCACCTGGTTGTTGCTCAAGTTCGACCTGATCTATTGCCTGTGCCAACACGCGACGATCGATTCGAGGCTGACCGAAGCCGCGAGAACGCAGCTGAAAGTACTGCAGGGCGAGTATGGCGGCGACGACATGCCCGGCCTTCAGGAGCCGGACCTCACGCCCATGTTCACGTGGCTGATCCAGCAGGTGAAATGAGGCCCTCCGAAAGTGTCGAGGCTGCGCGCGAGCACGGCGCGCGCGGCGTCGAACAGAAAAACATGCACCACCAACTCATCGACAGTGTGCTGCCGGCTGCCCGTCCCGTGGGCACTGGCCCGACCTTCCCGATGTCGATCCGGCTGCTCGACAGCCTGTTCCGCTCGAGGTCGTTCGCGCGGGCCTGGATGGCGCTTGCGCTGCTCGCCATCGGCTCGCCCGTCGGCTGGGCGTACCAGGACACGACGGCGTCCGGGCCCGTGAGCTACTCGCTGTGGGACTACGTCGTGATGTCGGGCTTCATCGGTTGGTGCATCCTCGCGCTCTCGATCGTCGCGCTCGCGCTGGTGCTCGAGAACTTCGTCGCGTTGCGCCGCGAAAAACTCGCAGCGCCTGAACTGGTCTCGGCGGTCAAGGCGTTGTTCGACGCCGGGCAGTACCAGGAAGCGCTCGACCTGTGCGAAAACGAGCGCGGCTTTTTCGCGCGGGTTTGCGCCGCCGGAATCGCCAAAGTCGGACAGCCGTACGAGCGAATCGAACACGCGCTCGTGGAAGCCGGCAACGAAGAGGCCGTCAAGCTGCACCAAAAGGTGTCGTGGCTCAGCACGATCGGTGCCCTCGGGCCCATGCTCGGCCTGTTCGGCACCGTGCAAGGCATGATCGTCGCGTTTCAGGTGATCGCCAGTACGGTCAATCCTTCGCCCGCGCAACTGGCCACGGGAATCTACGTGGCCTTGCTGACGACCTTCGAAGGACTGATGGTCGCCATGCCGGTCATCCTGGCCTTCGCCTGGCTGCGCAATCGCCTGGTGCGCTCGATCCTCGAAATCGGCGCGATCCTCGAGAGCCTGTTCGAGAAATTCCGTCCCGAATCATGAACGACCAAGCACCGATGGCAGCGGGCGGCGAGCAGGACTGAAGCATGCGGCTCATGAAGCAGGCGCCTGAGGCGCCGCTGGATCTGGACCTGACGCCCATGATCGACTGCGTCTTCCAGTTGATCCTGTTCTTCATGCTCGTCACCGACATGAGCCAGAGGGACCTCGAAGAGATCTATCTGCCCAAGGCCACCGCGGCGCAGACGGACAAACCCGACCCGGCCCAGATCCGGCCCGTGGTGAACATCACGGCCGACGGAATCATCCTGATGAAGGGCCGGATCTACTACGACCCCAGACGCGATGACAACTTCGCGAGTCTCAAGCAGCATCTGACGCAGGTGGCGCAGCAGCTGGAAAGGGAACCCCTCGACCCGCAGGCTTCCGGCGGCCGCCAGGTCATGGTTGCGAAGAGCCCGCTGCTGATCCGCGCCGATCAGGCCACGCCGGCCGGCTACGTCCAGAAGGTCATGGAGCTCTGCGGCAGCACGGGCATCCAGATCTGGAAGGTCGAACTCGCCGCCGCGCTGTCCGACAACCCGCCAGGAGCGAAGTAGCCATGCAGTTCGGCGACAACAGCTCGCCCGACGAGGTCAAGCTGGACATGACGCCGATGATCGACGTCGTATTTCAGCTGCTGATCTTCTTCATGTGCACGATCAAGTTCAGGAACCTCGACGCCAAGCTGAGCGCGTACCTGCCGAGGGACGTGGGTGTGAACTCCGCGCCGGCCGCGGCGCCCTTCGAGAAGCTCGACATTGTGATCAGCGTCCTCGTGGCAGGCTCGAAGTTGCATCCTCTGCGCGACGAGCCCTACGGCCCGAGCAGCAGCGGGCCATTCCGGTACGGCCCCGATCGCCGGCTCCAATTCCAGGCCGGAGCGACACTGACCAGTTCGATCGAGGAACTCTCGGCCCGGTTGAAGGAAATCCACGCGTCCCAGCCGACCCGTCCGGCGACCATCGACCCGAGGGCGGGGACGACTTACGCGGACATGCTCCTCGTCCTCGACGCCGCCATGGCCGCCGGCTTCCGGGAGATTGGCTTCAAGGCGTCCCGACAAGACTGAGCGGCCCAGGCCGCGCTGCCGGGCGGCGCCGAGGGGTGTGTTCCCGCCGACTCAGCACCTGGCATGGGGCAAACAGGACTGCCCCGCATGGCTGTGCTTGATCCGCGCCGGAGACAAGGCCTGCCTCGACTTTTGGCGGTGCTCACCCAGGCCACAGCTGGGCCGCTCCAAGTCGAGGCCGAGTTTGCCCCTAGCGCGATCCAGGCACAATCATGCGGGGCAGTCCCCGGGGCTGGCCGTTTGGGTCCGCCTCCCCCCCCCTGCTTTTCGCGCAGCCTTCCTGCAACGGACATGGCAACCGACGGCCGCCCCCCGACTATCAGAATGTTCCGTCGCCCGAAACACGATTTCTGGCCGTCGGCTTTGACCGCCGAGCGAGGCGGCTGGTATCGTTCGCGCCCCACGAAAACGCCCGACTGCTGAACCCCCAAGGAAAGCCCCTCTGGATCCCGCGATCCCGCCCCCGGGGCGATCCAACTCAGCACTGCATGCCATTGTCCCACCCAGGCTCCTCCCAAGAAGCTTCGGGCCCCCCGCTCCCCCACCCCACGCCTCGAGAAGAGCCCCGATGAAAATCGGCAACGTTTTGCCCTTGTCCCTGGTCCTGGCCACTGCTTGCGCCAGCGCTCCGTCCAAAGAATCAGCGGAAGCATCGGAAGCTGCGCCGCTGGGCGATAGCACGAGCGGTGCGCAGGATGGAACGCCCCAAAGCGGAGACTTCCTCGCGCAAGAGCGCGATCGACTGACGCTCGCCGAGCAGAAGAAAAAACTGCTCGTCGAACAGCACCTCGCCACGGCAGCCGATCTCAAGGCGCGCGGTCGCCTCGAAGATGCAGAAGCCGAGGTGGGCGCGGCCCTCGAACTCGAGCCCGACAGCCTCGCGGCCAAGCAGGAGCTCTCGGCTCTCGCAGCCCTGCTCGGCAAGTCGCCGCAGGACACGGGCGCGGCGGTCAACGACATCACCGCGCAGTACGCGGTCAGGATGCAGCAACTGCGCGCCGAGGGTGAAGACGCACTGCGCAAGGGCAAGCTCTTGCTCGCGCGCGGTGACTACGACGGCGCGATCGCCGAGTTGTCGATCGCCGAGAACCACGTGCGCTGGGCGCCGTACTCGGTCGACTGGCAGGGCATGGACAAGGAAATCTCGACGCTGCTCGCGCAAGCCAAGGGCGGCAAATCGCAGGCGGAGGAAGCCGCGCGCCTGTCCGGGCAACGCGATGCCTACGCAAAGATCAAGGCCGGCGAAGAAGCCGACCGCGACCGCCGCACGGCAGTGATCAACAATATGCTCGAGCAGTCGATCGAGGCCTTCGATGCCGGCGACTTCGAGAAGTCCCAGGCCTTCGCCAACGAGGCGCTCCGCAAGGATCCGCGCAACGAAAAGGCCCAGGATCTGCGCGACAGCGCTTTCAAGGCCGGGCGCGAGCAAAACCGCACCCAGTACATCGCCGCCAAGAGCGAGCAATTCAGGCGCTGGCGCGAAGAACTGGCCGACGAGCGCGTGCCGAATAGCGACGTTTACACGCTTCCGGACGCAGAATTCTGGCAACACATCACCGAAGTTCGCGGCAAGCGTCCCGGCCTCGACCAATCCTCGCGTGAGTCCGAGAGCGAGAAGCTGCTGCGCGAAAAAGTTCGCTCGACGCGCATCCCCGGCCTGGTTGTCGACACCGAAAGTCTGAGCAAGGTCATCGACACGATCCGCACGTTCACCGGCCTTCCGCTGGTGGTCGATCCGGCCGCTGAGAACGAAGCATCGACCGCCGGGGCCGTGTTCAAGCTGAACATGCAGAACGCGCTGTCGGTTCAGGATGCCCTGAACCTGATCACGAGCGGGGCCGGCGAAAACGTGACTTGGACGATCAAGCACGACGCCGTCATCGTGACCACTAAGGCCAAGGCCCGCGGCCGTCCGATCGTCGTCAACCACGACGTCAACGACCTGGTCTTCGGCCTGACCGACTTCATCGGGCCGCGCATCGACCGCCTGCGCCTGCTCGCCGACATGACCGACGAAGACGGCGGCGGCCCCTTCGGCGGGATCGGCGAGAAGCCCATGCTGATCGAGATCAGCCAGGTCTCGACCTTGATCCAGGAGAACGTCGCACCCGGTACCTGGGAAGAGGAAGGCATCTCCATCGACGAAGGCGAGGGCTACTTGATGGTGGTCCACACGCCCGAAGTACAGAAGCAGGTCAGCGACTTCCTGAACGACTTGCGCCGCTTCTCGTCTTCGCTGGTGGCGATCGATTCGAAGTTCATGACCGTCGGCTCCAACTGGATCCAGGAAATCGGTGTCGATTTCCGCGGAATCGAGAACCCGGGTCAGCCGTTCAAGAACATGGACGACTTCACCAACGGCCTCGAGGACAACACCTCCCGCGGGCTGGACAACAACGGCACCGGCGCACCCTCCGGCCAGCCGTCGTCAGGTTTCTTCTACGACGACGGGCACGACGGTGACTACAAGGCGCGCACTGAGAACTACTTCGGCAGCTCGCTGGGCGCGGCGATGTCCACGATCGGTGGTCTGACGACGCAGCTCACGTTCCTCAATGACCTGCAAGTCTCGGCGATCCTGCGCGCGGTAGAGAAGACCCAGGATTTCCAACTGGTCAATGACCAGATGCTCTCGGTGCACAACACCCAGCGCGCCTACGTCTCGGTGGTCAACCAACAGGCCTACATCCAGGACTTCGATGTCGAAGTTGCCCAGTTCCAGGCCGTCGCCGACCCGCAGATCAACATCCTCATCGAGGGTGTGGTTCTCGACGTGCGCCCGACGATCCACCACGACCGCAAGTACCTGACCCTGGAGATCCAGCCGACGGTTGCCAAGGTCGTCAACCTGCGCAACTTCTCGAGCACGCTCGGCGGAAACACGTCGCCGGTCGAGTTCCAGTTGCCTGAACTGCAAGTCCAGAGCGTGTTCACCACCGCGGTGATCCCCGATGGCGCGTCGATCCTGCTCGGCGGATTGTCCAACATCCGCAATGTCGAGCGTCGCGCGGAAGTGCCGTGGCTGGCCAAGATCCCCTTCGTCGGCTGGCTGTTCCGAGACGAAGGCTACAACGAAGAGAACAAGAGCTTGATGATCCTGATCCGTGCTCACATCACGGACGTCAACGACGAGCTGAAGCGCCTCGAGCACAAGCAGTAGTCCTCGACGTTTCCAGGTCTCCGCGCGCGGGCCGCAGCCCCTTCCGGGACGCGGCCCGCGACTATTTTTGCTGCCTGGCACTCTCCCCGAACTGTTGCCGCGCAAGAGCTCGCTGCGCCGTTCTCGGCGCAGCTCGACGTGGCCGAACCCGTCACAGCGCCGTTGCGTTGGCGCACCCATTTGTGAGAGTGCCTGGCGCCCTGCGCGCGTCCGCATTTGTGTCTCCCCTCGTCTGCACCATCGGGCCCTTGCCCCGCCGGCACTTTTTGACGTAGCCTCCAGCCACCATGCCGCAGCTCTCCGCTGTCCTGTTCGACATCGACGACACGCTGTGCGCGACGACGGACTTCGCCAAGCTGGCCCGGCACAATGCGATCCTGGCCATGATCGACGCGGGCCTGAAGGCGCCGGTCGAAGAACTGCTCGGCGAACTCGACGAGGTGATCGCAGAGTTCACCTCCAACTACGAGCATCACTTCGACAAGCTCCTGCTGCGCCTAGGCCCGCAGGCCTACGAGCACCGCAATCGCGCGCTGGTCGTCGCCGCCGGCATCGCCGCGTACCACGACACGAAGTTCCGCAAGCTCGGACCCTATCCCGGCGTGCAGAAGCTCTTCGCCGACCTGAAGCGCGCGCGCGTGCGCCTGGGCGTGATCACCCACGGCCTCGAAGTGAAACAGGCCGAGAAACTCGTGCGCCTCGATCTGGTCAAGTACCTCGACCCCGAGGCGATTTTCATCTCGGATCAGATCGGCATCAACAAGCCCAATCCCAAGCTCTACGCGCATGCGTTGCGCAAGCTGGGCCTGGTCGCGCCGCAGGTCATGTACGTCGGCGACAATCCGTCGCACGACGTCGCGCCGCCCAAGAGCCTGGGCATGATCGCCGTGTGGGCCAACCAAGCGGCCAAACATCCGCCCTGCGGTGTCGCGCCCGACCACACGATCAAGAATTTCGACGAGTTGCGCGCCGTGTTGCGCGAGCACTACGCGATCAAAGTCTGAGCGCCGGCTTCGAGCAGGCGACGCGCCGCAGCGGAAGCCGGATGGGAGAGCGTCGCGGCTGCGGGACCGCTCTCGACGATGCGCCCATCTTCGATCACGAGCAGACGTTGGGCGGCGCTACGCGCAAGTTCGACGTCGTGCGTGACCCAGAGTGCGCACAGTCCGCGGGTCGCCACGAGCGACACGACCCATTCGATGATCCTCGCCGCCACCGTGGCGTCGAGGCTCGAGGTCGGCTCGTCGAGCAGCAACACGCAGGGATCCTGGGCCAGCGCGCGAGCGATGGCCGCGCGCTGACGCTCGCCGCCGGACAACTGATGCGGCAGGCGCGAGCCCTGGTCACGGCGCAGCCCACAGGCTTCGAGCAGCTCCGCGGCGCGCGTGCGGGCCGCCGCGCCGGCCAAGCTGCGATTCACGAGCATGGGTTCGGCGATCGACTCGATCACGCTCGCGCGCGGATCCAGCGAAGCACCGGGGTCCTGGGGAATCCAGCCGATACCGCGGCGGGCCAGCTGGAGTTCCCGCGCTGGCGCGCCGAGCACTTCGCTCGTCACGCCGTCGCGGGAAATCCGCACGCTGCCGCGCGCCGTCGCCTCGAGACCGAGCAGTGCGCGCAGCACAGTCGACTTTCCGGAACCGGACTGACCGATCAGGGCGGTGATTTCGCCGGCGCGCAGTTCGAAGTCCAGCCCCCCGAGCGCGAACGGCGTGCGGCGCGCACGCTCGAAGGACCCACGGCGGGCAGGACTGGCCTCGAGCGCACCGACCTCGAGCACGATCGGGGCTTGCGGCACGGGTTCGTGCAGCGCGCTGGATCTAGACGCGAAATTCAGCGACTTCACGAGTTCGCGCGTGTGCTCGTGGACCGGATTCACGAGCACATCGCGCGCACGGCCCGTCTCGACGATACGGCCGGCGCGGAGCACGACGATCTGATCTGCGCGCGCGCTCAGCGCGCGCAGATCGTGCGAGATCCAGAGCAGTCCAAGCCCGCGCGAGAGTCGCAAGCGATCGAGCAGATCGATCAGCGCGCGGGCGTGAACGGGGTCGAGCGCACTCGTCGGCTCGTCCGCGATCAGGAGCGCGGGATCCTGTGCGAGCGCTGCCGCGATCGCCGCGCGCTGGCGCTGCCCGCCGGAAAGACGCTCTGGAAGTGAACGGGCCAACTCCGCCGCGTTGTCGAGCCCGGCTTCGTTCAGGAGTTCGATGGCGCGCGCACGCGCTGCGTCGCGGGCCATGCCCTTGGACAGCAGCGCTTCGGCCACCTGATCGCCGACGGGGAGCAGCGGATCGAAGGCAGCCTGCGTGTCCTGGGGCACGAATCCAAGGCGGGCTCCGCGAAGCTCGGCCCACAGCGAAACGTCGCGCGGATCCAGAGCGCGCGCGCCCAGCGAGATCTCGCCTGCTTTCACTCGCGCGGCCGGCGGAAGCAACCCGAGCAAGCACAGCGCCAACGTGCTCTTGCCCGAGCCCGACTCCCCCACCACGGCCAGCGTCTCGCCGCGGCGCAGTTCGAGATCGACGTTCTCGAGCGCCGTGCGCTCGCGGCCGCCGACCTGGTACGCGACGCACAAGCCGCGCGCCGAGAGCAGAATTTCGGCCGAGTCGCTCATCGCGCATCCGCCTCTGCGCGGGGATCGAGCGCGTCGCGCACGCCCTCGCCCACCAGGTGAATCGCGAGGATGCTCGCGAACAACCACACTCCGGGGAACAGCGCGAGCCACCAGGCCTGGGTTGCGCGCGCGTCCGCCAGCAGCGCGCCGAACGAAGGCGCTGGATGTTGGATGCCAAAGCCCAGGAAGGCCGCCGCACTCTCGAGCACCAGGCCGGCAGACAGCACGAAACTGGCCGCGATCCAGACCGGTGCGAGCGAATTGGGCAGCACATGTCGCAGCAGGACGCGCGAACGCGGAAAGCCGGCGGCGATGGCGGCATGGACAAAACCAAGTTCGCTCACCCGCAGTGCTTCCGCACGAGCCAATCTCGCAATGTGCGTCCAGCCGAACGCGGCGATGGCAAGCGGCATGGTCCAGCGCGAGTTCGCAACTTGCGCGGGCAACAGCGCGACGAGGCCCAGCAGCAGCACCAAGGCCGGAAAGGCCTGCAGCAATTCGATCGTGCGCGAGACGACGAAGTCGACGGCTCCGCGCAGCGCACCCGCGGCAAGGCCCAGCGCTGAGCCAAAGGTCAGGATCAACACCGCGGCCAAGAAAGCCACCGCGAAACTGGTGCGGCCGGCGTACAGGAGGCGCGCCAGAAGATCGCGGCCCAACTGATCGGTGCCACACCAATGATGTCCGGCGGCGGACTCCGCTAGCGGCGCCTGCAGCGCGCTCTGCAGCGAGGTTGCTTCGGGGCCAAAGGCGATCGGGGCGAACACCGAAATGGATTCGGCGTCGGCTGCGATGCGCGCTTTCCACGCGCCCGCGTCGAGCGGCGCAAGATTGCGCGCTGGAAGTTGCGACAGCGCACCCAGCAGCAAGGCGAAAATAGCCAGCGCGCATAGTCTGGACCGGATGCCCAGCGCGGGAATGAATCGCGACCAGACCCCCAAGGTCGCGAGCCCAAGCCAGGCCACGAGCGCGGCCACGTCCAGCAGCGACAGCGTGGCGAACAGTGGCCAATGACTTTGCGCGGGCAGCCTGGCGGCGCGCGGCCCTAGGAGCACGGCTGTGCCCGGCGCGAGCTCGCGCAGCTGCTCGCCGGCGGCGCGCTTCGTGACCGAGTCGCCAAGCCGCAAGGTGAGTTCGAGGGTCTCGAGCGCGGCGCAGTACTCGCGAAAACCGTCGCGGATCCGCGCCTCGGGCTCGCGTTCGATTCCTGCACCGAGCCTGTCGAGACGTGCGTGCAGCGCGCGCAGTTCCGACGCGAGCCCCGCTCCGGCGCTGTTCGCCTCGCGGGCGACCGAGGTCGAAATCGGCACGAGCAGGTTGAGCGCTTCGGCGTAGCCCTGTGCATCGCGAAAGCGTGCGAAGTAGGGCCGCTCGTTCGCCAGCCACGGTGCGAAGATCGCAAGACCGACGCAAACGAGCAGCGCTCTCCAAGCCCAACGGGCGCGCACGGAAGCCTGGAAGGCGCGCGCGAATCGCGCCCAGGGCCCAGGCGTCTGTGTGGCCAGCCTGGTTGCGGCACTCATGCACGGATCCTCGGGTCCAGTCGCGCGTGCAGCAAATCGGAAACGAGCAGGCCGACGCAGGCGAAAATCGCGCTGACCAGCACGACGCCGGTCACGATGTCGTACTCGCGCGCGATCAGTCCGCGCTGCAGGTAAGTACCCATGCCCGGAATGTCGAACATGCTCTCGATCAAAACGGAGCCGGCGACCAATGCGGGAATGAGTTGTCCCAGGTGAACGCACAGGGGCGCCGCGGCATTGCGCAGAGCGTGCACCCAGACGATGCGTCGCTCGCTGATGCCGCGCGCGCGCAGTGCGCGCACCCAATCGGACTCGAGCACTTCGATCATCGCCGCGCGCGTCTGGCGCGAGACGTAGGCGACGATCCCGTAACTTGCGCAGCCGACCGGCAGGATCGCCGCGCGCACAATCTCGCCCGCGCTCGCAGCTCCCGCCGGCCAAAGCACCGGCAGGGCGTCGAGACCCCGTCGGCCCAGCGCCGTCTGCAACAGCACGCCGGCCCAGAAGACCGGCAAGGCGTAGAGCAGAAACGTGGCCAAGGTCAGCGCGCGATCGCTGCGCCGGCCGCGGCGCGTGGCGCTGTACACGCCCAGTGGAATCGCGATCACGTAACCGAGGATCAGCGCTGCGAGCATCAAAGGCAGCGTGAGCTCGAGCCGTTTGGCGATCTGCGCGCCGACCTGCACACCGGGCGACAGAAGTTCGCTGCCGAGGTCGCCGGTCAAGACACCGCCGTAGGGCCGCTCGCCGCTGCCGCCGAACCAGGCATGTCCGCGCGCAGACAGATCGAAAGGCCCCAGGTAGTCCAGATACTGTTTCCAGAGCGCCTGATCGAGCAGATGCTCACGACGAAAGCGCTCGAGGCTGGCAGGATCGCTCAGGCTGCCGTTGTCGTTTCCGTCAGCGGCGGCGTCGAGCGCATTGCCCGGCGCGAGGTGCAGCAGCGCGAAAGCGACGAAGGTTGCCAGCAGCAAAGTCGGCAACATCCAAGCGAGTCGCCTCAGGCAATAACGGAACACCAGGCTGCTCCGCAGTTCACTTTTTCTGCGGCTCGATCACGAACCAGCGACGGATCGAGTAACCGGGATCGAGCACGAAGGATTCGAGGTTGCGCACGCGCTTGGACATGGCAAATTTGCGCGGCACGTTGACGCCGAAAAGGTAGGGCTGCAAGGCATAGACGCGGCGTTGCAATTCGGCGAACAACATCTTCTGGCGCAGCGGATCGAGTCCAACCTGGATTTCCTCAATCAGTCGATCGACTTGTGGGTCGCTGAGGCCGGAGAGATTCTCGCTGCCCGGCTTCGCCCACCTGGAATGCCAGGCCTGCTCGGGATCGACCACCAGCGGCGTGATCCAGCCCATCGAGAGCGCGTCGAAATCGCCCTTGCGTTTGGAGTCCAGCATCGCGCTCCAGTCGCGCGCCTGAAGTCGCAGCTCGACCCCGACCTGCTTCAGGTTGGCCTGGAAGGCCTGGCCGAAAAGTTCGCTGGTGCGATTGCCCGTCGGATAGAGGAACTCGATCTCGAGCTCGACGCCGTCCCGATCGACGATGCCGTCCTGATCGCGGTCGTACCAGCCGGCTTCGGCCAGCATGCCGCGCGCACGTTCGAGATCGAATGGCAGCGGCGTCAGGGTCTTGTCGTAGGCCGGTCCATCGATGTACTGCTCTCCGGTCACGCGTTGGGCGAGCCTCTTGTAGTAGCTGG
>JAYUUV010000349.1:0-15261 GCA_043754695.1 Planctomycetota bacterium
GACGACTGGCCGCGCTTGAATCCCGGCATCGCCATCGATCCCGAGCGCAGCCTGCCGCTGCCCGTGGCGCTCGAGTGCCGGCCCGGAGCCGACATCGAACAGACGTTTCTGGTCGAGGGCGACGGACTCGATTGCGTCGCCGTGGCGCTCGGCGCCGACGACGATCCGCTGCCGGCCTTCGCCGAATTGTCGCTCGAGGATGCGCAAAGCGGCGAACGGATCGCCGCGCTGGCGCTCGACACGCATAGCCTGCGCGCAGGCCTGACGAAGAAGACGCTCTCGCTGTTCTCCCACGATCTGCGCTTCGCCAAGGCCAGCGGTTGGGTCCAGCTCAACTTCGCGCCGCAGGCCCATTCGTCAGGGCGCAGCTATCGCCTGCGCCTGCGCGCAGAGAGCGGAGCGTGGAAACACGGCTTTGTCGCTTGGAGTGTTCCCGACGAAGCGCCGCAAGCACGCGAACTGCTCGTGGCCGGCGCGGAGCAGGACGCGCGGCTGTGCCTGGACTGGGCCGTGAACAGGACCCGCGACCTGGAAACGGTTGCGCGCTTCGATCCATTCACGCTCTATCGCTTCAAGAACGGACTCGGGCGATTCTGGATTCCGCGCCAGACGCGCCTGGCGCCCGACGAGCAGAGTGCGCTGGGCATGACGTTGTCCCAGGACCACGATCCCAATCTCGTCGCGATCCTCGAGGGCGTCGCCGCCGACAAGCTGCACGACCTAGGCGAGCTCGAATTCGATCCGTCGCCGCGCGTGATCGAAGAGACAGCGCGGCGAATGCTGCTCGAAGTCGACGTGCCGCGCGAGTCGTGGATGGTTGCGGCGATCAGCTGGTATCCGGGCTGGCAGGCACGTGTCGATGGCAAGCCGGTTGAAATCGCGAAGGCGAATTACGCCTTCCTCGGTGTGCCGCTGCCGGCGGGCAAGCACACGGTCGAGCTTGAATTCAACTCGGCCTCGGTGCGGATCGGAGCTTGGATCTCCGGCCTTGCGCTGGCGCTGCTGGCCGTATTCGCGAGCCTGTCGCTGCGCGGCACAAGCCGGGCTCAGGGTGTGTAACCCAGACGCTGCACGAGCCTGTCGCGCACGCTCGGCCACTCGCTGTCGACGATGCTGAACATGACCGTGTCGCGCACGAAGCCGTCGGGCAGGATGACGTGACGACGCAGCACACCTTCGCGCGTGCAACCGAGTTTGAGCATCGCCGCCTGACTCTGCACGTTTCGCCCGTCGGTCTTCAATTGCACGCGCACGCAACCGAGCGTCTCGAAAGCGTGCCGCAGCAGCAGGAACTTCGTCTCGGGATTCACCTGCGTGCCTTGAACCCCGGGCGCCAGCCAAGTGTGTCCGATCTCGAGGCCGCGATGGCTCGGCCGGATGTCCATGTAGGACGTGCTGCCCAGCGCGCGCGAACTTGGACGGTCGACGATGGCAAAGGCGACGCGGCTCGAGTCCACAAGCTGGCGCGCGATGTATTGCTCCACGGCCCAAGCCTCGCGCGCCGCCGGCCGATCGAGCAGATAGCGCATCGACTCGAGCTCGATGACAGCGGCGATATCGGCTGCATGCTCGAGCGCGAGCGGCTCGACGCGCACGGCACGGCCTGTCAGCGTCAGCGGCAAGACTTGCACGCGCGCCAGCGTATCCGCGAATGCGCGCCCAATCGCCGCGAAAACCCCTGGCCACCTTCCCCTGACAGAGAACCCGCGTAAGCTGGTTGCCCCCCTACCCGGGCCAGCGCCGCCGCGCGCGCCCCGGGCTTTTTTGCTCTCCCACACCACGCAGGAACTCCATGGACTCGAAGCAAGCGCGACTGAACCGATCGACACCCCACCGCCGCGTGCTTGGCCTGGTCTTGCCGTTCGTCGCGCTGTGCACGAACGCGCTTGCGCAAACGACTGAGCCGCACGTCTACACGCCTGATCGCGTCGTGGTCGAGCTGAGCGCAACGCTGGCGGAATTGCCCGAAGAGATCGACCTCCAGAGCGCGTTTTCCGGCGACCCCGCACTGCGACTTGCGCTCACAAAGGTGCACGCGCGTGCGATGTACCGGGTGTTCCGCTCGGGCGGGCTCGCGCCGCGCAACGCTGCGCTGTTCCACTCGCTCGGCATGCACCGCCAGTACGTGATCGACCTGGCGGAGAATTCCGACCTCGACGCAGCCGCGCGGGCGCTGTCCGCCTCCGCAAGCATCACTTCGGTGCGCCTCGACGGCCTGGTGCATACGACCGAGACGCCCAACGATCCGCTGTTTCCCAATCAATGGGATCATCGCAACGCCAATGACGCGGACATGGACACCGAGTTCGCCTGGGACTTCGCCAAGAGCAATCCTTCGGTGATCGTCGCGGTCGTCGATACAGGCTGCGACCTGACCCATCCGGAGATCTCGAGCGCCCTGGTGCCCGGCTACAACTTCGTCTCCAACAACAACAATCCCCAGGACGACCACGGCCACGGCACTTGCTGCGCAGGCATCGTCGGTGCGCGTTCGAACAACGGCCTGGCGATCGCGGGGGTCGCACCGGATTGTTTGATCATGCCGGTCAAGGTGCTCAATTCCGGTGGTTCCGGCTCCTACACGGCGGTGGCCGCGGGCATCACCTTCGCCGCCAACGGCGGAGCCAGTGTGATCAGCATGAGCCTCGGCGGACCGTGCTGCGATCCCGCTGTCGACACCGCGATGCAATACGCGGCCGGACTCGATGTTCTCACGGTCGCCGCCTCGGGCAACTCGAACGCCAACGGCGTGATCTATCCGGCCTCGAACAGTTTCGGAATGGCGGTCGGCGCTTCGAGCCCCTGCGACGAGCGCAAGAATCCGGGCTCGTGCGACGGCGAAGGCTGGGGCTCGAACTATGGCCCTGAACTCGATGTGATCGCCCCGGGCGTGCAGATCGCGACCATCACGCTGGGTGGCGGAACGACGCTGTTCTTCAACGGCACATCGTCGGCGACCCCGCACGTGGCGGGCATCGCAGCGCTGGTGCGCGCGATCGATCCGACGCTGAGCTACAGCGCGGTGCGCGCGCTGATCCAAGCGACCGCCGAGGATCAAGTCGGTCCGCCGTCGGAAGACACACCCGGCTGGGACGTGTACTTCGGATTCGGCCGCGTCAACGCGCACCGTGCGGCGCTCGCGGCGATGGGCTCGAACACGTTTTGCACCGCCGACGGATCGGGCGCGCCTGCGCCCTGCGGCAACAACGGCGGACCCGATGTCGGCGCGCGCAACTCGACGGGCAGCGGTGCGCTGCTGAATGCCTCGGGTTCGAACAGCACCTCGCTCGACGATCTCGTGCTCCGTGGAACGGGACTGCCGGCCAACAGGCCGACGCTCGTACTCATGGCACCGGGATTGAACAATGGCGGACTCGGCACACCGTTCCACGACGGGTTGTTGTGCGTCTCCGCGGGCGGAGTCGGCGTGTTCCGCCATCCGCCGCAGATCTCGAGCGCGACGGGAACGATCGCGCTGGGGCCGGGAATCGGTGCCTATTCCTGCACGCACTTCGCCGGCCAGGGTTGCCTGCTGCCGGGCGCGCATTGGAACTTCCAATGCTGGTATCGCGACGCGAGCGGTCCGTGCTCGAGCGGATCCAACCTGACCAACGCTCTGGGCGTCACGTTCCGGCCGTAGTACCGAGTCAGGTACTTCCCCACCCTACCTTTTCGCCGTGTCTGCGCGCCCGGCGCGCAGGCAAGACGAAAAGGTAGGGTGGGGAAGTACCCGACTCCGTACGGGGGCTCGCACCGCGGATGAGCATCGGCGACGATACCGGCCGAAACCATGACGATCCTCACTAGCTCCAGCGTCGACCTCGCGACGACGCGCGGCCCGATGCGCGTGCATTTGTTCACGCCGCAGAGCGCCGGCCGCGTTCCTGGCGTCGTTTTCTACTCGGAGATTTTTCAGGTCACCGGCCCGATCCGGCGCATGGCGGCTGCGTTGTGCGGCGAGGGATTCCTGGTCGCGGTGCCCGAGGTCTACCACGAGCTCGAGCAGCCAGGCACGGTGCTCGGCTACGACACGCAGGGCTCCGAGCGCGGCAATGAACTCAAGTACAAGAAGACGCTCGCGTCCTATGACGAAGACGCGGATGTCGTCGTGAACTATCTGGCGTCGCACGCGCAGTGCAACGCTCGCATCGCGAGCTACGGCGTGTGCCTCGGCGGACATCTGGCCGTGCGCGCGGGGCTGCATCCAAAAGTGCAAGCGGCCGCGGCGTTCTATCCGACCGACTTGCACACGGGCACGCTCGGCGCGGGCAAGCAGGACGACACGCTGTTGCGACTCTCGAGCGCGCGCGCTTCGTTCTTCTTCGGCTTCGGCCGCCAGGACCCGCACGTGCCGCTCGAGGGTCGGCGAAAGATCCAGGCGCGTCTCGAGGAAGTGAACGCCGACTACGAATGGCACGAGTTCAACGCCGCCCACGCCTTCCTGCGCGACGAAGGCCCACGTTACAACCCCGCTCTCTCTCGCAGCGCTATGGGGCTCCTGCTGCGTTTCCTCCAGGAAAAAGTCGGACCGACGGCTTGAGCGGCTGCCCCGCGCGAGTGCGGGCCGCGTGTAGAATACCGGGCCGACTCTTGCCCAGGAGAATCCCATGCGCACCCCTATTGCCGCTTTCGCGTTCGTCGTCGTGATCCCCGTCGCTTCGGCGCAAAGTTTCAACATCGACGTCGGCGACAACACGATCCTCTTTCCTGTTCCGCAGGACACCTACGCGGGGGCCGCGGCGCAAGTCGGGCGTTGGAGCGCTTCGATCCATCCTTACAACACGGCGCTCGTAAACCTGGACGGAAGTCCGAGTGCGGCGACGACGAGCAGCACTTCGTCTTCTTCGTACAACCACTTCCCGAGCCCACTGACCGGCGAAGACCGCAACTTCATGATCGACATCCAGGACCTTCCGCCGATCGGCGGTCCGTGGTTCTGGACCTTCAGCGGTTTGCAGAACGGCAACTACCTGCTCTACACCTACGCCTGGGCGCCCGAGAACAACGGCAATCAAACGCGCGTGACGGTACCCGGTTCGACAGATCCCGCGCAGGACGTCGGCGGTCTGTGGTCGGGCTCGCCGCATGTCGCGGGCGTGACCTTTGCGCTGCACCATGTCAGCGTGACGAGCGGAGTGCTCACGGTGCAGGTCGAAGGCCTCGGCGGACATTCAGGATCCGTCAACGGATTCCAACTCGAGTTCTTGCCGACGACTCAGGTCTACTGCACTGCGAAAACCAACTCGCTGGGCTGCGTGCCCGCGATCGGTTCGAGCGGCGCGTCGAGCGCGAGTGCTCCGAGCGGCTTCAGCGTGAGCGCGAGCAACGTGCGCAACAACAAACCCGGCTTGCTGCTGTACACAGCTTCAGGCCGCGCCGCGACGCCGTTCAGCGGCGGCACGCTTTGCCTGGCCTTGCCGCTCAAACGCGCCAGCGCTGTGGTCTCCGGCGGCAACCCTGCTCCCGCGAACGATTGCAGCGGCGTCTACGCCATCGACATGAATGCCTTCCGCGCGGGAGCGCTCGGCGGAACTCCGGCGGCCTATCTCTCGCTGCCGGGCACGCTCGTCCAAAGCCAATTCTGGGGCCGCGATCCGGGTTTTGCCGCGCCGAACAATACGACGCTGAGCAACGCACTCGAATTCCTGGTGGGACTCTAGCTGATGAGATATTCCCGAAAAAGGTGCGCGACGACGCTTGCGAGCGCGCTCACGCTGCTTGCAACTTCCGGCTGTTGGTGGCGTGAAGCGGGCCCCGCCAAGGAGAAGACCGAGGATGCTCTGCCGCAGGACACCTCGACGCGCATTGACTTCGACCTGCTGCCCGAGCGCTACCAGCCGGCTGGCTTCAGTTTCGGGCGGACCGGCGGCGGCGACATGGGCAACTGGCGCGTCGATCACACCAAGGAATCCGCGAACAACGTGCTCGCGCAAGTCAGCAACGATGGCACGGACTCGCGCTATCCGGTGTGCGTCTACGACGGATTCAGCGCGGCGGATGTCGCGGTCTCGTGCCGCTTCAAGGCCATCGATGGCCGAGTCGATCGAGCGGCCGGACTCGTCGCGCGCTACCTGAACGAGCAGAACTACTACGTGGTTCGCGCCAACGCGCTCGAAGGAAACGTGCGCCTCTACCGGGTCGTCGCCGGCGTGCGCACGCAGATCGCCGGCGCGGATAGGCCGGTGGACAGCGGCCGCTGGCACGACCTTGCGCTGCACGTGACCGGCAACCACTTCGAGGTGGTCTACGAGAACAAGTTGTTGTTCAGCGCGGACGATGCTGCGCTCACAGGCGAGGGCAAGATCGGACTTTGGACCAAGGCCGACAGCGTGACCTGGTTCGACGATCTGCGCTTCAAAGAGCTCGAGCGCTGAGCGCGGGCAGGGCCAGCGCTGCTCGAGTCAGGGGATGAGTTCGAAGATGCGCACTTCGGCGCGCTGGGATCCGCGGCGGGGGACTGCGAGGTAGAGGCGCTGAAGTTCAGGTACGAGCAGGCAAGTGCGCGCGCCGGCGGCCGTCGGCAGTCGCTGCGAGCGGCTCAGTGTCTTGGGCTCGCGCCGCTCGAACACGTCGATGAAGCCTTCGCCGCAGGAGACGAAGACGCGGCCGCGCTCGGCGTCGCAAAAAATGTCGTCGCAGTCGCCTGAAAGTTCGAGCGAGTCACATGCTTGGCCGTTTTCGGTGTCGAAGGAAAGCAGTCGCGCCGGATTGCGGCAGCCGACCAGAACACGATGGTCGGACTCGAGCAGCGCCATCGGGTAATTCGCACTCGCCTGCGCGACGGGCCAGGTTTTCGGCTTGGCTTCGGACTTCCGCTCGACCAGCGCGATCTGCTTCGCGCCAGGAGTATTGACGAGAATGCGTTCGCCGGACGCGGCGAGCTGGAACGACTCCGGGTGGGCGCCAAGCGGAATGCGTTTTGTGATCGTCCAAGTGGCGGCGTCGACGAATACGAGTGCGCCGTCGCCCTGGCCGACGATGATTTCACGTGTGCGCGGATCGAAGCGCAAATTGTCGGCGTCCTTTCCGACGTCGATCGAATTCGTGCGCTCGAGAGTGTTGCCGTCGAACACATCCAATTTGCCGCTCTCGCCGTTCGAGACGACGACGCGATCGAGTTCCTGCAGATAGAGCACGCCCTGCGGCTCTGCCAGGCCGCGGATTTGCCTCTCGCGCACGCCCTTCTTCAAGTCGGCGACTTCGAGCGAGTTGTTGCCGAGCGCCGCGACGTACAAACGCATGCGTTTGGCATCGAGCGCGAGGTGATCGATGCGCCCTTCGACATCGGGCAATGCGATCGCGCCGATCTCGCGCAGGCCCGGCCCGCGTTCCTTCGAAGGCGCGGGTGTCTGTGCTCCGGCCGAACAGGCGGCCGCGAGCAGCGTCAAAGTCATCGGGAAAATCCAGCGCATGTCGAGCTCTACTCAGGAGGGATGAATCTGCAACGAGATTGCAATCTACACCTGCGCACTCGCCGGGTCACAGGCTGCATCGCTCAGGCGCCCGTGCATCGACTGCTTGGAATCGCTGCACGCGTCTTTGCGCCACGTTTCCGGTTCCGCTATAAGACCGGCCCGATGACGGAACTCCTGCAGCCTCTGCTCGATTGGTACTTGCGTTCGCTCGAGGGTGGCGGCTACTGGCTCGTCGGCCTGTTGATGCTGATCGAGAGCACGGTTCTGCCCGTGCCCAGCGAATTAGTGATCCCTCCGGCCGCGCACCTCGCCCACACCAAGGGCGGCATGGAATTGTGGGGGATCGTGGTCGCCGGCACCGTCGGCTCGTGGTTGGGCGCCTCGATCATGTATTGGTTTTCCAGGCTGGCCGGTCGGCCGCTGGCGCTGCGCTACGGCAAGTACGTTTTCATTTCAGCGGCGAAGATCGAAGGTGCCGAACGCTGGGCGACGCACTATGGTTCGATGGGAATTTTCATTTCCAGACTGTTGCCGGTGGTTCGCCACCTGATCGGGATTCCCGCGGGAATCGTGCGCACGGACTTCTTGAAGTTCTCCGTGTTCACGCTGCTCGGCTCGGCCGTCTGGTGCAGCGTGCTGTGCTGGGTCGGCGTGAGAATGGGCGAGGACATGTCGAAGACCGAGAACATGACCCACACGCTTTCGGTGTGGGGCGGCGGACTGCTGCTCGCGATCGGCGCGCTCTACTACTTCTTCGTGCACCGGCAGATGAAGTCCGACTCGAAGTAAGCAGCCGGATGAGCGATCCGCGACGGCCGCTCCGAGGTGGAGTCGAGGAGAGCCAATTCAAGATCAGATGCGCAGCGCCAACGGGCGCTTCTATTTGGTCTCGAGGCCCCGATGGATAACCTCGCCCTGTACCCATCTCAACTCCATCTCAAGCGCGTGGAAATCAGGGTAGGTCTCCGGATCGATCTCGGCAAACTTGTATATCAGGCCGCCACCCTCTTTGGGTTCGGCGGAGAACACGAAGGACTTAGCCGGACATTCCTTCGTAGCTTGGGACGCAGGGAGGCTTTGCCCCTCAGCGATGTCGTACGTTTTGAAAGCGCCGCTCGCGAGGATCTCATTTCCGATTCGAGTCCGTTCCGACTTGGTCTTCTTGTCCAGCGCGAAACGAGCAATGACGAGCTCATCGTCCGTGGCGCCGCGGTATTTTTCAAGGTAAGGAGCATTGGTCGCGGCAGGAGCTGGATTGGCCGAGATTGCCTGATCTAGGATATCGAATGCATCGCGCATCGTCGGCGCGGACTCGACCGGCGATTCAATTTGGACACTGGAGGTGTCGGCAGAACTCGTCGCCAGAGTCTGAACCGGAATCGGCCCCGCGACGCCGGGTCTATCATTAGGCCCTGAAGAGCCAGCGAAGCCTCCCCTCAAGACCAGTGCGATCAGTAACGCTCCAACCACCCCAAGCACGAGTTTTAGGAACATATTGATCCTGGCTGACTATTGGCACGTGCCGCAACTGAGATCGAATGGGTACCAAGTGGGGCTATTGCAGGTACAGACGATGCCGCATTGGGCCACTCCAGCACAAGGCAAACTGACCGTGCAGTTGATGGGTGTATCCGTAGGCGGAGTGTTGCTGTAGGTGCAATGGGAATTGCCTACGACGCTCCAAGTGCATCCCGCACAATAATCCATCAAGGCAGATCCTCCAGTGCCTGTGGCGACACAAACGCAGGCAGAAGAGGACCTCGCACATGTGCTTGAGTTGATCGTGAAGGTTGCCGGGGCACAGTAATCGTTCTGTCCCTGAGTGGGATTCCGAACGATCGGGCCGCTGAACGCCAGGCAAACTAGGGACCCTGAAATCGCGACTGTGGGGCCGACGGCAAGTCCAACGCGTGAGCCCATGTGGAAGTCCTTGTTGGAATGAGGTGGCTAAGGCTCGTTCACCCTCAGCCAATTTTCGGTTGAATTCGATAGGGCTGATGAACGGTCGGTCACGAAGCTACACGGTCCAGACGACCGCGGGCAGGCAATTATTGCGTGATTCTGGGCGGCAGTGGGCTAGCCCGCCTAGGTTGGCCGAACTGGCTTGCGGGGAAGGGCTTACATCGCCGCCTCCTAACGTATTTCTCGATCGAGGTCCGCGGCAGCTGTTGAATCGAGCGCGTCGCCTGCGCGGCGTGGAGATCGGCGGTTATCGATGACCGAATGCACTTTGGCGAAAAGCCGACCGGCGCTCCCGCCTCGGGATCGCCGGCGCTCTCACCATCGCTACTTCTCGATCAGCCCTGCAGCGACACCGAAAGGCGAGTTGTGGCCGCCGTCCCGCACGCGATTTCACCGACGCTCGATTCCTTGCAACACTTCCTCGAGCCGTTCGAGATGCTCCGTGTACGCATCGACGGTCGCTTGGACATAAGGCGCGTACTCCGGCAGCATTTCATGCGTCACGCTGACTTCGCAGCCCTCGGCAGTCGCCGCAATATCGACCGTGACGCGATCAGGACTCTTCGAGTATCCCGGCACGAAGAACGAGTAGACAATCCGCCGCGGCCGCATGAGTTCGAGGAACGTGCCATTGTGCTCGGCGTCGATCTCGCCGCGACGATCGGTGATCACGAACTTCCCGCCGACACGCGGATCGAGTTCGGCTCGCACGACCTTGCC
Source organism: Planctomycetota bacterium (assembly GCA_043754695.1). Taxonomy (GTDB): domain Bacteria; phylum Planctomycetota; class UBA1135; order UBA1135; genus JADJQU01. The sequence continues at coordinate 10,098 of JAYUUV010000349.1, forward strand.
CGTCCTCGTCGCGTAGAGGAATCTGCGCAGCTTCGCGAGCTCGAGAAAAGCGTCGTAGGCACTCTCCGGCGAAGTTCGTATGCGCCGGGACACCTTCACGGACAGCGACGGCGCGGCTTTGGCGGATCGCGGGGTTTCCGAGGGATTCTTCATCGCAGTTCGAACGTCTCCTGCGCCAAATCCTAGCGCGCGAGCGCCGCTTGCGAACCCTTGCCGTCAGCTTGAACCGGATCCGAACGAGCGATCGACGGAGAAGCTCGCTAATCTCTAGACCTTCACTGTCTCGACGCCGCCTTGACCCGGAGATTGCCGCCATGACCCCGACCGCCACCGCGCCGACCCTCGACGACCGCCAAGCCTTCGATTACGTGGAGTCCGTCTGGACACAGAGCATCGTCCCGGCGCTGGTCGAGTACGTGAAGATCCCGAACAAGTCGCCGATGTTCGATGCGAAGTGGCGCGAGAACGGGCACATGGCGAAAGCCGTCGCTCTGATCGAAGCCTGGTGTCGCGCGCGGCCGATTCCCGGCCTCAAGGTCGAAGTCGTCTCCATCGACAATCGCACGCCGGTGATCCTGATGGAGATTCCAGGCACCAAGGACGACACGGTGCTGCTCTACGGCCACCTCGACAAACAACCCGAGATGGTCGGCTGGAGCGAAGGCCTCGGGCCGTGGACTCCGGTGATCCGCGGCGAGCGCCTGTACGGTCGCGGCGGCGCGGACGACGGCTATGCAGCCTTCGCTTCGCTGACCGCGATCGAAGTGCTCGAGCGACAAAAAATCCCGCACGCGCGCTGCGTCGTCTTGATCGAAGCCTGCGAGGAATCCGGCAGTTTCGATCTGCCCTTCTACGTCGACAAACTCGCCGCGCGCATCGGCACGCCGAGTCTGATCGTGTGCCTCGACTCGGGCTGCGGCAACTACGACCAAATGTGGGGCACCACTTCGTTGCGCGGCATCCTGACCGGCGACTTGACCGTCGAAGTGCTCAGCGAGGGCGTGCACTCCGGTGACGCGAGCGGCATCGTGCCGTCGAGCTTCCGCATCCTGCGCATGCTGCTCTCGCGCCTCGAGAACGAGGAGACCGGAAAAATCCTGCCGCCGGAATTCCACGCCGTCGTGCCCAAGGATCGCATGGAGCAGGTGCGCGCCGTCGCCGACACGCTAGGCAAGGACGTCTACGCGAAGTTCCCGCTCTTGCCGGGCATGAAGACGATGCATAGCGACCTGATCGAATTGGTGCTCAATCGCACCTGGCGGCCGTCGCTGTCGATCACCGGCGCCGCGGGATTGCCCGGGCTGGAGAGCGCGGGCAATGTGTTGCGTCCGAAGACCAGCCTGAAGATTTCGCTGCGCTTGCCGCCGACCAAGGACGCCGCGAAGGCCAACGAGGATCTCAAGCGCATCCTCGAGCAGGATCCGCCCTACGGGGCGAAGGTCACGTTCCGCGCCGACGGCTCGGGCGCCGGTTGGAACGCGCCGCCGATGAGTCCCTGGCTTTCGAAAGCAGTCGAGCGCGCATCCAAGGCCTTCTTCGGCAAGCCCGCGGTCTACATGGGCGAAGGCGGATCGATCCCGTTCATGGGCATGCTCGGTGCGCGCTTCCCCAACGCGCAATTCCTGATCACCGGCGTGCTCGGGCCGAACTCGAATGCCCACGGGCCGAACGAGTTTCTCGATCTGCCGACCGGCAAGAAATTGACTGCGAGCGTGGCCTCGGTGCTCGCGGAGCACGCCACGCGGAGCTGAGCGAGCCTACTTCGCGGCGGCCAGACCGTTTGCGTCGAGCCGCTTCACGCGCTTGCCGTCTACGTATATCCCGCTCACCTTTTGATCGGGAGTTCCGTTGCGGTGCCAGTAGCGGAAGGTGCCTTGGCGCACGCCCAGCTGATAGTCGCCGTTCCACCACGGCTGGCCGTCCTCGTACCAGGCGCGAAACGCGCCGTTGCGCTTGCCGTCGATGCTGGTGCCCTCGGAGCAGATGGCGCCGTTTTCATACCAGGAGCGCTCGGGGCCCTGCACGAGGTCGTGTTGGTAGCTGCCTTCCCAACGCTTCTGGCCGTTTTCGTACCAGAACGTCCAAGCGTCTTCCTTGCGGCCTTGAACGTAGCGGCCCTCGCCCTTCTTCGCACCGCTCTCGAACCAGGTCGTCTTCGGCCCATTGACCGATCCATCCCAATCCGGAGTCGGGCTGATGCGTTGGCTGTGCGCGCTCAGTTCCTGCCAGTCCTTGGGAGCCGTCGAGTCGAAGGCCGGCAACCCATCGAGCGCAGTTTCTGTCGACGTCGAACTGCGCGCGTGCACCCTTCTGGAGCACGAAGCGAGCGAGCCCAGGACCAGCGCACTGGCCAAGGCCGCTAGGCAAAAGATGGACCCGTTCCCGTTGGGGACGCGCGCCGTGCCTGACATGGTGAAACTCCTGAGCGCGGACCGCAGTCCGCACGCGCGTTGAAGGGGACGCACGATCGAAGATCGAGCATAACACGCTCCCCAGAACCGGCCCCGCTACTCAGGAATCAAGTTCAGTATCCCCAGTTTTTTTTCGGATTTGGCTGAAATTCTGAACGGACCGTTAGGACCGCGCGACCTGATCGCAGCGTTCAAGGTCGGCGCAATGGGTCGGCGCCCAGGCCCGGCCCCAAGACGATCGCATTGGCCAGGAGCCGTGCGCCGCTGCGCCAGAAACTGCGGAAATTGGGCTGCGAGGCGAACAGGATCACCTGCCCGCGGCCCACACGCTCGACCGTCAGCCAGGCAGCGCGGGACAGGCGTTCGCGCGCCTCGGGCCAGACCAGGCCGGAAAGGCGCAACTGGTCTGCCGCAGCAAGTCGCACCGCCGTGCGCACCGGGGGCTTGGCGTAGAGCACCTGGGAGCCCGAGTAGAAAACAGGCAGTTCGTCGCCGGCGCCCGCGGTGATCCAGGCCGTCGGGTCAAGCTGAGCGCGCAGGATCGCGCCACTGGGGCCGAAGCGCCGCTCGAACGCTTCGTTGCGTTCGAGTTCTTCCTTGGAGGGAGTCGGGGCCGCTTTCTTGTCGTCGGCCTTGTCAGCGGCCTTGTCCGCGGATTCCTGCTCGGCCGCCGGAGCGGCGTCGCCATAGACCTTGGCTTCGTCGATCTTGATCTGACGCGCACTGTCTTCGCGTTTGGCCGCCTCGGCGTAAACCGCGAGATCGGCGAGCACCTTGCCGCGCTCGCGCACCTGGCTCAATCCGAGATCGGCGTCGCAAACGGTCAGCGCTGAGTCATCGATCGCGATCAGCGTGCCGCCCGAGCGCACCCAGGCCTTCAGGTCGTCCTTGACCGCGGCAAGCTCGAAGCCACCCGACGGCAGGACGAGCACGTCGTAGCGACGCAAGTCGGCGCCGCCAAGCTCAGCGCCGTCGAGCAGCGTGGCCGCCAGGCCAAGTTCGCGATCGATCAGGTGCCAAACATGTCCGAAGCCGTCGGGGCTCGCTGCTGCGCCACCGGCGATGGCGATGCGCGGCGAGTACAGCGCGCGGAAGTGCTGACCGCCGAGGTCCGCGCTTTCGTCGGGCGAGCGCGCGGTCGTCAGCGCGAAGGCAGTCGCGCCGCTGCCCTCGGCCGCGCGGACGACATCGGCTTGGGTCTTCGTCGGGTTTTCGTGGGCGCGCACGAGCAGCGAACCGCGCGAGAATTTGCGGCCGGCCGCGCTGAAGGCCTCGTCGCTTGCTTCGACCGCGAGTCCGGCGGCCAGCGCGCGCGCGGCGAAGCGCACGGCCGAATCGTCGTTGGCGTCAACCGCCCAACCGTAGACGTGCGCGGCGGGATCGGCCGCGGCCACGATGCCGGCGGCAACTGCGTCGAGCACTTTGATTTGGCTCGCACCCGTCAGCGCAGCTTCGCCCCAGCTGCAGTCCAGTCCCAGTGCCTGACCCATGTTCCAGGCCGTGACGTCGTACATCTTCGAGCGGCCCTTGGCCTCGAGTTCGGTGCGTTCGTCGACCAGCGTTGCCTTGTCCAGACGCGGATCGAAATTCAAGAACGCGCGCACCAGGGCGCCCTGCGGTTGCGCGGCGGGCACGATCCAACTGCCGGCGGGAAACGTCTTCGACTCGGACTTCGCGCCGAGCGAGTCGAGCGCGTCCTTGGCCGCGAATTCCTTCTCTGAGCGAAAAACTTCGATGCCCTGGGCCAGCAGATTCTCGATCAACCAACGCTCGCGCGAAGGCTGCACGCCGGAACGGACGATGAAGGCGCGATTGCGGCCCGGAAGATTCGCGTCGCAGCTCGCGCGACGGTTGGCAAGATAGTCGCCGAGCACTTCCGCGCGGTGCAGCTTCAGCGAGCGCAAATTGGAGACGCTGGCGGTGAGCTGATGGCGCACCGCATCGCGATAGGTCGCGATTTCGCCGCTGTCGCGGCGCACGGCGGTGCCCGCATAACGCGCTTGTTCGTAGAGGATGCCGATCGCGCCGTTGAGCGAGCCCCACGAGTCGGAATAGAAGGGCCCGAGTCCGTCGGCCCATTCGCGCGAGTAATAGCTCCAACCGTGCTGGTCGAAGGCCTGCCCGCCTTCGTTCGCGAACACGTTGTGCCACTTGTTCAGCGTTTCGGGCAAGTCGGGATGGCGCGGAGCCGACTGCGGATAGAAAAGGAAGGTGTCCATCCCGCCCATCTCGTGGGCGTCGACGAAAAGCTGCGGCACGTACTTTTGCACGGCGGCCCAACGCGCGCGCGTTTCCGGCGCGATGCCGCTCATCCAGTCGCGGTTCATGTCGAACAGGTAGTGATTGCCGCGGCCGTAGGGCCAGTGGCCGCGCGACAGGCCTTCGTCGCCCAGATCGAGCACGGAGCTGGCGCTCGATTCGAGCATGCCGAGAATGCGCTCGCGTCCGTCGGGGTTCTGCATCGGATCGAAGACCACGACCAGGCGGTCGAGCAGCTCGGCAGTCTCGGGAGTCTGATCGGCGATCAACTGGTAGGCCAAGGCCAGGCCCGCGTCGACGCCGCTCATCTCGTCGCCGTGGATCGAGTAGGCCATCCAGGCGACGGCAGGGGAATGCTCGACGATCGCTTGCACCTGAGCTTCGGAGAGCCCGCGCGGATCGGCGAGCCGGTGCAGATCTGCGAGGATCTCCGCAAGCCGCGCCTGATTTTTTTCCGACGTGACGACGCCGGCCAGGAGTTCGCGGCCTTCGTG
>JAYUUV010000350.1:0-9529 GCA_043754695.1 Planctomycetota bacterium
TCGAAAGTGTCAAGGGGCGCGAGGCGAGGTCTGTTCGCGCTCGAAATCGAAGTGGGATAAGCCGATCGCGGCGGCTCGCACCAGCGGGGAACTATCGGCACGGCGGGTCCAGGGCCAAAGTTCCTGAAAACGCCCGAAGTGCACTTCAAAAGGACAGGCTGTGGAACTTTGTTTCGAGCGAGAAATATAGGCCGAAACGCGAATTCAGCCTCTTCTACCAGGCCAAAACGAAAGTCTGAAAATGGTGCACTTTGGGATCATTTCGCCCGATTCGTGGCGATCGCGTCACGCACCCTCGGTGGACCTGCGGGGAACTGTCGCGGTTCCGGTCTCATGCGAGTCAGCATCTGCCAGGACCTGCGCGGCCTGCGCACCGTCAGATGCTTTAGGCAATGGGCACTTGGCCTCATCCTACATTCCGACTCTGGATAAGCGCCACTCTGAATTGGAGTTCGAATTCACAGGAGCCGCCTCCTTGCCCCACATTAATTGGGCCGGAACTTCCTAGCAAACCGCCCTCACCCTTCGGCTACAAAGGTGTTGCGGGCAACATTTCCAATGGTGTTGGTTGCGACGCCGTCGAAGGCACCGCCGACGACGCCACCGAGGATGGGTACCGCTCGTCCGAGATTGATGATGCCTTTCTCGCCAAATTTCGTCACAAGGCGGAATCCGACTTTCTGGTTGATACGGACAAGGGACTCCCCGGATATCCGCCTGATCGCAGCCTGCGTCATCTTGACGCCAATCTGGATGCCGACATCCTTCGCGACATCCATCGCGGCGCTGCCGCAAAGACACATATAGGCGAGCGTTCGCACTTGATCTTCACGCACATCGTGGCCACCAATGTGCGCGATTGCCGCGATCATTCGAAGCTGAACGTAGATCACCGATCCGATGTTCGCTGGAATCGCAACAGGCAAGGTCAGAAGGCCGCCGAGTCCAGTGATGAAACCGGAGGTTCCTGCCTTGGCGACCTGCCACCGGATGAGCGAGTTGCATTGATCGACTGGCGTGCCGCCCTGCCTTATGTAGGAATCAGCGAGTACCTCCGCCGTGTCAAGCCCTGGCACCCCATTGACGGCCTTGTCGTAGCCCCAATCCAGGGCCTTCATGATCATGCCCTGGTTGACAGCCATATCTAAGGAGTCTCCTGCGCGCCCATCAGTTGAGTGGTCCGCGAAAAAAGAATGTGCCTCTCGCACCTGCGAACGCCAAGTTCACAACGGTTCGAATTAGGCACTTGTTGCTTGAGTTGTGCAAGGGGCTCTCATTCGCGCAGGGCGCGTCCGTGAGCGCCCAGACTTGACCATCCCGCGACACCGATCGGCGCCCCGGGCAATCGTCTCTTCGTATGCACCCTGCCTGGGTTCGTCGCTGAACCGTCGCGCATGAACGAGCTGCTGGCGCAGATCGCGGCGCTGATCGAAGTGAAGCGGTCGCGTTTGCGGGGCGGCCGTGTGTGTGCGATGCGGCGCGTCATCTATCGCGCTCGGCAGTCGAGCGCGCGGGTGTCCCGAGCCAGGCCCTCGCACCCGCAACGAGTTCCCTTACGGTTTGGAGTCGGACTCGAAACGGCCTCATGCTGAACGAAGGAACCCCGCCACGCGCGGATCGCCAGTACTCTCGATACAAGCCCGAGCGACAGCCGAGAACTCCTGATCCGCTCGAATCATCTGGCGCACACTCTTAGCAGCCTCCTTCAGCCGATCTTTGGCTATCACATTGGCAGGGTCGCTCTGGTAGAGCCCCACCTCACGGATGTAGTCCTGAAGTCGATTCCAACACTCCGCCCAGACCAATTTGCGCCCGTTCATCAAAGGCGGAAAGTCGAGGTTGTATCGGTCCACGGAACATGTGACGCGAATACCCTCCCACTCATCCTTTACGTGCGGCGCTGGGACCGCACGACCTTCAAGGTTGAAGAAAAGCAGGACGGGGTCATCGTCATCGCTCGGATCAAGAAGCGTGGGCTGCTCATACCGGAGGTCAGCGAATGGCTTCGCGCGCGAGCAACCCTCGCGAAGCGGAAAGTACGAACCCTTCTTTCGATTGCCGGCATTTCCGCATATGCGGAAGTTCTTCCAATCAAAAGCCAGCCACCAGTAACCGTCGTCCGCCGCAGCATCGACACCCTTGGCGCTCTTCTTTGGCCGGTAGTGCTCCACATCCCAATGACTGAAGCAGTCCTTCGCTTCGGAGAACCAGCACTTCCCGTGCGACAATGACAGCAGCCACTGCTTGAGCTCTCCCCAATGCGCGCTGTTCTTGTCGATGAGATCGTTCCGCGCCGCCGCGTCGGGCGCCGCCTTGAGCTGGACCAGAAGCGCGTCTGCCCGCTTCACCCACTCTGCATCGGGAGTGCGCGACAGGAGTGGGATGTGCCTCACAACTCGCCCCCTCCTTCGGCTCGTTCTTCCTCGATTACCTCGGACAAAACCTCGTCCGCGATCTGCACCTGCGCCTGGATCTCCTCCTTCGTGAATGCCGTCTCATCGTGCGGCGTCCGCCGGGCGAGCGCGCCGGCGAAGGTCTCGAAGTAGGGGTTCGGGTGGGTCCGGGCCACGCCAAGGGCGTTGAGCTCCACGGCGAGCCGCATCAGCTCCTTTTGCTCGGCGTCGGTGCGCTGCTCATTTCCGAGAAGCAGGTAGTGGCGATCCAGCTGCTTCAGCACCTCCGGAGCAAGCGTCGAGCGAAGCCCGTACAACTCGGACTTCAGCAGCCCCTCAACGCCAATCCCGAGCGGATCGTACTCGGGCTCCCGCGCGATGATCGCTTCGCCTTCACTCGAGAGCACACGCACCTGGTTCTTGCGCAAGCTGCCGATCATCAGCGGGTTGTGCGTCGCGACGATCAGCTGCCCCTTCTCGGCACGGATGTTGTCCTGGAGCAGCTTGAGGAAGTCGTAGGTCCAGACCGGGTTGAGATGAGTGTCGGGCTCGTCCAGCAAGTAGAGAGCCTCATCCCCCTGCGTGAATCGAAGCAACCCGAGTACAGTGAGGAGCTGCTGCTCGCCTTCGCTGAGCTGCGTGAAGCGAACTCTCGTCCCATCCCGTTTCCGAACGACGACGCGAACCTCGTCGACCAGGTCGCACAAGAACAGAGCCTCGAGATTGCCGAAGACCGCTTTCGCGCTCTCGTGGGGCGCTCTCAATCCAAGCAGCGCCTTTGCATCCTTGACGAAGAGGTAGATTCGCTCGGTTCGCTCCCGATCACGTGGAACGGGACGCGCCACTTCTTCCTCGTGTCGGATCGGGGCGAGAGCCACTCCCCACAGTCGGCGCAGAAACGGCAGGAACGCTCCGGCGGCGTTCCATGCCGCGGGTTCCACATCCACGTCGCTGCGTCCCTGACGCTTGCCGCCCCACCAAGGCTTCTTCAGCACGAAGAGCGCGGACTCAAAGCCCACGATGTCCAAGTACTGCTCCATAAGCGCCGATGCCTCCGCGCCCTCGGAAAGAAAGAATGCAAGCAGCGCGAGCTGACTGTATTCGCGTCGGCAGAAGAAGAAGCGTCGGAAAGGAAGGTCGTCGTCGGGGTCGGCAAGAAGATCCCGATATCGCTTCCTTGTTGGCGCCTCGAACGTTCGTTCGAGCCTGCCGCCCCATCCGGAGTAGTATCCGAACACGTGCGCGGGCAGGAACTCGTGTCGACGGGCCTCGAGCTCCTTCATCGTCAGGCGCTTTCCATCCACGTCGACAGTCAGCCGACGAGATGGCTTCGACTGGTCGTGCGTCACCGTGACGCTGTGCCCCTGACACTCGTATGCAAGCGTGTAGTCGAACTCAGGCGCGCGGCCGAGCTCCAGCTCTCGGAAGATCTCGACGATCGCCTCGATGAGGTTCGACTTGCCCGAGCCGTTACGGCCGAGCAAGACGGTCGTCGGCTGCGATTCATCGAAGTCAATCTCGAAGGACCGGAGGTTCCGGTAGCTGGGGATGCTTAGCCGGTCGAGCCTCATGCGGCGGCCTCCAGAACCCGCGGGGCCGTTGGCGAGTCGCCGCGGTTCTCGCGCAAGAGACCGCGAGCCTCCTCGTCCCGCAGCTGATCGTAGAAGTCGTCAATCTCGAGCTGCGAGGCAGTCCACAGCGCTTCAGCGGTGAGGGAGCCCCGCTCCTTCAGGATGGCCGTCAGGTGGGTTGGGGTGACGTCTTTCCGTGTGAGCATGTTCGTATCTGCCTTGGCCTTCGTACGTGCTCCTCGCGTGCCGCCGCGCTTCGGCTTGCCGGGGTCACCCGCGGAAGCAGGGCGAGCGCGGAGCCGGGCGAGGAGCTCCGACGCCGGATCATCGTTCGGATCTTGCGGGACCAGCTCGCCGCGGAACGCCTTAGCAAGCACGGACGGAACCATTCGATTAAGGTTCGAGGCAACAGTCGCGCGCTGCTTCTCAAGGTTCTCGGCGAGTTCAAATAGCACATCGAGGCGGCGCACGATCTCGACCTGTTCGAGGACATCCGGAATTGCCATGGGCGTCGGATAGATCTTCGCCCCCGAGATCACTGGCTGGGCGGTCGACGAATCGTTCACCCGAAGGTCCACCGCCTGGAGTGCGAAGTAGAGAAAGCGCCGGTACGTTCGGCTAGGGTCGTGGCGGACTATCAGGGCGTTGTCAGTGACCCATGCAAGTGGCGGGGTCAGGTGCACGCTTCCGCAGTAGAAGCCTACTCGGCCGATGACGAGCGTCTCCTCTTCGACGTTGGCCTTGTCGTGGTAGCCGTTGACCCCGTTGCCCCCAAAGACGGGAATGGTGCCACCTGGCGTCATCTCCTTCGCGGGTAGGAATTTGCCAGACGAGACCTTCAGCACATCGCCGAGTGTCGTCGTGATCGGTGGGTCAAGCTCCCGCTCTTCCCGCCACTCGCGGGTCAGCTCGCCGCTGGTCGCGGCGGCGAGGACGGATTGGCGGAAGCGCTTGAGAATGCCGGCGACGCGGTCGAGGCGGCCTCGACAGGCGTCCAAGCGCGCGAGCAGGCTGTCAAGCTTGTCGGCGATGCGCTTTTGCTCGGGCAGCGGAGGTACCGGCAGCTCAAGCTGAGCGAGGTTGCCTCGCGAGATGCGGCGACGTGTCGTTCCCGACGACTGCAGCTCGATGACCTGCCGCACCGGCGGCGCGTTCAAGAAGTGCATTAGCCACTTCGGCGTCACGGAGGACGGGCCCCCACTCTCTCCCCGCCACCCTCGACGTTCACCAGCGGGTCGCGCGCGGGGAGCCGTACCGCTCGACGATTCTCTACCGCTACCTCGACGGCCTCGAGACGCACGAGGTATCCGAGCGGATGTGGGTGCCCGAGTCGACGGTACGCAAGCGCGTCGAGCGCGGGTTGGACTTGCTGCGTGAACGTCTCGACCGTGAGTTCGGCTCGCGCTCCAGTGCGTGGGCGATCGCGTTGCTGGAACCGGGTCTGCACAGTGCAGTCTTCAAGGGAGTCGGACTGATGAACCTAAAGTGGTCGGCGGCGGCAGGCGTGGTCATATTGCTCGCGGGAGCTACTTGGTACGTGCGCGATATCTCGGGCTCGAGCGTGAGCGAGTCGATCGGCGGTACGGGCGTCGTGGTTCCCATGCAGGTCGCGGTGGAGCGCGAAAAGCAGCTCCCGATCGACGTACCAGGCCCTGAAAACCCAGAGGCACGCCGCGCCACGGAAGCGGCTCCACCGGCGCCACGCGCACCGGAGTTGCACGGCTTCATCTTCGTGGACGACGACCACAGAGCGCCCGCGGATCTCAAGATCACCAGGAATCAGCACAAAACCGAAGCCGATGCTGCCGTCCATGTCGATGTGGCGGCGGCGAGCTGGTCACTCGACACACTCGCTGGCGAACCGGCGCAACTTTGGATCACGAGCAGTTCGACCGTGCCGGCTCTGATCCCGGTTCCTCCCGAGCTCCTGGCAAAGGGCGGCGTCTTCGATCTGCATCTTTCGAAGGGCAGGAGCCTGGCGTTGACGTTCCTCGAGCGAAGGACAAAGCAACCGCTCCCTCAACTCGAGTTTCAACTCTCCCGGTCGATCGAGACGGGCGGAAATCAGACTGTGCATCGCACCGATGCACATGGCCAGGCTCGCGTGACTGGCATTCCGCTGACCGGCCACGTCAGCGTCACTGTCGATTTCGCGGCGCGTGATCGCGACATCGTCATTGGCGGCTCGCCCGAGCGCATGCAAACGCAGCGCATCCCCGATTGGACCGTGTGGCTCAAGCAAGAAAAGCCGGGGAAGCTGGATGAGACAGTGCTCGTCAGTCTGCCCCTCGGTGAGGGCTGCGCCGGCGGACAGGTGCCGGCCTGGGCGGTCGCGCTGGTCGGTGAGGCGCAGTCAGTTCGGGTGGTTGCGTGCGAGACCACGAACGAGACTCCCCAGGGACGCGGCGCGCCTTTCGTGCTCGAACAGGACGAACAGGGCCACTTTGAACTTTGCGAGAATGCTCCGAGCACGCACGTCGTGTGGCTCGAGCAGGCAACTAGCGGCGAGCGCATTTCAGCCGAGACCGGGGTGAACTTCGCGCAAGCAGGCCCGCAGGATCCGGTCTCGTTTCGCGAGATCCAAGGCAGCAAGGTGACATTGAACTTCATCAACGTGCCCGAGCGGGGGCAACTTCAGGCGCGCATGATCAGCAAGAGTTCCGCGGCCCGCGCCGTGAGCCTCGACTGCAAGGGCGCCGAACTCTCGCGCGAGTTCACGCTCACTGCGGACGAGCAGATCCAGCTCACGCTGCGTCTGGGCACGAATGCTCATGACAAGTCCTTCTGGACGCGCATCCTCAAGGTCGACACGCAGCGAGAGATCACTGTCGATCTCAGTGGTTCCGAGCGCAACGTGCGCCTCGAATGTCCCGAGTGCGGAGCGCTTGCGAAGGATGGCACGATCGGCCTCGTGCGCTGTGAAGGTGGACAGGTGGGAATGGATCAGACCATCGTCGTGCTGTGCTCCTCCGGCAGCGGGATCACTTCCGTGCACGTCCCCAACGGCCGCTGGCTCTACCGCTACGTGGACCAGAACCAGGCGGCGATCTGGGGTGTCGTCGACGTCAGGTCCGCGACCGAGGCGGGCGAGGAACTCGTCCTGCGTCCGCGCGTCCGTCTCGCCCCCGCCGCGGAGTTCGGCGCGGGCGTGTGCTTCGACGAGATTGATGGCGTCAGCCTTGCTAGGCTGCCGAAAGAATCCCGCGCGTTGAGCGTCAAGTCGCTCGGCGAGCGTATCGCGGTGCCGATCGACGCAAAGTACTCGGCACTGGAAGCGAAGCAGTGACCGCCACGAGTCTCGCGGCTCGCATGCGCCCTCCTCCGCAAGAGGGACAGCTGCCGCGACCCTTGCAGAAGCGGGCCAAATTCAGACGAGAGTTCGTCAGCGCATGACGAGGAACACGGCGATGCCGACACCGAAAAGTGCCGCGATGATTGACATGGCGAGCAATGCGCGACGGCGCCGATCGCTCCGGTATTTGGTCCAACCGTCGGTGTCAAGAAAGTGGCGGCCGTTGGCAGTCACGCGCACGGCGCCTCCGCCGATCAAACCCTGAAGACGTCTCCTTTCGAACGAACGGCTGAGCGAAAGTTGGATGGCTGACTCCGCAGTGAAAGCTCCAGCGTCAGCAAGTTGTCTATAGATACGTGCCTCGGCCCGCCTCATCGCGGCCACAACGAACAGCGGAATCAGACTCGGAATGACTGCAGCGACGCTCATCACCTGTACTCCGCAAAGGATACGACTTCCAAGCCACTGATCATGCCGTCACCGTAGCATCCCGAAGGGGATGGACGGATAGGAACTCTAAGCCCCTGGTCATTGCGTCACGGGCGCGCCGACGAGACGCCAGACATACTTGAGTCGGATCTCGATGCGGGTCGAGTCGGACGGGCGTGCCTTCGACGGAATGTACCCGCGAAAGCGCTCCGCTGAGCCTCCCCCGTTCAACAAACAAGGGGATTGGCAACAACTGCTGTAGGCGTTGAGGCGCGCCTGGCAGTCAGCGGGTGAAATACGGCACCGCCGCGAAGCGATCGAGGCCAGCCACCGCAAGGGCAGCCAGCCTCGAACGACTGCATCAGCGTGATCGTCAACGGAGAGTTGACAACACTGCCCATGTCACGGGCAAACCGTGTACTCCAGCGCGTCCGAAAGCGTCGTGTTGTTCGGCGACGGGAATCCGTTGTCCCGTCCCCAGAATTGAGCGTCGACGACTGTGCCCGGTACGACGAGATACGGCGCAGGTGTTCCACCGAGCGCGCCGACGGCGAAGGCGTTCATGTCGATCGAGTACACTCCTGAGCAATTGTTCGGCGGAGCAGTTCCGCCTGAGTTGAGCGGGATCGAACGCTTGAGCGGCGTGTTGACGCAACGCAGTCCACCCTGGAATGGAATCGCGGCACGGCCGGTGTTGGCGTAGAGGACGAGGCCGGGCTTGTTGTTGATCACGTTCGCGGCGGACACCGTGAATCCCGATCCGAGGGTCGCGCTAGCGACGCCCACGGATGCGATCGCAGGTGTGCAGCCCAGGGAGTTGGTCTTTGCGGTGCAGTAGATCGTCGTCGGGCCACAGGCGGCCTCGATCACCTGGATTCCGTTGACCGTCCCGAACGTGCCTGGGTTGTTGGCCGCCTGGATGGTGATCACGACCTGACCGGTGGTGACGATGACCCGGTGCCGAGCGTAGGTGACGCCCAGAACATGGCTCCCGGTCCAATCCGCGCCCCCGACGACCTGCGGCCCGCTCGAGCCCGCCACGTCGACGGTCGTGAAGTACGTCGCCGGGAAATCCGGCGCCCAGGCATAGGTGTAGACGTCGTAGGTCTTGTTGGGCAGTCCGGAAACCGTCCAGGTGACGATGGTGCCGAACGCTCCGCAGTCCTGTGCATCGTCGAGCATGAATCCGTCGTCCCCGTTGGTCAGCGGGTTGTTGAACGCGAAGTTCTGCACGCCGCCAATCGTGACGGCGCCGGCGCCAAGATTCGCCCCCGTCAAGTCGACGAGCCCCGTCGCGGCCCCATTGCCGCCCGGCGCCGAGTTCCAGACACCGGCGCCGGCTGCTCCCGCGGCGGCCCCATAGGTCGGCGCGGGCAGGGGCTGGCTCTGATTGAGCCCGACGTCGAGGTTGTAGCTCTGGGCGTTGAGCACCGCGCTGCAAACAAGTATCGCGCTGAAGGATGCGACCCAGTTACGGATGAGTTTGAGGTTGGTCATGAAGCGTCTCGGCACGGGGCGGAAGGGAGCGGAACCGCGTGCGCACCATGCGCCGGCTAACCGCAGGGAATTGGTTGCCAAGACTGTAGCCGGTTACCGCAGTCCCGCTATCCCCCCGGATGTAAGACAGTGTGGGCTCTCCCGTAACTCCTTCCGCTTTGACGAAGTCCATCAAGAGTCCGATCGGCCATCTCCTGGCCCAGCCGGGCCTGCAACTACTTCGCTGCGATCGTGAGTCCGACTTTGTTGAACGCGCTCGTGACCGCCGGTTCCACGGCCGAGGAAGTCAACACGGTCTGTGGCTCAGTGCCCCCGACGAAGATGTTCCCATAGGCCTCGATCGAAAG
>JAYUUV010000351.1:0-12014 GCA_043754695.1 Planctomycetota bacterium
TCGTGATGTAGTCGGCGAACTGGCCGTCGTCCGCGGGCTTGGAGCCGTTGAACTTGTCCTTGTCCTTGAGGCCGATCACGAGTTCGTTGACCAGCGGGCTGCCCAGGCGCGAAACCTGGCGCCACGGGCCTGCGCTGACCGTCGGACGCGCATAGCTCGCGGGCGTCACGATGCGCTCGATCTGCTTGAGACTGGCCGTGGTCCAGCCGCCGACCGTCGGTTGCCCCGGAAGCGTCAGGAAGCTCTTCGGCAATTCGAGAATCAACGAGGTCACGTTCGCATCGGCGATGATGTCGGACTTGCCGTTGACCGGGCCGAGCGGATTCAAGTGCACCAGGTCGAACGCTTCGCCGAGGTTGACGACAAACGGGTCGTCGCGCTGACCGACGAAAAGGCGGCCGATCGAACCATCGGGCAGGGTGATGTCGTAGATGTGCGCCGCGGCATAGGCGTGATAGTCGGGAATCGACTTCGTGCCGATGTTGTCGATCGGCTTCTTGAAGACCTTCGAATTCGTGGCGGCGTTGCGCACCGGCACGACGGTCTCGTTGCCGCCTTGACCGAAGACGCAATCGAGCGTGTAGGTCTCGACGTCGTTGATCGCGCTGTTGTCGTTCGCGGAAATCGAACCGATGTTGCGCAGCGGAATGCTGACGGTTTTCGTGTTGCCGGGATTCGTGCCGACTTGCAGCGCGATGTCGCGCAGCGTATTCGTGAACTGGAATCGGAAGGTCACGTCCTCAAGCGCATCGCCGTCGCGATCGAACTTGATCTCGTAGCGCGCGTCGGGATCCATCGTGTAGTAGTTCGGACCGCCATAGGCTTCCTGCAGCGGGATATAGTTCGCCACCGCGGTGACGAAGTTCTCGCGGCCGGTCTCATAGCTGTTGAACAAGTAAAAGTCGGTGGCGTCGACCTTGGGATGCTCGGTCAGGAACGGTGCCTCGCGGTGACTGGAGGCCGTGGCGGCCAGCGCCAGGCCCAAAGAGCCGAGGGCAAGGCAGGTGCCCAGCTTGGCGCGAGTTGAAGCAATAACAAGTTTCATCGTGAGTGCTGTTGGGGTTGGAGAAACGGGGTTCAGGCAGTGACAGGCAAGTACGCGCCAGCGTCCTGAATGGATTCGCGAAACTTGCTCCAGCGTTCAGCCGCATCATCCGGATCGGGCGCAGGCCAATGCATCAGCAGTTATGTGGAGTCCGCTTTACGAATCCGCACGGGCCGCTCACTCGGACTATCCGAATCCCGAATACATGAATCCACCTAGACAGCCGAGCGCGTAGAATCGCCGTGATCATGGAGCGTCCAGGCGAGGCTACGGCGGCGGTGGAGTACGCTCATGCGCGCTCTGCCGCACTTCAGGCGCTCTTGTCGGGCATCGCAGCAGGAAGTCAGCAGGCTTTGGCGGAGCTTTACGACCTGACCGGTCGCCAGGTCTTCGCCCTCGCGCAGCGCATCCTCAAGGACAGCCATGCCGCGGAAGAGGTCGTGCTCGACGTCTTCCTGCAGATCTGGAAAGGCGCTGCGAATTTCGATCCCGCGCGCGGTCGCGCGCTCGGATGGATCCTGACCATCGCCAGGTCGCGCTCGCTGGACGCGCTCAGATCGCGCAGCGTGCGCGCCGCTCGCGAGGAGGACCTGCGCCGGGAATCGTCGCGACTCAATGTCGCCATCCAACCGTCCGAACGCGCAGCTCAGGCCGACGTCTCCCAGCGCGTCGCCTCAGCCCTTGCCGCACTTCCAACGGAACAGGCACGCGCCTTGGAGCTGGCCTATTTCCAGGGACTTTCGCACACGGAAATCGCGACCAAACTGGGTCTGTCCCTGGGAACCATCAAGACCCGCATCCGCTTGGGTATGCTGAAGCTGCGCGAAAAGTTGAAGACTTTCGAGGACGTACAATGAGCTCCCAACACGGATCGCACAACGGATCACAGTACGGCGATCCCCGGCCCGGCGAATCCCGGCCCGGCGAATCCCGGCCCGGCGAATCATCGGGGCGAGACGCGCAACCGGTGTGCCGCTGGCAAGAGAGTCTGGCGCTGCACGTCTTGGGCTCGCTGTCCGCGAACGAGGTTCCTGGCCTCAAGGAGCATCTGGCGAGCGGCTGCACGATCTGCGTCGCCGAACACGTCGCACTCACCGAGACGATCACGATCATGGACGTTTGCCAAGCACAGGACAGCGCTTCGCCGCCTGCCCCCAACGCCGCATTGCGCGCCCGCCTGTTGAGCGGAGTCGAGGCTCTGACGCAGCGCGAGTTCGAGCGGCCCTGGCAAGGCCTCACTTCCGCACCTGCGAGCAATCTTGGCGGCCTCGCGACGATTCGCGCTGGTGCGGAGGGCTATGTGCTGACCGGCATTGCAGGCATCGAGGTGAAGCCGCTCTTTGTCGACAAGGCGCGACGGCGTGTGACGATGCTGGTCAAGATGGCGCCCGGCACTTCCTATCCGTCGCATCGGCACGCGACGAGCGAAGAATGCTTCGTCGTTTCCGGCGAGATCCGGGTCGGCGATCGGACGCTTCACGCCGGCGACTATCAAGTTGCATCGGAAGGCTCGTTGCACGGCGTGCAATCGACCGAGCAGGGCTGCGTGCTCTTCATCGTCTCCTCGCAGGACGACGAACTCGTCTAGCTTCACTCGTCAGCGCGCTTCGACGACGAGCAAGACCGCGCCCTCGTCGACATCGGCGCCGTCCTTGGCCACGACGCGCAATATTTTCGCGCGCGCCGGCAGCCCGCGTTCCGCGCGATAGACAACCTGCGTGAAGGTCTTCATCACTTCGATCAGGCCGGTCGGTGTGCCGACTTCGAGCTCGCGGCCGACTTCGCACAGCGCAGGATCGCCGGGCGCGCTGCGATGGTAGAAGCGGCCGCTCTGGGGCGAACGCAAAACCAGCTCGCCACCAGCCTGCGCGTGCGCGGCGCCAGGCAAGACCGCGTCCACGTGGGCCACGTCCAGGGCCACGACTTGGTAAAGCAACTCTCCGTACTGGACCGGCGCGTGCAGCCGATCCGGCGGCTTCGAATGGATCACGCCGCGCACGTCCTGCGGGACCACAAGACGCATGCGCCGATCGAGCGTCGCTAGCACGCCGGCGGACTGGCCGGGCGAAACCAGGCTCGCCGTGGGGAGTGCAGCGCTGAACAGTCCGACACCCGGCGAGCACAACAACGTGCGCTCGCCCTCGACGCGGACGATCAATTCGAACGATTCGCTCCCGCTCACGGCGCGCCTTCGCTCAAGGCTGCAAGATCGTGCAACGACCAGATGCGCGGATTCTTGATCCGGCGGTGACCACTGGACTGGTAGGCCATCTCGGCCAGCGCGACCAGCCACGGCCGAAGTTCGCCGAACTTGACGATTTCATCGGTGTCCATTTGCGCGGCCGACTTGTAGGGCGACATGTCGCTCTCGATGCGCGCCTCGGTCTCGCGCATGCCATTTTCGATCGCGGCACGTTCGGCGGGATCCTTGGACAGGATCTCGAAGTTGTCGTCGAGTTTGGTGTTGAAGGCGGCGATGGCGAGCGTGCGGCCCTCCATGACGCTTTGGCGCGTGATCGGCGTCGAGAGCTGCACGATCGGTTCGTAGGGTAGGCCAGCCATCGCGTAATAACCCGCGCCCGAGGCTTTGCGCAGCAAGACCGTGAACATCGGCACGCTGTTGGTGCTGTTGGTGTAGATCAAGCTCGAGCCGTAACCGAGCAGGCCCAGTCGCTCGGCTTCGACACCGATGTCGAAACCGGAGATGTCCTGCAGCCAGACGATCGGGATTCCATCGTCGTTGCAGGCGCGCGAGAACGCGGCCAGTTTGGCGATGCCTTGCTTGTAGAGAATGCCCGCCGGTTTTTTCGCGCCGCGCTGTTCGACGTCGTCGATCAGGCCTTGGCGATTGAGCACGAAGCCCATGTACAGGCCGCCGACGCGGCCGATGCCGACGATCATCTCGCGGCCGCGCTCGGGCAGCAGTTCCCAAAAAAGGCCGCGATCGACGAGGCGCGCGAGCAGCTCTTCGGCCGTGTAGGTCATGCGGTGATCGCTCGGGAATAGCCCGTCGAGTTCGCGAAAGTCCTCGCGCGGCGCCGCGCTGTCTGTGCCGTGGCGATAGAAGTCCCAGGCCGGCGACGCAAGCTTCGCGATCTCGGCGCGGATCACTTCCAGTGCCGTCGCGTCGTCGGGCACGCGCACGTCGGCGCAACCGGATTGGTGCACGTGAACTTCGGGGCCGCCGATGTCGAGGCTCGAGAGGTGCTGGCTCTTCGCGCCTTTGATCAACGCGGCGCCGGCGATCACCATGTAAGCCTGCTCGGTCATGACCACGCGGTCCGAAATGATCGGCATGTAGCCGCCGCCCGCGATGCAGTCGCCGAACACTCCGGCGATCTGCGGCACGCCCGCCGCGGACAGGTCGGAGTTCTTCTTGAAGATATGCCCGGCGCCGGTGCCGCCTGGAAACGAGTGCGATTGCTCGGGCAGGTACAGGCCGGAGCAATCGACGAGGTAGATCACCGGCAGACGCAGGCGCAGCGCCATGCACTGCGCGCGTTCAATTTTTTCCGGCGTGAGCGGCCACCACGATCCCGATGCGACCGTGTTGTCGTTGGCGATCACCACGGTCCATTTCCCGTGCACCTGGGCGAACACGGTGATCACTCCGGCGGCGGGGGATTCGAGTTTGCCGAACTTGCGTTCGAAGTTGACGAACGTGCCGACCTCGAAACAGGCCGAGCCTGCATCCTTCAAGCGCTCGAGCCGCTCGCGTGCCGTGAGCTTGCCCTTGGCACGCACGCGCTCGGCGTAAGCCTCGCCCCAACCCGCGGCCACTTTCGCGCGCCGTTCGTCGAGCGTCTGCTCGAGCATGCGCATGGCCGCGCGATTCTTCTCGAAGCTCGCTGCGTCGATGAATTCCGCGCGCGCATGTCCGATCGGGATCAGGGGTACCTTGGCCATGTTCGTTATGCGGCCGTGGCCGGCCAACCGGGAACCGCCCGCGTATCGTAGGTGCCGGCTCGGAACGCAGCGCTTTCGAGCACGGCGATCTGCAGCGGAATCGTGGTCGCGACCCCGGCGACATGCGCGCCGCGCAAAGCGCGTAGCAGCGTTTCAATTGCACCCTCGCGCGTCGGCGCGTGCGCGATCAGTTTTCCGATCGATGAGTCATAGTGCGGCGAAATTTTTTCGCCAGCCGAAAGATGCGTGTCGAAGCGCACACGACCAGGCCCGAGTTCGAGCGGGAATTCCAGGCTTTCCAGAAGTCCCGGAGCCGGCCTGAAATCGCGCGACGGGTCTTCAGCGTTGATGCGCACTTCGATGGCGTGTCCCGACGCGCGCACTCCGTCCTGCGTGAAGGGCAAGGCTTCGTTCGCGGCCACGCGCAGTTGCAACTCGACCAGATCGAGTCCGCACAGCATCTCGGTCACGGGATGTTCGACCTGCAGACGCGTGTTCATCTCCATGAAATAGAGTTCGCCGCCCGGAGCGCGGAAGAACTCGATCGTGCCCGCGCCGACGTAGCCAAGTCGCTGGGCCGCACCCGCGGCGCGCGCGCCGAGTTCACGGCGCTCGTTTTCGCTGAGTGCGGGGCTCGGCGATTCTTCGAGCAATTTCTGGTGCTTGCGCTGCACCGAGCATTCGCGTTCGAACAGATGCACCGCGTGTCCGAAGGCATCACCGAGCACCTGGACTTCGATGTGGCGGCCGCCGAGCAGGTATTTCTCCAGGTACAGCGCGCCGTTACCGAAGGCGCTTTTCGCTTCCGCGCTCGCCTCGGAAAACGCGGTACGCAATTCGCGTTCGTCGTTGGCACGCCGCATGCCGCGACCGCCGCCGCCGGCGTCCGCCTTGAGGATCACCGGATAGCCGATGGCGTGCGCAAGCCTTGCAGCTTCGTCGACGTCGGCGAGCAGCCCGTCGCTGCCTGGAATCACGCTGAGTCCGGCCGCGGCCATGGCCACGCGCGCGGGGGACTTGAGGCCCATGCGCGCCATGATCGCCGCGCTCGGGCCCACGAAGCGTACGGCGTGTTGCTCGCACAGCGCCGCGAACAATGGATCTTCGGCCAAGAAACCCCAGCCGGGGTGGATCGCCGCGCAGTGCGTCTGCAGGGCCGCTTGCACGATGCGTTCGCGCTGCAGATAACTTTCGCGTGCGGCCGAGGGGCCGACGCAGACGACTTCGTCCATGGCCGAGAGCCACTTCGCTCCGAGGTCGGCGCTCGAGGCGATGCCCAGCGGCGAAATGCCCATGCGCCGGGCCGTGCGGGCGATGCGCACGGCGACCTCGCCGCGGTTGGCGATCAGGAGCTTCTTGAACATGGACTGCGGGCCAAGGTAACGGCTGCGGCGCCAGTTACCAATGTCGGCGCGGGGATCGAGCCGGGGATGGTTCCACCCGATGAAGGTGCCTCCGTGCAAGCCGAGGAATCACTCGTGGGGCCCGCGACCAAGCCCTCGCGGGAACGGCCCAAGGCGTCGGGGGAACGATCAAGAGTGAAGTGTTCTGCGGCTGGCTGTCCCCGTACCTCGCGCTTGGGTGCAGGGCGGGCAGGGAGTACCTTGGCTTGCGTGCTGAACCCGACCCCGCGCGAACACATGCTCGATCGAGAGGGCCGTCCCTATTTTCTGTGGGACTGCGAACTCACACTCGATGATTTCCTGCTCGTGCTTCACGATCAGAATCCAGTGGTGCGCGCGTACTGGATTGGAAAGTTGATGCGACAGGCGAAGCCCGACGACGTCTTCCAATTTGTGACCGTCGAAGAGATCGAAGCGCACTGGTCGCTCTTGGATCGCTACCTGGGTCAGTCGCGCGAGTTTTGGACTTGGCTCTTTGCGACTTGGAGGGATCGGCCCCGTGTCGCTGGGTAGTCTCTCCCCGCTGCAGACCAAGATCCTCGTGGCTCTCGCGGGCTTCGAGCCGGCGTGGACGCTCACCGGTGGCGGCGCATTGGCCGGATTTCACACGGCTCATCGCAAGACGCGAGACCTGGATCTCTTTTGGCGTGGACATACGACGATCAGCACGCTCGTGCACGCAGTGAAGCAGCGATTGGAATCGAGTGGCATGGAAGCGACGCTGCTGCAGGATGCGGGCTCCTTCTTTCGATTTACGGTTCGCGACGCTCTGGATTCCACAGTCCTCGACCTTGTCGCGGACCCTGTGGCCAATGTCACGGAGCCCGAAATCATGTTCGTGGAGGGCCATGAGATCGGCGTGGATACACGCCATGAGATCCTCGTCAACAAGCTCGTCACTGTGCTTGGCCGCTCCGAGCTGCGCGACTTGCTGGACATCCAAGTCCTGCTTGAAACAGGCGGCGATCTTGTTCGTGCTGTGCGGGACGCACCGCTCAAGGACGGCGGATTCTCGCCCGTGACGCTTGCCTGGCTGCTGCGCGGATTTGCCATAGTTGAGCTTGCGGCGACCGCGAAGTGGGATGCGGAACGGATCCAGCGGCTCGTCTCATTTCGCGACGAACTCGTGCTGCGCCTGACGGACCTTGCTCGGCCCTAAAACTCGTCTACCCCATGCCGCGTCCGCTTTCTTCCGGGGTTCCAAGCGCTCGTTTCCAGAAGAAGTTCGTCCACCCTGTATCATTCTCCGCGTGGTTCAGGAGGAATCGACGAGCTGGGAGTTGATCGAGGGCGCGCGCGCCGGCAACTCCAAGGACCGGGAGGAGTTCGTTCGGCACTACTCCGATTCGATCAGGGAAATCCTTGCGCGACGTTGGCGCGGCCGTGCGCTGCTTCAACAGATGGAGGACGCGGTTCAGGATGTCTTCCTCGAGTGCATCAAGGCGGGCGGAGCGCTGGACAAGTCGGACCGCGATGCGCCGAGCGGCTTTCGTGCCTTTCTCGCCGCTATTGTCCGCAACGTGGCCGCGCGACACGAGAAGCGAGTCTTCCAACAGCGCAGCGACAACGCGCACGAGCCATTGATCCACGATGAGCTGCCAATTGTCGAGACCAGCCTTTCCCAAGCCCTCGATCGTGAGTGGGCGCGGAGTCTTGTGCGCGAGGCCGCGGCCGAGCAAGAGCGACGCGCGCGCGAATTGGGCGGTGCCGCATTCGTGCGCGTGGAGATCCTGCGGCTGCGTTTTCACGAGGGGCTTCCGGTGCGGGACATCGCCGAGCGCCTGGAACTCGAGGCGGACTACGTGCACCACCAATTTTCAAAGGGTCGGAGGGACTTTCAGGCGGCCTTGGTGAGCGTGCTGCAGCGCCGCTTTCCGAAGGCCTCGACCGAGGAACTGGACGCCCATTGCGCGCGCTTGATGGACCTGCTGCGCTGAGTGAGACCAGTGCGGCCTCTGTCAGAGCCATTCCCCGAAGGAAGACGAGATCTGGGGGGGCGAAAAGTGTCGGCCGGTTGATGAAGCTTCGGAGCCGCGCCGCACGGCCCCAAGTCGAGGCTCGGGGGAGTCGGACGACGCTTGCTGAAATTATGGAAACCACCGCCATGGTCCGTACCGCCAGGAACTCGCTAGTGCTCTTGATAGCAACGAGCACAGCCCTCGCCTTTCTAGCAGGCGGTGTCATCGCCCAGTCCGGAATCGTTGGACGAGGTCTCCAAGTGTTCGATAGCCGCTGGAATGAAGAGGCATTCGTCCAGGTCGCTGCCGGCGGTCACACTGTGGCACTGCGCGCCGACGGGTCCGTCGTCGCTTGGGGCTGGAACGTCAAGAGCCAGTGCATCGTGCCTACGCTTCCGCAGGGACTTTCCTATGTGAGTGTCGCCGCAAACGACCGCCATTCGCTTGCGCTGCGCAGCGACGGATCGCTGGTCGCATGGGGTTGGAATGACGACGGTCAGTGCAACGTCCCGGTGCTCCCACAGGGACTCTCGTACATCGAAGTCGCCGCGGGCGACCAGCACAACGTGGCGCGTCGGAGTGACGGGAGCGTCGTCGCGTGGGGACGCTACGACTATGGCCAATGCAACGTGCCGGCGCTTCCGGGCGGTCTTTCATACGTCCAGGTTTGGGCAGGTGGATACCACTCCATGGCGCGTCGCAGCGACGGCGCGATCTTGGCGTGGGGGGACAATAGCAGCGGGCAATGCAGCGTTCCCGCGCCTCCGCCGGGGCTCTCTTACGTGCAGTTCGCAGGAGGCAATGCCCATACGCTCGCACTGCGTAGCGACGGGTCGGTTGTGGCGTGGGGGGACAACAGCCTCGGACAGTGCAACGTTCCCGCGCTCCAGCCAGGCGTTTCCTACGTGGAGATTGCAGCCTGCGACTACAACAGCTTGGCTCGCCGCAGCGACGGGTCGGTCGTGGCCTGGGGGAGCACCGGCCAATACGCCGTGCCAGCACTTCCGCCTGGGGCTTCCTACGTTCAGATCGCGGCCGGAGGAGCTCACAGTGTCGCACGTCGCAATGACGGCATCGTCGTGGCGTGGGGCGATAGTGCCTACAGTAGATGCAACGTGCCGGCACTTCCGCCCGGGGTCACCTATCGCCAAGTCTCGACTTGCGATGGAGGCAACGGCGTGGGCTCTCTCCGCAACGTGGCCGTCCGCAGCGACGGGCAAGTCGTCGCATGGGGCGCCTCCTTGCTGACTGTTCCGCCCCTTCCGCCAGGTCTTTCCTACGTCGAAGTCGCGGCGGGCTCGTTTCACGTCGTGGCCCGTCGGAGCGACGGATCGGTGGTCTGCTGGGGGGCCAACAATTACGGCCAGTGCAACGCCCCGACGCTTCCGCTAGGTCTCGTCTATGTCGAGATCGCGGCGACCCGCGATTACAGCGTCGGTCGCCGCTCGGATGGATCCGTGGTGTGTTGGGGGGACACCGCCTGGAACCAAGTGGACCTTCCGCCGCTTCCTCCGGGCCTCTCCTACCGAAGTATTGAGGCGAAGGAATACTACACCGTGGCCATCCGCAGCGACGGGGCTGTGATCGGATCGGTCCATCTCCCGCCGAATATTCCGCCGCTTCCGGCGGGCCTCACTTACGTCAGTGTCGGCGCGGGCGGTTCTCACACGTTGGCGGTCCGCAGCGATGGCGCGGTCCTAGCCTGGGGAGACAACTCCCAGGGCCAATGCAACGTGCCCCCGCTACCTGCCGGCATCGTCTACGTCGATGTCGCTGCGGGCGATCTCCATAGCATCGCGCGGCGCAGCGACGGGGCGATCGTGGCCTGGGGAGCTCCCGCCTACGGGCAGTGCGACGTGCCACCACCTCCACCTGGAAGTTCATACGTGGAGGTGGATGCCAGCAATTTCTACAGCGTTGGGCGCTTTGATCGAAGCTGCGGCACTTGCCTGAGCTACTGCACCGCCAAGGTCAACTCGCTCGGTTGTACTCCGGCGATTAGTTCGAGCGGTATTCCCAGCGCGATCGCTGGCGTCGGATTCGCGGTCACAGGGTCGAACGTTCGTAACCAGAAGACCGGACTGCTCCTCTATGGTCTCAACGGTCAGGCCGCGATCGCGTTCCAGAATGGCACGCTCTGCCTCGCGGGTCCGATCAAGCGCGCACCTGGCGTGACGTCCGGAGGTTCGCCGCTGCCCGCGAGCAACTGTACGGGCGTGTACTTGATTGACTTCAACGCGTTCGCAGTGGGCAACCTCGGCGGCAACCCGCATCAATTGTTGCGGACGCCGGGCACAACTGTGGACTCGCAGTGGTGGGGCCGTGATCCGGGCTTCGCCGCGCCCAACAACACCACTTTGACTAACGGACTGCGCTTCACAATTTGCCCATGAAATGGACGGAGTCGTCGACCTCACGCTGATGATCCCGCTATTCCATTCCTCGACACTCGGTGCCCATGTGTTGGCGGGCATCGATCGCATTGACCGTGCGCCGCGGGCCCCGCGCGGACGACTGTCGCTGCCACGCCAAAACAAGAACTGGATGCGCGGAACTTTCGCGCGCTTCACGACTCGAGATTCGACAATTCACAACTTTAACGGAAGAAAATCATGACACTTTGCCAGACGCTCCTGATTGGACTTGGTCTCTGGGCAGGCTCCGCGCTTACGACTCTAAGCGACTCCTCGAGCAGGGTCCCCGACCCCGAGATCAAGCAACCGCAAGCCTGCGTCGCCACGCTCACGTGGACCACGGACACGCAGGGATGGATCGGTGGCGACTGGGCCGGCGGAGTCCAGGCTGCTGCGAATTTCACCGGAGACGGGTTCACCGATTGGCGACTCCCAACCGTGCAGGAACTGCAGAACGCGCTCCAGATTCCGAACGGACAGCCTGGTTCCTGGGGGCTGGACCTGCGCAATCCAGGTGGAAACGGCCGCGGCTGGACTTCGAGGACCTCCGGCCAATGGGCCTACGCTGTCACCATCGTCAAAGACGCAAGCGGCGCCGTGATCGCCGCCCAGAGCGGACAGTCGAACAAGGTTCTCAAGACGAGCAACTTCGCGAGCACGAAGTTTGTGCGCCCGTAGGGAGACGGCAATCCCAGTGGATCAGCGGTCACTGCCGGGCACCACTAGAATGACGCCACTTGCCAGCGGGGAACACGGCCGGCTTCGAGCCGTGCCGCCGCCGATGGCCCGGCGCTTTGCATGGAGATTTTGGGAGGCCCGCAATGACCATGTCGAACGATCGTGAGCCGCAAGCGGAGAACGCCGATGGCTTCGACATCCTGCTGGAGCACGGCTTCGGCAAGCCCGACAGCATCTGCGCAACGAGGCCCTTCATTCAGCGCAGCGACGGTGCGGCCATCGCGCTAGCAGAACCCGTGCATTCCGTCGCGGTCCTGCCGCCGGATCTGGATTCCGAGGATGCTCCACGCGGCGGAAGTTTGCTCGGCCGCTATCAGATATTCGGTGAGTTCGCGCGCGGCGGTGTCGGAGCGCTGTTCCGCGCGCGAGATCACGTGCTGCGGCGCGACGTCGCCATCAAAGTGCTGCTCGCACGCCACAAAGAGCGGCCCGAGTTGCATCGGCGCTTCCTCGAGGAGGCGCAGATCTGCGCGCAGCTCCAACATCCCGGCATCGTTCCCTTGCACGATGCCGGCTTGACCGCGGACGGCCGCCCGTTCCTGGCCATGAA
>JAYUUV010000352.1:0-24623 GCA_043754695.1 Planctomycetota bacterium
CAACCGCCGTGAACCAGTACTCGACGGTGCGCTCGGATCCGTCGCGCAAGGTCACGGACGAAGCCTGGATGATCGGCCTGGTCGACTACATCAGGGAGCAGGGCTGGTCTAAGGACGAAAAGCGCGGCAGCGCGCCGACGATGGCCAAGGACTCGCTGCGCTGGTCGCTGGAGATGACAGGCCCCGGTGGAACCAGTTTCGTCGCCGAACCCATGGACGCCAAGGGAGGGCAACGCACACGCTTGCGTACGATCCAGAAAGCGTTCCTCGACACGTACAACGCGACCAACGGGTTCCAGGCGGTGCGCACAGAATCGGGCAAGCTGCCGTTCAAGGTCCCGGACTATCAAAAGACACCGCCCACGAAGGGCGGGAAGTAGCCGGCCCCGTGGCGAACCTGGCGACGATCCGCCCCGCAAGCGCGGGTTCATTCGTCGAGAGCCCGTGGAGCAGCGGCCCTTGAAGGCTGCGGCGATCCTGCCCGCCCGCCTGAACTCGACCCGCCTCGCGCGGAAGATGCTGCTCGCCGAAACGGGCAGGACATTGATCGAGCACTCGGCGCGCAATGCGCTGGCCTCCGGACTTTTCGCGCGCGTCGTAGTCGCAACCGACAGCCCTGAAATCCTGGACGCGCTGCACGCGGCGGGAATCGAGGCCGTGCTGACGCGCGCGGAACACGTCAGCGGCACGGACCGCGTGCTGGAGGCCGCATTGAGCCTCGACTTGATCGAGTTCGACGTACTGGTCAACGTGCAGGGCGACGAACCCGAACTCTCGCGCGCCGACCTCACCAGCCTGGTCAGGTGCTTTCACGATCCCGAGGTGCAGATCGCGACGCTGTGCGGAGCGTTCACCACAACAGCCGAAATCGCTTCGGCGCAGGTCGTCAAGGTGATCCGCGACGTGCGGCTCGACGCGCTGTATTTTTCGCGCGCGGCAATCCCCTGTGGAGTGCATGCGCGCGAGGGCGCCGACGCGCTTTCGAACGCGCGCCGCCACGTCGGCGTCTACGCCTTCCGGCCGCGCGCCCTGCAACGCTTCTGCGAACTGCCCGTCGGAACGCTGGAGCGGATCGAGAACCTGGAACAACTACGCTGGCTCGAGGCCGGCCTGAAGCTGCGCGTGCTCGACGCCGAGCAACTCGCACTCGGAATCGACACACGGGCTGAGTACGATGCCTTCGTTGCGCGCTGCAAGGCCCGCGGCGGAGTTTGATCGAACGGATTCGCGCCCGGCCCACAGGAAAGCACCACATGGTCAAGCACATTTTCATCACCGGCGGCGTGGTCTCGAGTCTCGGCAAGGGCCTGACCTCGGCGGCGATCGGCATGATCCTCGAGCGCCGCGGCCTCAAGGTCTCGATGCAGAAGCTCGACCCCTATATCAACGTGGATCCGGGCACGATGAGCCCGTTCCAGCACGGCGAGGTGTACGTGCTCGACGACGGCGCCGAGACCGACCTCGACCTCGGCCACTATGAGCGCTACACGCACGCGAAGCTCTCGCGCTCGTCGAACTACACCACCGGCAAGATCTACTCCGAAGTCATCGCGCGCGAGCGCCGCGGCGACTACCTCGGCAGCACAGTGCAGGTGATCCCGCACATCACCGATGCGATCAAGGACGCGATCAGCGCCGGCGTGACACCGGGCAGCGACGTGGCCCTGACCGAGATCGGCGGCACGGTCGGCGACATCGAAAGTTTGCCCTTCGTCGAAGCCATCCGTCAGTTCGCGCTCGAACGGCCGCGCGAGGACGTGCTGTTCGTGCACTTGACGCTGCTGCCCTATCTGCGCGCCTCGGGTGAACTGAAAACCAAGCCGACGCAGCAGTCGGTCGGCAAGTTGCGCGAGATCGGCATCCAGCCCGACATCCTGATCTGCCGCACGGAGCAGCCGATGACGCCGGACATGGCACGCAAGATCTCGATGTTCTGCAACGTGCGGCCCGAAGCGGTGATCGAGGAACGCGACGTCGACTTCTCGATCTACCAGGTTCCGCAGATGCTCGTGCACTCTGGGTTGGATCGCATCGTCACGCGCCACCTCGGCCTGCCGTTCGAGCTCGAGACCGACCTCGAGGATTGGAATCGCATGCTCGAGTCGATGCGCAAGACCGTGGACACGGTCGAGATCGCGGTCGTCGGCAAGTACATCGAACTGCACGACGCCTATAAGTCGATCTACGAGGCGCTGAGCCACGCCGGCATCAAGAATCAAACGCGGGTCAAGCTGCGCAAGATCGGCGCGGAGGACTTTTTCACGCGCGGTCCAAGCCTGCTCGAAGGTGTCGACGGGCTCTTGGTGCCCGGCGGCTTCGGCGAGCGCGGCATCGAAGGCAAGATCCGCGCGATCCAGCACGCGCGCGAGACGGGGCTACCCTTCTTCGGCATCTGCTTGGGGATGCAGTGCGCGACGATCGAGTTCGCGCGCAACGTGCTCGGCCTCGAGGGCGCGCACACGGCTGAATTCTCGGCCGAAACGCCGCACCCGGTGATCCACTTGATGGCCGACCAGCGCAATGTGCACGAGAAGGGCGGCACGATGCGCCTGGGCAGTTATCCCTGCCGCGTGAAGCCGGGCACACTGGCCCAGCGCCTGTACGGCGCGGAACTCGTGCACGAGCGCCATCGCCACCGCTACGAATTCAACAACGCCTATCGCGCAGCATTCGAGAAAGCGGGCATGGTCATCTCGGGTCTCAACCCCGATCGCGATCTGGTCGAGATCCTCGAATTGCCGTCGCATCCATTTTTCCTGGGCGTGCAGTTTCACCCCGAGTTCAAGAGCCGGCCGCTTGCGCCCCAGCCCTTGTTCGACGGCTTCGTGGCGGCGGCGCGCGAGCGTTCGAAGAATCGCGCGCGGCGCGCGGACAAACCCGCCCAGGACGCGGGGCCAGGAGCGGGCGAACTCCTGTCGTTCGCGCGTCCGGGCGCGTTGGTTTCCTGACTCAGTGACCGGCGCCCGGCGCGGGCAGAGTCCAACCGAAATGAGATTGCGCGAGCCAGGCCCTCGGGCGCATTTCCGCGCCCAGGACCAGCGCTTCGAAGCTCTTGGCGTCCTTGGCAGCAGACGCAAGCTTGAGTTCGAAGGCGAGTTCGCGCGGCAATAAGCCTTCGAATCCGCCGAGCGTCGTCAGCAACTCGTTCGCGGCCGCCGCCGGGTCGGCGTCGCTGCGCGCCATCACGTTTTTCCAGCGCAGGCAGGCGCGCACGGCGTTGGCCCATTCCTTGTCGAGCTTGCTGTCGAGCAAGGGCTTCAGCTCCTTGGCGATCTTCGGCGTCATTTCCAGGCCGAACAGCTTGTGCCATTCGACCAAGACGGAGATCGCGGGATCGGCGTGTTCCTTCGCGATCGATTGCGCGCTGCCCACGAGGTTTGCGAGCGCGGCTTCGAGCGCGCTCAGGCGACTCTGCGCCAGCGCCACCTCAGGAAAGAACTCCGCTTCGTATTCCTTGGCCGCGCGCAGCAGCGGCAGCACGACAGCCAGATCGCCGGCGGCCATGGCCGCACTGCCCGTCTGCGTCCACTGTTTCAAGAAGTCGGGCACTTTGTCGAGCTTGTGGCGCGCGACGAGGTCGGCGAAGGGCGCATCGACGAACGAACCATCGCCGACGCTCCAGGGCGTGGCGGCGACGAGTCCGGGATCGCCTTCCCAGACCACGCGCTGGTCGACATCGAGGATCAAGACGCGCGGCAGATTGAACTTGCGCGTGAAGAACAGCTCGTTGCTCTCGCCGATGCCGCTGGTCTTGGGTGCGCGGTAGTCGACTGCGACGGCACCGGGCATGTTATGCGTCTTGAGGTATTCGACGATCGTCTTCTCGTCGTTGGGCGATGTGATCGCGACCAGCTGAAGTCCAAAGGGGCGCGCGGCGAGTTCGAACGCAGTCAACCATTGGTCCAGGCGAATCGTGTCGTTCTGCTGCTGTGAAAACAGCACCAAGAGCTGCGGCACGCGGCCCACTTCGTCCCAGCTCTTGCGCTCGCCCTGCACCCATTTCGCGACCTTGGGCCAGGGCGGAACGCTGCCGACGTAACTGCCGGTCTGTTGGGCGGTGCGGCCCTTGAGCTTCAAGAGGCGCAGCTCGCGCTCGATGCCCGCCACCGGATCGCGCGGATCGCTGGCCAGATAGCGCACGTTCTTGAAACGCGCTTCGCCGCGGCCGGTGATCAAACCGAAGCCGCCGCGCAACACGTCGATGCTTGGGAACTCGTAGGGCGGCAGCAGCACGCCGTCGTACCAGAAATCGACGAAGCGACCGGACACGTCGACGCGCAGCTTGTGCCACGTGCCCGCGCTGGTCTCGCCCGGCTTGAGCGAATTGTCGACCTGCTCGTGCCGCCAGGTCTGGATCACGCCGCTGCCGAAGCTCGACAGCAGGTCGATGTAGCCCGGCGCCGCGAGACCTTCCTGCTGCTGCTTGCCGGGGAAAAAGAACAGCGCATGGAAGCTCGAGGCATCCTTGCGGCCGAAGACGAAGCCCGCGAACGTGACCTTGCCGCGTTCGGCCTGGATGTCGGCTTCCATCGAGAAGTCGCCGCTGGAGGTCCGATCGAGCGTCAGCGCTTGATAATCGAAGACTTCTGGATCGAAGGTCTGGAACTTCGCGTCGAGAAACGTGCCGTCGGGCGCGAATGGAGAGCCGGCGCCATTCGCGGACCAACCGGTCAGATCCTTTTCGTTGTAGGCGAGATCCCAGATGCGCAAGGACTTGCCACTCGCGCGCGCGGCGCGCTCGTAGAACGCGAACAGGTCGCTGACGCCCAGGTCGGTCCCCAGTCGCCAGGAAACATCCATGACCATCAACGGACGTTCGGCGGCGAAGTAGCGCTCGACCAGCGCGCGCGCGGCGACGGCCATGTCCTTCTGCAGCGAGTCGACCGTGTCGCGCTTGGGGTCGTACTTCTCGAGCGCGCGCTCCGCGGCGGCGATCGCCTTCTTGTCCGGCGATTTCGCGGCTTCGAGCAGCGCCAGCGCCGCTTCGACCAGGTTGGCCGCGCGGTCTGGATTTTTCAGCTTCTCCGCCAGCAACGCCGCGAACTCGAGCCGGATCTGCGGATCGGTAGGCGCGGCCATCAATCCTTTTTCGAAGTGTTCCTGCGCGGCGTCGAGATCAGCGGCAAGGATCGCGGCCCGGCCCCATTGCAGATAGGGACGCACACGTTCGAGTTTGCCCTGCTGCTCGTCGCGCAGCTCCAAGGTCCATTTCTTCCACACAAGATCCAGTTCGGCCGCCGTCTTCGGCAGCTCGACATCGACCGATTCCTTGGGCCGCTCGAAGCCCTTGATCGGCGGCATCGGATTCGCGAGCACGACCTTCTCGAAGTTCTCGACCGCGCCTTCGCCCTCGCGCCCGCCGGAGGCATTGATGAAATCGCCGAAGGACTTGCGGTAGACGAAGCGGCCGTCGACGGGGTCCTGATAGTTGTAGAGAAAATAGACCACGCCCCAGGTCGGCGCGTACCAGGGCGGGCCCCAGGCGTACTTGTTTTCGAGCACGGTCGAAAACGTCGGCGCCTTGTCGGGCTCGCCCTTGCCGTCGGCCGTGATTCCGTCCGTCGGCCCGCTCATCCAGCCCTTCTCCATGCGCGAAGCGAGCGGGAAAAGTCGATGGTTCGCCGGCAGATTCATCAAGACCGTGCCGTTGGGCAGGATGCGCGTGCCTTCGAAGAACGACGCGAGTCCTTCGTTCAACCAACCCGCGGCCGAAGTGGCCAGCGACACGAACTGGTGCGCGGCTTCGTGGAACAAGGTTCCGGTCATGCCGTCGAAGCTGCCGTCGATGTAGGTCTCGACGCTGTCGCCGGTGAAATGTCCACCCGACCATTCGACCGGCGGGCCCTTGCCTAGCTTCAGGTACTCGTCGCGAACCTTGAAGATGTGCAGTTCGATGCGCGGCACGCTGCGGCCGTCTTCTTCGGTGCCGTAGCGGAAAAAACGCCGATAGAAGGCGTTCATCTGCTCCATGGCCTCGGCGGCGCGCACCAGGACTTCGTAACCGGCGTCGGTGATCGTGGTGTAGTTCTCGCGCTCCAGTTTCGCGCGTGTGTCCCACGTGCCGTGGGCCTTGTCGTGTTCGACGATCCACTCCTTCGACACATCGGCGAAGAGATCCTTGGGCTTGGCGTCGGCGGCGAGACTCGGATCGGGCCGCGAAGCGACGCGCTCGATCGAAGCCTGCGCGACTTCGCTGAGCGGATCGAGCGCGAGCACGGTCTTGAGCACCGAGATCGCCGCGTGGGGCCGGCCCTCCTTCTCGTAGCGCGTCGCTAGGTCGAGCAGTTTCTTCGAGAAGACGACGTCGAGCGAAAGCAGATCCTTGGCGATCGGATCCTCGGCGAACACGCGCTTGCGCAGCCCGTCGACAAAGGCCGCCGGCCGCTTCTGCGCGCGCGCGTTGCGCAATTCCTGGTGCAGCGCGTACACGAATTCGTCGGCGTCCTTGGCGGCGCTCGCCCAACTCGCGCGCAATTCCCAGGCTTCGACCGAGCGCGGGTCGCGCTCGAGGGCGCGCTCGATCCACTCGCGTGCGCGCAAAAGTTCGCCGGCCTCGAGCGCATGGGTCGCCGAAGTCATGGCGTGCACGAAGCCGCTGCCAGCGGGATCCTGGGCGAGTGCGGCGCGCTCGCCGGCGAGCATGAGCAGGCCGATGCAGACAGATTGCAGCGCGGCCTTCAGCCGGCAAGTCTCTACGCGGGTCATGGGTCCAAGGTTGTACCCTGCGCGGCGGTCTGACGACTCCCTCTGACGCTCGGCGAAGCGTCAGGATTGGGTTCGGCCCAAAGCGGCCCCCCGCGTCGGATCACGGCCGCGCGGGCGGCCCAAGATCGCGGACCCTGCGCTCGCCTTGCGGGCCGGGCGAAGCGCGTTCGGGGCGGCCGGCCAGTTTGCGCGCCAGGCGCATGGCGGCCTGGGTGCTGGTCTGACGCACGGCCTGTTCGAGAAAAATGTGCTCGGGATCGAACTTGTCGAGCATGCCAGAGCGCGCCAGCGCGTCGCGCATGCCGGTGCGCACGCCGCACAGCAGCACGTACACGCCGCGCGCGTGCAGGCGGCCGAGGAAATGCTCGAACTCGGCCAGGCCCACGGCGTCCGGATTGCGCGCGCGCTTCATGCGCATCACGACGACCTTGGGCCCCTCGTTCATGCGGCCTTCGATCGCCTCGAGGTGCTGCTCCAGGCTGGTCGAAGCGCCGAAGAACATTTCGCCTTCGAGGCCGAAGATCAGCACGTCCGCGGCCGGCGCGTCCTCGGGCAAGCGCTCGCGCACGTGGTCGCCGTCGGCCTCGACGAATTCGGTCAAGAGCATGTTCCCGGTGCGCGGCACGGTCAGCATGAACGAAAGCACCACGCCGATCAGCACGCAGAACTCGATCGAGATCGCAAAGGCCGAGACTGCCGTCAGGACGACGATCGCAGCGTCGAAGCGCGAGACGCGCACGTGGTAGCGCAGCTCCCTGAAATTGACCATACGCGCCGCGGTCAGCATCAACAGTCCAGCCAGCGCCGCGCGCGGAATGAAGCGGGCATAGGGCGCGAGCAACAGCATGATCACGGCCACGGCGATGGCCGAGAACACGCCGGCCCACTGCGTGCGCGCGCCGGCCTGCTGATTGATCGCCGAACGCGTCAGCGAACCCGAGCCGGGCATGCAGGAGAAGAAACTCCCTGCAAGGTTCGCGCAGGCTTCGGAAAGGCACTGTTGGTTGAGGTCGAGTTTTTGACGCGTCACCGACGCGATCGATTTCGCCATCGCGATCGCCTCGAGCAAGCCAAGCAACGCGATCGCCAGCGCGCTGGAAGCAAAGTCGCGGATCCACTGCGCGTCGAAATGCGGCAGTCCGGCCTTGGGCAGTTTCGCGGGAATGTCGCCGACGACGCGCACGCCTTGCTGATCAAGCCTCAGAACGGCGGTCAGCGCCGCCATCGCGATCACGACCAACAGGAACTCGGGCAGCAAGGTCCAGCCCAAACGCTTCTTCACGACTCGCAGCACGAGCACCAGCGCGATCGAACCCAGACCGACCAGCAGTGTCGCTCCGTGCACGGCACCGCCCTCGGCCAGCGTGCGCCAGAAGCGCACCAGGAAGTGATCGTGCACATCGCCGATCGCTTTCAGCCCGAGCAGGTTCTTCAACTGGTCGAGCACGAGCAACAGGCTCGCGCCCGCCGTAAAGCCGACGATCACCGAGTGCGAGATGTAGCGCGTCAAATCGCCCAGCCGCGCCAGGCTGATCGCGAGCTGGATCGCGCCGACGAAAAACGCCATGAACACGGCGGCCTGGACGAGTTGCGTTTGATCGCCGATCTGTCCGATCGCCGCGAGCAACGCGATCGAGATCGCGTTGGTCGGCCCGTTGATCAATTGCCGCGACGAGTCGAGCAGCGCGCCGACCGTGGTCATCACGATCGCGGTGTAGAGCCCGTACTCCGCCGGCAAGCCGACGATCATGGCGTAGGCCATGGCCTGCGGCACGGCGACCGCCGCGACCGAAAGACCGCCGAGCAGGTCGGCGCGCAGGTCCAGCCGCGTGTAGCGCCGCAGCGTCGCCAGCGCCGGGATGTAGCGCAGCAGCGCGGGGATGGCTTTGGATTGCGTCACGTCGCGGACACGGCTTCAAGCATGCCGTGGCGTGTCACGATATCGACCGCGACGGTGCAGTGCCTGAGTCCTGGTCGCCGACTCGGCTCGCTGCCTGTCGCTGGCGGGGCCGCGCCAGCTCGGCGGGTCCAATCGCGAGACAGGCCAGGCGCCGGAGGGCCACGGGCGGGCTCGAACGCCAACACATACGATCCCTGAATGGCCCGCAGACGAAATCGGAGGCATCATCGCCGCCCATGGGAGTGATCGGTCGAGCGCTGCTGCCAATTGCACTCTTCCTTGTGGCGGTCGACTGCCACTCGTTGCCGGCGGCCCATGCCACGACACGTTCCGATCTGCCCGCGAGGTTTCAGGTTTGGACGCTCTTCGAAGTCCAGGGGCAGCTCGTCTACGCGCTGAACAAGGACGACGCGGCGAAGGCGGCGGCGCTGGCCCGCGAGGTCAGCGACGACTTCCGCACGCGCACCGCTCGCGAGCCCAGCGCGCGCTTGCTCATTATTGCGGACCACGATGTTTGGCTGCCCGGCGGCGACTTGTGTCGCAGGATCGAGCTCATGCGCAAGGGCGAGTCCGCTCTGCGACCCGGCTCCGACGAGCCCGACGATTCGGACTCCGCGGCCGCGGGAAACGCGAGCGGCCGGCAAGGCACGGGCAAGCACCCATCGACGTCCTGCGAAAAAATGCGCGCCGAATCCGCGCAGCTGGGCCTCGATCCGCGCGACATGCTGTGCATGGTGTCGCATCCGGTTTTGCTGACGCGGCTCGTCCTGGACTTCGGCATGCCGGCCGACGCGCCCTTGAATTGGGATTGGGCGGTCCTGCTGCCCACACGTCATTGTGTCGAAGCCGGCATGACGCACGTCATGGACGCGGCGCTGAAGCAAGAACTCTCTTTCGGGCAGCGCCTGCTGATGGCACCGATGCTGCCGTTCGTGCGCAGCGCCGCCGCCGATGCGCTGATCGACGAGCAAAGACTCTTGCTCTTCGAGCTTCACGCCACGGCGCAGGCCGACTGGTCGCTCGAGCAGCGCGACAAATTCAAGCGCGAATATGAAGCGGCGCTCGGTAGCGACGATAAAGCGGGGCCGAGTCCGCCGCCGAATGCCGCGCCGATCGAAAGCCGGCGCGCGCCATGATCCTCGCCAGCACAGCTCGCCTCGTATTGCGTGACCTGGAAGCACGCGATGCGCCGCACATATTGCGCCTGAACAGCGATCCAGAAGTGTTGAAGTACGTTCACGATGTTCCGTTCCCGGACTTGGATGCCGCCGCGCGTTGGATTGCGGACGTGCCGCGCCAATTGCCGCACGGCTTCGGCCGCTGGGTGATCGAAAAAAAGGACGGCACTTGGCTCGGGCGCTGCAGCCTGCGCCGCAGCGCACAGGGCGAGACGCTGATGGGCTATCGGCTGTTGCGCGAACATTGGGGCCAAGGGTTCGCGACCGAGGCGGCCCGTTGCCTGCTCGAGATCGCGACCGTGCGCTTCGAAGCTCCCTACGTGTTGATCCATGTCGCGAAAGACAACTTGGCCAGCGCCAACGTCGCGCTGAAGTGCGGGGCGCGTCTGTGGACAAACGGGCCGGCGATCAAGCTCGAGGATGCCTTGATCTACCGCTTCGAGCGCCGTTAGCCCCGTTCGCGCGCTGGCGCAGCGCGCGCGAAGATCGCTAGACTCGCGCGATCATGACCAAAGAAAAACCCGACCACCACGACGCCGACCTGGTCCTCAAGCTCTACGAACTGCGCCGCGAAACCGTGATGCGCCAATCGCGCGACGCGATGATGCGCTTCATGCCCAGGAGCTGGGACGACTTGAACGGAGTCGCCAACAATATCGCCCATCCGAGCAATGCAGCTTGGCGCCAGGTGTCCAGTTACTGGGAGATGGCCTACTCCTTCGCGCGCAATGGCGTGATCAATCCCGACTTCTTGATCGAGAACAGCGGCGAAGGATTGTTCCTCTTCGCCAAGGTCCAGCCCCACCTCGAGCGCTTCCGCAAGGAGTACTCCCCCACCGCGTTCCGCAACGCCGAGTGGATCGCGACCCAGTGCGATCTGGGCCGCCAACGCTTCGCAATGATCCAGTCGCGCGTGGCGAAGATGATGGAAGCGGCGCCCAAGTAGGCCAAGCCCGCGGTGGCGAGCCGCTCAGCCCGATTTTCGCAGGGCGGCGGCCAATTTGTCGCGCAGCGAAGCCTGCAGCTGACTCGCGGTGCCGCCGTCGACTTGTCGCAGGA
Source organism: Planctomycetota bacterium (assembly GCA_043754695.1). Taxonomy (GTDB): domain Bacteria; phylum Planctomycetota; class UBA1135; order UBA1135; genus JADJQU01. The sequence goes on from JAYUUV010000352.1 coordinate 10,843, forward strand.
CCAGCACGCGGTTCGCCGCTTCCTTGATCCCGATGCGCGCGCCGGTACGGTGACGCAGCGAAAACGCGACGCGTTCGTGGGCCACGTCGAGGTCGATCACGCGCACGGAAATCGTCTCGCCGACGCGCAAAACCTGGCTGATCTCCTCGTGGGGCCCAAGGTCGCACTCGCTCGCCGGCAGCAGTCCTTCGACGCCGGCGGCGATCGACAGGAAAGCGCCGAAATCGCGCACGCGCGTGATCTTGGCTTCGACCAGATCATCGGCCGCAAGTTGACTTTCGACGCGCACCCAGGGATTGGGCGTGAGTTGCTTCAGGCCGAGCGCGATGCGCTTGCCGCCGTCGCGAATCGCCAGCACGCGCGCTTCGAGCGCTTGCCCGACACCCAGAACCTTGCCCGGGTGCTCGACCCGTTCGTAGGCGATGTTCGAGACGTGCACCATGCCTTCGAGGCCCTGACCGAAGGCTACGAACACGCCGTACTCCTCGATGCGCGTCACGTGGCCGTGCACGTGTTCCCCGACCGTGAGCGAGCCGATGCCACGTTGGTGCGGACTGGCGCGCTCGCGCTGCTCGACGAACTTGCGCGAGAGCAGCACGCGTTGGCGCTCCTTCTCGATCTCGATCACTTCGCAGGTGAAGTGCTTGCCGACCAGGACCTCGGGCTTTTCGTCGCGCGCAAGACCCGTGTGCGACTTCGGCAAAAAGCCGTGCAGGGGACCGACTTTCATTTCCAGCCCGCCGAAGGCACTGCGCACCGCGCGCGCATTGACCCAACTGCCGACTTCGAGGTTCTCCCAGGTCGCGAGGACTTCTTCCTCTTTCAGCGCCAGGGCCCACAGTCCGTCTTCCTGACCGCCGAGCGTGAACTCGAAAACATCGCCGACACCCGGCGCAGAGTCGAAGTGATCGCGCGCGATCACGCCCTGCATGCGCACGCCGAGTTCGACGAAGACGTCGTTCCCGAAACAGCCGACAACGGTGCCCGTGTAGACCTTGAGGGTGTGGGATCCGTGCTCCCTCGCAGGCGACAGCGACTGGGGTTCGCGACGCATGATGGAGCCAGAAGTAGCACGCGCGAGCGCGCCGATCTAGTCACGATTTTTCACGCTGTCGAGTCCGGGGAACTGCTCGGGCGGCGACGGGCCAAGTCCGACACCTCGGCGGACGCGTCGGGCGCTCGGCACGCCGCCATGCTCAGGCGCCTGTGGCCGGGCCTGACCTAGCCCGCGGCGGTGATCCGAATTGGCCGGTCCGCAGGCTCGGGACATGGACTTGAATGCGCGGCTTGGCAATTCCTGACTACGAAGGCTCTAGGATCTGCTGGGTCTGCTCGTCGTTGCGCAGCTTCAAGCAGGTCTTAGCGCGGTCGGCCTGCAGGATGGCGTGCGTGGTGTCGGAGTCGCCCAGCAGCATCAGACCGGAGCCCTGATCGGAAGTCGTGAGCTTGACGCGCGGCTTGCCGTCGGCGGTGATCAAGCGCAGGATCACCGTCTCTCCAAAACCGATCGTGCCGTCGGGCATCTTGAACGTCGGATTGGCGGGCTCGAGCTTGAGCTGCGCGCGCAAGCGACCTTCGTCGTCGACGATCTCGAGGCCGCGCCCGCGCAGAATCGGGAGTTCGGCCCGCGCCTCTGCCCGCGGCAGCGGCAGCAGCTGGAACGCGACGAGCCCGAGATTGACGAGCGTCAGACACCACAGTGCGCGAGTGGAGCTCATGATCCTTTTGCCTTCGAAGAGCGTGGCGAACCTGGAGCGCAGTATGGCATTCGCGGCGCTTGTCGGAGTCCGTCGGGCCTGCAGGTTTGCCAGCGAAGCGGGCCAAGGGTTGGAAGCTTCGCGGATCGAGGGCCAGGGTGGGTAGCGGCGTCAGCACGACGCGCGCCGGCGCGCGACCGCGAAAACATTTCGTAGCCGGCTGCCGCAGCGCGCGGGGTGTTCAGTGAATTGGACAATCGCTTCCGAAAAGCGCGCGGCTATTCGGCACGCCGCGTAAGGAGCGGGAGAGCGCCGACCCGATAGATGCGCACGGCGGCTTCCTTTCCGCTCCCTTTCTCGACTCGGATGCCCGGCGGACCGCGCACGGGCATCCGCCTCCGTCCAAAATGTACATGCATTCAGAGCCCTCGCCGTCGACTGCCAGCGCCCGACCGGACGCCGCGCGAAAAATGCGCGCAGGCTTTTCGATGCTCGAACTTGTCGTGGTCATGGCCATGCTGACCGTGGCCGTCGGCCTGTTTTCGAGCACGCTGATTTCGACGGCGCGCCACAGCCGCATGAAGCGCGAAATCTCCGTCGCCTCGGAGGGCGCACGCCGGGCGCTGGAATGGATGCGCTCGCAATCCGCCGCCACGCTCTTCGCCAGTTTCAACGATTCGCCCGCCGACGATCCGGGCGGCGTGGGCAGCGCCCCGGGCTCCAACTTCCAGGTACCCGGCCTCAATCTGCGCGACGGCGACGCGGACGGCTGCGTCGGCAAGATCCTTTTCCCCTGCGTAGGCACTTCCCTGCGCGAGGATGTCGTCGATGCCGCGCTGGGCATGCCGCGCGACCTCAATGGCGATGCGGAGGTCGACGCGGTCGGGCACAACGGCGACTACCTGCTCTTGCCGGTGCACGTGCGCATCGAATGGAAGGGCGTGGGCGGCGACGCGGCCTTCGACCTCTACAACCAATACGTCAAGCAATGAAAAGTTGCTTGCGGCCCGCGCGGGCCAGATCCGGATTCACGGTGCTCGAAATGGTGATCGGCCTGGCGATCCTGAGCATGGTGGCGGCCAACGTCATGATGGTCACGGGTTCCAGCAAGAAGGCCTACGAAGCCGGTTCCTCCATGAGCGCGCTCGACCTGCAGCTCGACCGCACCATCAACCGCATCGCCCTGGCGGTCATGGCGGCACGCAAGGACTCGCTCTCTCCGGCCAATCCCTTTCCGTTGTTCACGCCCAGCCTGCGCTTCGACCAGAGCAAGGGCTTCGAGAACGGAGTCGAAGTGATCGGCGACCTGGAGCAGATCGAATTCGTCTCCGGACCCGAACAGGTCGTCTGGAAAGAGAATCCCGACACTGCCGACGAGCGCCGTGTCGTCTGGACGAACTGGGTGCGCGAGTACTTCAAGGACGAACTCCACAATGGAGTCGACGACGACGCGAACGGATTGTCCGACGAAGACGGTCTGTGCTTCACCATCGACGGCAATCGCGTGACCATCCGCTTGACGCTCGAACGCGAGGGGCCCGATCACAAGCTGATCACGCGCACCCAGGAAACCACCGTGACCTGCAGGAATTGAATATGATAAAAATCCATGCTCGAAAGTCGTCGTGCGCTTCCAGCCGCCGTCGCGGAAGCATCCTGGTCGTCGCCCTGATGGTCGTGATCGGCGTGGCCATGCTCGGCGCCTGCCTGCTGCAATTCACGATCTCGCTGACGCGCAACCAGGTCCAGGACGTCGACAACAAACGCGCTTTCTACGTGGCCGAGGCGGGCTTGAGCGAAGGCATCTACGGCCTGAAGGCCGGCGGCAGCGGCAACATCGCTTCCTCGAGCGCGCCCGCGAGATTCGGCGACGGAGTGTTGTGGGTCGAGACCACGCAGACCGCGGACGGTCGCCTGCGAGTCGAAAGCAACGGTCTGTGCGGCGCAGGTCGCGCCTCGCTCTCTCTGGTCGTCGAACAGAAGAGCAGTTCGACCGCGGCCCTGGGGGTCTTTTCGGACGGCGACCTGTTGGTGAAGCGCGGCAGCATGATCGACAGCTACGATCCCGGCGCCCAGGCGGAAGGCGGCGGCCTGATCGGCGGACTACTCGGCGGAGGCGGCGGCGACCAACCCTCGACCACTTCCGGCCGCGTCGGCAGCAACGGAAACATCGAGGTGCAGGGCAGCACGCGCTCGGCGACGATCATCTCTGGCGACGTCATCCCCGGCCCAGACGGCACCGTCAGCAGCTCGAACGGCGTCACGATCACCGGCTCGACCACGCCGCGCAGCGAAGCGACCAGCCTGCCGGCCGTCGAAGTGCCGCTGCTCGCTTCGCTCGGTGATCTGCACCAGCAGGGCACGACGCCGATGACCCTGCCCGCCGGCGAGCACCGCTACGGCACGCTCGAGGTCGCCGAGAATTCGCAACTCGTGATCGCCGGGCCGCAGACGCTGGTCGTCGGCTTGCTGCTGCTCAAGCAGAACGCGCAGCTCGTGCTCGACACCTCCGCGGGCGATGTCGTGATCTACGCCACCGACTACGTGAACTTCGCCAAGGAGAGTCTGGTCAACAATACGCAGCAAGATCCGGCCAGCGCGCGGCTGTTGATCTCGGCTGGGGAGTCGATCGACCGCACCGGAGATGGGATTCCCGATCCGTCGGTCTCGATCCAATCCAGGGGCCAGCTATACGCGACGGTCTACGCGCCGGACGCCGAAGTCGCGCTGGGCAACTCGCTCGAGCTCTTCGGCGCGATCACTTCGGCGAAACTTGGTTTGAGCGAAGGCGCCAAACTGCACTTCGACGTGGGCCTGCTCGAGAACGACGGCACGAGCAAGTCGACGGTCGAACTGCTTTCGTGGCGCGTGCTCGAATTGCCGAACGTGCCGATATTCAATCTGCGCGTCGACCCGCTCGCAGCGCTGCGCTTGCAAGGCGTGAACCCGACCACTCCCTACGCCGCGCATCAGAATGTCAACTTCAAGATCCAATACACCTCGCCGACCGGCGAAGTGCTCGCCTGGGCAGGTGACGAACTGAAATTCGATTGGGCCAAGGTGCAGGCGGTCACGAAGACGACCCGCGTCGGGGATGCTGACTTCGACAGCGGCCTGACGGGTCTGGTGGGTAGTCTGGCCGGTGGACTTCTGCGTGGCATCTGAATCGAAGCGATTGTTGCGCCTTGCAGGTCTGTGCCTGGCCTTGATCGGCCCGGTCGCGGCTCAAGAATTGCCCGGCGGAGAAGCCGCGCTCGCGCCGCAGTCGTCCGTGCCGCAGGCGGCTCAGGTGGAGTTCGAACTCGTCGAGGCAAAACTGATTGCCGCGCCCGGCTCGACGGCGGACTCGCTCGCTGGAGAGCTGTGCCAACTCGGCCCCAGCCACGTGCCGGCCATGTTCGAGAGGCTTGTGCGTGCCGCGCGCTCGCGCGCGCAGGAAGAGGACCCCGGCGCCAATCTGAACGCCCTGCAGCGCAAGGCCCTGCTGCTCGCGCTGCAACGCATGCCGCTCGCCTGGCGCAGCTTCCTGCGCCAGCTCGAGAATTCCGCCGCCGATGCCTCGGCCCGCAGCGTGGCCGTGGGTGTGATCGGCGAGATCGGTGAGGCCCTCGATCTGCAGATTCTGATCGACCTCGCGGGATCGGCGCGGCCCGCGCCGCGAGCTGATTCCGAGGCTTTGGCTCCAGCGACTCAAGTGAACACGGATCTCGACGAAGCTCACTGCGCCCAGTTCCAGATCGCCGTCGAACGGGTGCTCGCGCGCGACGCCGCGGGCGTCGCTCAGCTCGCAGGCCTCTTGCTGCACAGCGATCCACAGCTGCAGCCGCTCGCCATCCGCGCGATCTCCAATCAGTATTCGCAGCCGGGACTGCTGGCTCTCGCCGGACTGCTCGGCAGGCGCAGTGAACTCGACTCGCGTCTGTTGTCCGAGATTTCGCGCTGCTCCGGTAAGCAAACCGCGCCATTCGACGCGGCGATCCAGATTCCCGTGCGCGTCTGCCTGAGTTCGAGCTCCGCGGAGGTGCTGCGCGAGGCCGCGCTCGCCTCCGGCAAACTCGAGGACAGCGATGCGCTGGCGCTGCTGGTCGGCCTGCTCGCCCACGGGAATCGCGCGGTGCACGACAACGCGTACTGGTCGCTCAAGAAGATCAGCGGGCTGTACCTGGCGGCCGATCCGAAAGCATGGACGGCCTGGCTCGAACAGGAAACGAACTGGTGGCGAGAGCGTGCGCCGGCGATTCTCGCGCAGCTTGACTCCGACGATCTTTCCGTGGCCCTGTCGAGCGTGCAGCAGATCGCACGACGCCGCTATCCGCGCCACGCGCTGGCCGCTGAACTTTGCCGTGCTCTGGATCACCCTCAGCACGAGGTCCGGCGTCTGGCGGCCGTCGCGTTGGGCGCGCTGCGTTCACGGACGGCCCTGCCCGGACTGCTTGGGTGTCTAGACGATGAGGACCCACAAGTGCGCAGCGCCGCCTGCCGGGCCCTGCGCTCGGTGACCGGCCTGAACCTGCCGCCCGAACGGGCCGCCTGGGCTCGCGCGGGCTATTGAAGGCGCGTTTCGGCCCAGCCGCGCGACAGGCGGGGCCGGGGCTCAAGCATCGCGGCGCGCGGGTCGATTCTGAGCAGCCTCGCCCTTGCCCCAGGGGAACCCTGCCCATGAACCAACGTCACACCTACCGCCTGAGTCTGCCTGGTTTGCAGCTCAAGTTGATCGTCGCGTTCCTGATGCTGTCCACGATCTCGCTTGCTTTGCAGTACATCCTGGTAATGAGCACGCTGGCGGATGTTGCAGACGATTTGCCGCGCGACGGCATGATTTTTCTCGACGGACTCTCCGCGCTGCTCGCGCGCATCTTCATGGTCAGCGCCGGCGTGCTGCTGCCTCTGACGTTCCTCGTCGGACTGCTCGCCACGCACCGTTTCGCGGGACCAATCTATCGCTTTCAGGTCTTCCTGAAACAGGTCAACGCCGGAGAGAAGCCGGCCGCGTGCAAGCTGCGCAAGGGTGACGAACTACAAGAACTCTGCGCGCTGATCAATCAGGCCACGGCCGCGGCTCGCGCGGCGGAAAAGCCGGCGTCCGAAACCGCGCCGAAACAATCCAGCCTGCGCGCCGCGGGCTGAGCGCGGAGCCGACATGCTGCTGCGAACGAAGGTGGTCTTGATCCTGTCGGCGGTGGTCGCGCTCTACGCCGCGGCGGACCACGTCGCGCAGCGCGTGCTGATCAGCCCAAGCTTCAACGCGCTCGAACAGGAAGAAGCGGCGAAGGATCTCAAGCGCACGCAGGACGCGATCGAAAGCGAAGTCCAGCACCTCGATTCGCGCTGCTTCGACTGGTCGTCCTGGGACGACACCTACCGTTTCGTCGAGACGCCGACGCAGGCCTTCATCGATTCGAATCTCGGGCGCACGGCCGTGCGCGACCAGCACGTCGATCTCCTGTTCCTGTGCAAACCGGGCGGCGAAGTCGTTTGGTCGGACAGCCACCGGCCGGGCAGCCCGGGAAAACTCACGCTGCGTGACTTTCCCCGCGGCAGTCTCTCGCCTGCCCATCCGCTGCTGGCGGAGAACACCAAGGACGGCCGTGCGCTAGGCGCACAGGCCGGCCATGTCGCGGGCCTGGTGATGACCGAGCAAGGGCCGATGCTGGTGGCGGCGCGCTCGATCCTGAACAGCTCGGGCGCGGGCCCTTCGCGCGGCACGGTGATCATGGGACGCTTCCTCGGACCAGAGTTGATCGCCGAGCTGGTCGAGCAGACCAGCGTGCGTTTCGACGTCTGGCCGCTAGAGAGCAGCGCGATTCCGCCGCGCGAGCGCGAGCTGCTCGACCAGATCACCGCTTCCCTGGATCCCGTGTTGAGCGCGCGCGACGACGAGAGCATCGACGCCTACACCACGCTGGCGGACATCCAGCAGGCGCCCGCGCTGCTGATCCGCGCCGACGTCGAGCGCGCGATCTCCGCGCGCGGGGCCACGTCGATTCGCTACGCGTTGATCTCGACCGTCGCGGCGGGCCTGTTGTTGCTGCTCGTGCTGCTGAAGGTACTTGGCCACACCGTGCTGCAGCCGATCGCACTGCTCACCGAGCACGCCGTGCGCATGGGCAAGCGCGAGGACGCCCCGGTCAAGCTCGCGCTCGAGCGCGACGACGAGATCGGCATCCTGTCGCGCGAATTCGACGACATGCTCGAGAAGCTGGCCAAATCGCGCGCGGCGGTGGTCGAGGTCGCGCGCGCCGCGGGCAAGTCCGAGATCGCCACCGGGATCCTGCACAACGTCGGCAACGTGCTGAACACGGTGAATGTCTCGGCCACGCTGGTCGCCGATCGCGTGCGCAATTCGCGCGTCGAGAAGCTGCAGCGCCTGGTCAGCGTGGTCGAGCAGCATCCCGACGACCTGGGGCTGTTCATTTCCAAGGATCCCAAGGGCAAACACTTCGCGCCCTACCTGTGCGAGTTGACCAAGCTGATGGCGACCGATCAGCAGACGATCGCGCGCGAGGTCGACGTGCTGAACTCGGGCATCGAACACATCCGACAATTGGTGGATTCCCAGCAAGCCTACGCGCGCAAGACGGAATTGCGCGAACCGACGGCGCTCGCGGGCCTGATCGACGCGGCTTTGAAAATCAGCGAACAGGCGCTGGTCGACTGTGCTCCGATCGAGATCGTGCGCAGCTTCGACGAGCTCGAGCCGCAGAGAATCGACAAGCACAAGTTGCTCGAGATCCTGGTCAACCTGTGCAAGAACGCGCGCGAGAGTCTGCAGCGCTCGGCGTGCGCCGCGCCGCGCCTCGAAGTCGCGCTCGTGCGCGCGCAAGCCGGCCGCATTCGCATCGAAGTCCGCGACAACGGCGAAGGCATCGCCGCGGACAGTCTAGTGCGCATCTTCCAACACGGTTTCACCACCCACGAGCACGGCCACGGCTTCGGCCTGCACGGCGCGGCGAATTCCGCCACCGAAATGGGCGGCAAACTCAGCGCGCACAGCGCAGGCCCGGGCCGCGGCGCCGTCTTCAGCCTCGAGCTACCCCTCGTTCCCCCCTCCGCCAGTTGAGCCCGAGCATGGAATTCAAAGACAATCGCAGGATCCTGGTGATTGACGACAACGCCGCGATCCACGCCGACTTCCAGAAGACATTGATCGATCCCGCACGCGAGTCGGCCGACTTCGCCGGCGCGGAGGCCGCGCTGTTCGACGACTCGCCCAACACTGCAGCCGCGTCGGCGTGCGCCGAGCCGTTCGAGCTCGACTTCGCCTCCCAGGGCGCCGAAGGCTTCGCGAAGTTGCGCCTGGCTTGCGAGCAAAAAAGGCCTTACGCGCTGGCCTTCGTCGACGTGCGCATGCCGCCGGGCTGGGACGGCGTCGAGACGATCGAAAGACTCTGGCAGGTGGACAGCGAGCTGCAGACCGTGATCTGTACGGCCTTCGCCGATTATTCCTGGCAGGAGATGGTCGCGCGACTCGGCCGCAGCGATCGTTTGCTGATCCTGAAAAAACCGTTCGACCCGATCGAAGTTCGTCAGCTCGCCAGCGCACTGACCGAGAAATGGAATCTGAGTCGGCGCGAAAAATTAGCCCTGCTCGCGGCCCGCGGCGCGGAGCAGGAAGCGCGCGCCTACGCCGCATCGCTGGAGACGGTCAACCAGGCGCTGGAGACTTCGCGCAAGGCGGCCGAAGCGATTTCGCAGGCCAAGTCGGTGCTGCTCTTGAACATGGCGCGCAATCTGACCGGCCCGATGGGCGCCATGCTCGACGTCGCCGAAAAAATCCGCGGCATCGACGAGGCCCACGAAGTCGAATGGCTTTCGAACCTCGGCGCCCTATGCCAGGACGGCAGCCAGTTGCGTCGAAAATTGCAGGATGTGCTCGATCTCTCCGAACTCGAGAACGGCAGTCTGCGCCTGGAGACGATCGAGTTTTCGCCGCGCGAGCTGGCCAAGGACGCCGTCGCCGCCGTGGCCGGCAAGGCCGCCGCGCGCCAGCTCTCGGTCGAACTCCAATGCAGCCCCGAGGCGCCGAGCACGGCTCGCAGCGATGCGCCGCGCATTCGCCAGATCCTCGGGCACCTGCTCGACAACGCGCTCGAACACACGCCGGCCCACGGCTTCGTGCGTCTCGTGCTCAACGCGCGCGGCGTCTCGAGCTGGCAGGAGCCGCTGCTCAGCTTCGAAGTTCTCGATTCCGGTTCGGGCTTGACGCGCGATCAGGAAGGTCTGGTTTTCGAGCCCTTCTGCCACACCCACGACGCCAAGGCCGCGCCCGGCGGACACTTCGGCCTGGGCCTCTCGGTCTCGAAGCGACTCGCGCAACGCATGGGCGGCGACCTGACCGTCGAACACGCGCCGGGCGCGGGCTCGAGGTTCGTGCTGACGGTGAAGGCCGCGCTCGAAGTCTCGGCCGCGACGCAGCAGCCTGGTTGAAGCTTCAGGCCGCGAACGCGGCGGGGATCGCAGCGACGAGCAAGCCGGCCATTTCGTCAGCGGGCACCGGCCGACTGACCAGATAGCCCTGGATCTCGTCGCAGCGCAAGATGCGCAACAGCGCCAGCTGACTGCGCGTCTCGACGCCCTCGGCGACGACTTTCAATTTCAGGCTGCGCGACATCAGGATGATCGCCGTGACCAGCGCCGAGTCGTCGGTGCTGGTGGTCATCTCGCGTACGAAGGACTGGTCGATCTTGATCGCGTCAACGGGAAAGCGCTTGAGATAGCTCAGCGAGGAATAGCCCGTGCCGAAGTCGTCAATCGAAAGTTGCAGGCCCATCTGCTTGAAGCGCCGCAACAATTGAACTGCCGCTTCCGCGTCGCGCATCAACAGGCTCTCGGTGATCTCGAATTCCAGCCACTGTGGCGCGAGGCCCGTGGACTTCAGTACTGCGAGAACCGACTCGTGCAGATCGTGCTGGCAGAATTGCGCCGGAGAGAGATTGACAGACATGCGGATCGGCGCGAGGCCGGCCCGTTGCCAGCGCTTGTTCTGTTCGCAGGCAGCGGCCAGGATCCACTCGCCCATGGGCACGATCAGGCCGGTCTCCTCGGCCAGCGGGATGAACTGCAGCGGCGAAATACGGCCCAGGGTCGGATGCTCCCAACGCACCAGCGCCTCGCAGCCGACGATGCGGCCGCTCTTGATGTCGACGCGCGGCTGGTAGTGCAGCACCAGTTCGTTGCGTTCGATGGCCTGCCGCAGGCTGATTTCGAGCGCGAGCCGTTCGGCGGCGCGCTCGCCCAGGGCCGCGCTGTAGCACAGCAAGTGATTCGCACCGTCCTGCTTGGCGCAGTAGGCGGCCTTCTCCGCTGCTCGCAGCAGATCTTCCGCGGCCAGCTCGGCATCCGGATAACAGGCGATGCCGACGCTGATGGCGATGCAGGTCTCGCGTCCGCCGACCAGAAACGGTTCGGCCATCAAATCGAGGATGCGCTGGCCGACTTTGGCGACATCGTCGGCCTGCTGCACGTCGCGCAGCAAGAGACAAAACTCGTCGCCACGCAGGCGCGCGAGGTTGAAACCGTCGCGCACGCAGACCAAGCGCGCCAGCAGATCGTCGTCGCGAATTCCGACGCGCAGGCGGCCTGCGACTTCGAGCAGCAAGCGCTCGCACTGCGCCGAATCGAGGTTCGCCGTGAGCAGCTTGAAGCGCGGGAGATCGACGCACAATACGGCCGCGCGCCTTTGACTATGCCGGGCTTGCTCGAGGGCGCCGCGCAGTTCGACCAGAAATCGATCGAGATCGGCGGGCGCGCCGATTTCTTGGTCGAGTTCGCCAGGCAGCGAATGCGCTCCTGCCTGCGCCGCGGCGGCTCGCAACACGAAGCGCACGCGCTGCACCAACTGCGCGCCGTCGACCGGCAGCACCAGGAAGTCCGCGGCGCCGGCGTCGTAGGCGCGCTGAATTGCGTGGTTGTCGCCGAGCTCGGTCAGGGCGATCAGCGGTGTGCCGGGGTTTGCGGCGCGCAGGTTGGCCAGGACCAGATTTTGCGCATCGCTCTGCGAAGTCAGCGGGCCGGCGACGATCACATCCGGCTTGCGCTGCGTTTCGCCGGCTTCGGCGACCGAGAGTCCGCCGCGTTCCAACGTAGTCCACAGCGCGCGCCGCAACACGCGGTCCGCGACGCCGAGCATGACTAGAGGCGCTTCGCGCGGCGATGGTCGCGCAGCGGAAGGCAGCAGCGGGGAATCCATGGGGCCACGCTTCTTCGGCAGGCCCCTGTCCGGTTCTGAAACCGCCCTGAAAAAAAATCGCACAGGGGCCGGCGCGCCCGTGCCCAGCTCGCTTGCGCGACGGCTCAGCGATACGCAGGCATGCCGGTCAACTCGTGGCCGATCGCCAGCGTGTGAATGTCGTGGGTACCCTCGTAGGTCACGACCGACTCCAAATTGCACATGTGTCGGCCGACCTGGTACTCGAGGCTGATGCCGTTGGCGCCAAGAATGTCGCGGCAGGTGCGCGCGACTTCGAGCGCGAGCATCACGTTGTTGCGCTTGGCCATGGAAACCTGCGCGGGCGTGACTTTGCCGTCGTCCTTCAGGCGGCCAAGCCGCAGCGCGAGCATCTGCGCCATCGTGATCTGCGTCGCCATGTCGGCGAACTTCTTCTGCGGCAGTTGGAACCCGGCCAGCGGCTTGTCGAACACGACACGCGACTTCGCGTACTGCAAGGCTTCGTCAAAGCACGCATACGCAGCGCCGAGTCCGCCCCAGGCAATCCCGTAGCGCGCCTGGTTCAAGCAACCGAGCGGCCCCTTCAGGCCCTTGACGCCGGGCAACATGGCCTCGCGCGAAACTTGCACGTCCTCGAGCACCAACTCGGACGTGATCGAGGCGCGCAGCGAGAACTTGTGCTTCTGCTCCGGCGCGGAAAAACCCTTGGCGCCGCGCTCGACCAGGAAACCGCGGATGCCGTCCTCCTGCGTACGCGCCCAGACGACCGCCACGTCGGAGATCGTGCCGTTGGTGATCCACATCTTGCGACCGTTGAGCACGAAGCCGTCCTTGGTCGGCACGGCGGTGGTCAACATGCCGCTGGGATTCGAACCGAAGTCGGGCTCGGTCAAACCGAAGCAGCCGATCGCCTTGCCCTGCGCGAGCGGCGGCAACCAACGGCGCTTCTGGGCTTCGCTGCCGTAAGCGAAGATCGGGTACATGACCAGCGAGCCTTGCACCGAGACGAACGAGCGCAAGCCGGAGTCGCCGCGCTCGAGCTCTTGGCAGATCAGGCCATAGGCCACGCTGCTCAGGCCGGCGCCGCCGTATTCCTGGGGCACGGTCGGCCCGAAAACGCCCAGTTCGGCGAGCTCGGGCGTCAGCTCCTGCGGAAAAGTGCCGGCCTCGAAGTGCTTCATCGCCAGCGGCAGGTAGCGCTCGGTGACCCACGCGCGCACGGTGTCGCGCACCATGCGCTCATCCTCGCTGAACTGATCGTCAAGTTGGAAATAATCGAGTTGCTGGAAGGCCATCGAATTCGCTCGCGGAGGAGCCGTCGCCGGTTGTTTCGGTGCGCGGGTTGGGCCGCGCATGGTAACTCCGGCCGGCGCCGCGGCGAAGCACTCGGCGGCTTCCTGGCGGCGTTTGCCCGGGGTTCGAAATCGAGCGCCCGTCGTCCAGCGCGCCGCGGGTCCGTGGGCACGGCGCCCCGAGCGGGCCTCAGCCCCTCAAGCGCCGTGGCTGCGCATCATGCTGACCAGGTCCTCGGCGTGTTCTTCCTCGGTCGCGAGGATGCCCTCGAGCATGCGCCGGGTCGTCGAATCGTCGTCGCCGAGATAGCGAATCGTCTCCGTGTAGCTGTCGATGGCGATGCGCTCGGCCACCAGGTTCTCGCGGATCATGTCGGCCAAGTTGCGGCCCTCGACGTATTGCGCATGGCTGCGCTTGCTGAGCTGATCGGGATCGAGATTCGGCTCTCCGCCAAGCTGCACGATGCGCGCGGCGAGCATGTCGGCGTGGCTCATTTCCTCGGCGGCGTGCTCGAGAAACTCGGCCGCGACGGCCTGGGCGCTGATGCCGGTGGCCATGTAGTAGTGGCGCTTGTAGCGCAGGACGCAGACGATTTCGGTGGCGAGCGCCTCGTTCAGGATGCG
>JAYUUV010000353.1:0-5449 GCA_043754695.1 Planctomycetota bacterium
GGCGCCCGTGCAGGCGACGACCAAGCAGAAGAACCTGCGCTACTTGCGCGTCGGATCCAAAGGCGCGAAGGCGTTCAATCTCGAAGCCGCGAATGGGGTCAACATCGCGGACCTCAGCAAGGGCACACTCGTCGCTGTTTACGAAGAGCGCGGCGATTGGCTCGAATGCGAAGTTCCCGGCGGATTCGAGATCTGGGTCTACGGGCAATTCGTCAAGGCCTCGTCCGAGGCCGGCGTGCTGGAGATCACCGGATCGGAAGTGCGCGCGCGCCCGCTCGCGTCCAGCGGCCCGGAGAGCTATCCGCTCCAGCCGAATTTGTCGAAGGGCGATCGCGTGCGACTGATCAAGCGCAACGATACGACCAAGCCGCTGGCCGAAGACTGGGTCAAGGTCTATTCGCCTCCCGGCGTGCGCGGTTTCGTAGCCAAGAGCGAGTGCGAGGCACTCTCTCCTGGCATGGATGGCGCCGCCGCCTGGTCGTCGGCGGTCATCGAAACGCGCAAGCGCGCGCCGGTGGGCGCGCTGCCCACCGGGACCGCGGCGCTCGCCGCCGGCGGCGCCGCGAGTGCCGCGGGCGCGACGGGTGCTGCCACGGGCGGTGAGGCGATTGCAGCCGGCTTCGTCGGCGAATTGACGCCGCAACAGGCGATCGACGAACTCAAGCGGGCCGATGCAGCGCTCGCTCGCGAACGTGCCGTCGCGAATCCCGATCTCACCGGTGTGCGCGCGCAATACCAGCTCGTGTACGACAGCACGAAAGAAGGGGCCACCAAGGAAATGGCCAAACACGGCCTGGCCGAGGTCGATGCGCTGATCGAAGCGCACGCGATCAAGAACACGTTGCAAGCCGAGCGCGACCGCGCGGAGCAGGAGAACCTGAAGCGCCAGGAGGCACTTGCGAAAGCGGCCAAGAGCAAGGACATCTACAGTGGCCGCTTCGATTCACGCGGTTGGATCGAGAAGCGCACCTTGCCCGGTCAGAAGCCGGTGTACATGGTCCGCTGGGGCGGCAACCTGGAAAGCGAGCTGATTTGCAACTCCGGCCGCTACGACCTTTCGGCCTTCAACGGCTACGAAGTCGGGATCAACGGACGCGAGCTGCGCTCCTTCACCCCCGGGGACATCAGCCACGTCGCCGTGCCGCGCCTGATCGATGCCGCGCGCATCGAAGTGATCTCCGGAAGACAGTCGCGCTGATCCCCGGCGCACGACGGTCCTCGAGTTTGTCGAATCTGCTGCTCTCCCTGCGCGACTTCGTGCGGCGATTGTTCGGGCTCGAGCCCGCTGCGCCGTTGTGCGATTCGTGTCGTCTGGACTACGGAAACGTGTGCAAGCGTCGCGAACGCCCCAACGCGCGGACCTGCTCCGACTATCAGCGCCGCTGAGCCCCGCAGCGCTGCGCGTCAGCGGCTGCTCGGCGTGCGGCGCGGCAATCCCGGCACGCGCGCACTTTCGCTGCGGTTCCAATCGGAACAAGCGCGGAAACACGCGGAGCCTTGGGAGCCAGCAGCCGAGTCCGAGCTCTTGAAAGTTCGTGCTAACCCTGCAACTCCGCGGCCGAAACGCGCCGCATCGCGGCGGGCAGGACCGCTTCGCGAAGTCTGCCGAGCTCGTTCGCCGCGATCGCAAGGCGCATCCGTTCGAAGAGTTGCGCGAAGTAGCGCAGGTTGTGCAGCGTCAGCAATTGCGCGCCCAGCATTTCGTTCGACTGACACAGATGGCGCAGGTACCCGCGGCTGAAGCCCGTGCAGCAGATGCAGTCGCAGGCCGGATCGAGTTGGCGCGGGTCGTGCGCGAAGCCTGCGTTGCGCAAGTTCAGTTGCCCCAGCGACGTGAAGGCCTGATGCGTGCGCCCGTGGCGCGTCGGCGTGACGCAGTCGAACAGATCGACGCCCTGTTCGACCGCGTCGAAGAAGTCGACGGGCATGCCGACACCCATCAGATAGCGCGGCTTGTGCGCGGGCAGATAGGGCGCCGAGGCTTGGACTGCCGCGCGCATGTCCTCGCGCGTTTCGCCCACGCTCACGCCGCCGATCGCGAAACCGACGAGTTCGTGCGCGCAGACGATGTCGACCGCGCTGCGCCGCAGGTCTTCGAAGATGCCGCCCTGGACGATGCCGAATAACGCCTGGCCGCGCCCTTCGCCGCCGAGTTCGCGGTGCTTGCGCACGCAGCGCTCCAGCCAGCGGTGCGTGCGCTCGAGGGCCTGCGCGACGATCGCTCGATCGCGCGGATCGGCCGGGCATTGGTCGAAAGCCATCTGCACGTCGGCGCCAAGTGTCGCCTGGACCTCGACCGCGCGTTCGGGCGTGAAGCGCACTCGCGAACCGTCGAGCACGGATTGGAACGTGACCCCGTCGTCGTCGATCTGGTTGATGCCCGCCAGGCTGAAGACCTGATAGCCGCCGGAGTCCGTGAGCAGCGGTCCATCCCAGTTCATGAATCGATGCAGGCCGCCGAGTGCGCGCACGGTCTGTTCACCGGGCCGCAGATGCAGGTGATAGGTGTTCGCGAGCAGCATGCGCGCGCCGAGTGCGCGCAGTTGTTCGGGCAGCACGCCCTTGACCGTGCCGCGGGTTCCGACCGGCATGAAGGCCGGCGTTGCGACGCTGCCGTGCGGCGTATGAAAAACTCCGCAGCGCGCGTGGCTCGCGCCGCCGCTCGCCGACAGTTCGAAGCGGAATTGTTCAGCGTCCATCGACCAGCGCACTTCCGGGGTAGTAGTGCGCCAGGATTTCCGCCGAACTCCAGCCGGACAGCGCATACGCATGGCAGCCGTTCTGGCACAGGCCCACACCGTGCCCGCGGCCGCGACCCGTCAGCATGAGTCCCGACTCGATCGCTTCGCCGGCGCGCGGCAGTGTCACCAGGACGAGGTTCGACGCGATCGCGCCGTCCTTGAGTTCCTTGCGCACACTCTCGAAGGGCACGCGGCACGAACCGGCCGAGCCCTTGAGCTCGACCTCGAGCCAGCGTCCGTTGCGATCGCGACGCACGGGCTCGAGACGCAGTGTGTGTTCGCCGATGGCGAAGGCGCGTGCCAGGCGATCGAGCTGTGCCGGCGCCAGCGTCGTGCGCCAGGAAAGATCGCGCAGGCTGACCGGCAGGTTGGATGCACCCGTTGAAGGCGTCGTACCCAGCGCATGCAGGCAGGCTTCGCACTCGACGCCGCGCAGCGCCTCGAAGTGCGCAGCCTCGGGGAAGACATCGGCGGCACTCGCTGTGCGCCCGCCGCAGGCGGCGTGAAAGCGCGCGTCCAGGACGTTGCCGCCCTCGCTCAGGATTTTTCCGCGCGTGCTTTCCACGGCCTGTTCAAGCGAGCGCGCCGCCTGCTGTGAACGCGCGTCGCGCGTCGGCATGAACTTCCCGGCGTAGGCTTGATCGCGGGTCGTGTCGTACAGTCGCACTTCCAGCGAACGCGTGCCGCGCGCGGCAAATTGCGCCAGGGCAAAACTGCGCGAGGCGATCGCTTGTGCTTCCAACTCGGCGCTCGACGCACCGATCAACTGGACTTCGGCGGCGACGACGCCGCAGATGTAGTCCTCGAGGTCGATGATGTTGTCGACTGCGAAGCCCGACTGCGCGCTCGCCCCGGAATTCGCCAGCACGCGGATGCGCAGGCGGCCGGCATAGTGGAGTTCGCCCAGCGCCAGTCCAGTGGCCAGAGCTTCGGGCTCGAGCCAGACTTCGCGCGCGGGATTTTTCGACCCGGGTTCGTTCAGCGGCTTGCCGTTGAGCGCGAGCGTATCGCCCAAACGAGTCACTTCGATGCGCGCGGCACTCGTGCGCGCTCCAGTCACGACGACCGACGATTGTGTCTCGAAACGCAAAAGCCGCACGCAGATCTCGCCGCTCGCATTCCAGCCGCGCACGGCGGCTGGGGATTGAACGGCTGCGTACGCTCCCGGCACGAATGCAAAAGCGCCCGCGCAAAGCACTGCCCGCTTCGGCAGCGCGTTCCAAAGCCAGCTTCGCCTGGAGCTGTTCACCGCGTCAAGAATACAGACCCGCGGTCTTGGAGCCGGCATTGGGCTCGCGCGGCGCCGCGCCAATCGCACGCAGTCCATCGTCGGTGATCGTGCGGCCGCGCGCAGTGCGCTGCAGGAGTCCAGTGCGCAGCAGATGCGGTTCGAAGACATCTTCGATCGTGTCGACGGCCTCGCCGATCTCCGCTGCAATCGTCTTCAAGCCCTGTGGGCGATCCGGATATTTTGCGAGCACCGTTAGGATGCGCCTGTCCGTGTCATCCAAGCCGCGCTCGTCGACTCCCAAGCGCGTCAGCGTCGCGATGGCGGTTTCGACCTCGATCCGCGCCGTTCCACGAACCTGGGCGAGGTCGCGCACGCGACGCAGGAAACGATTGGCGATGCGCGGAGTTCCACGACTGCGCGTGGCGATGCAAACCGCGGCTTCGGATTCCAGTTCGACGCCGAGGATCGCGGCCGAACGCGCCAGGATCTTGGTCAAGTCCAGGACCGGATAGGGAGCGAGTCGCTCGAGATGTCCGAAGCGGCCGCGAAACGGCTCGGACAGGAGTCCTTCGCGCGTGGTGGCTCCGATCAACATGAAGGGCGCAAGTTTCAGCGGCAGAATTCGCGCGTTCGGGCCCTGGTCGAGCGTGAGATCGACGGTGAAGTCTTCCATCGCCGTGTAGAGGAACTCCTCGACGGGCGCGGGCACGCGGTGGATCTCGTCGATGAACAGCACGTCCCCGCGCTTCAATTGCGTGAGAATTCCAACCAGGTCGCGCGCTCGTTCGAGTGCCGGGCCGCTGCTGGAGTGCAGCGTGGCCCCGATTTCCTGGGCTACGATGCGCGCCAGGCTGGTCTTGCCGAGACCCGGTGGGCCCGAGAGCAGCAGGTGATCGGGCGGCTCTCCGCGTTCGCGCGCCGCACGCAAGGCCACGGCGAGATTGTCCAGGCAGCGCTCCTGGCCGACGAATTCGGAAAAACTGCGCGGCCGCAGACTGTTTTCGAACTCGAGTTCGACACGCGGTCCGCCGTCGCCGGGCAGAGCGTTATCTGGGTGGAACGGCGATTCCTCGTCGGGCATGGGCCGAGCATAGCCCACGGCAGGCACGACCGAAGCGTGCCGGGATGGCAACCAGCGAGCCGGGTCGGGGTAGTGGTCCCCCATGGAGCATTCTGTGTGGGTCGGGGGCGGGGGGGGCGGCGTGCGCGCCGGCCATCGTCGCTGGGGGCGGTCCCTGTCGGCCGGGCCCCTGTCGGAGGGGCGAACGGCCCCTCAGCCCTTGCCTCCCTCGGGCAGGCCCGGCGCCCATCGAAAATCTCCTCCAGCGCCAGGATTCGACGCTCGGGGACCCCTCGTGTGGGTAACCCTGGGGGGGCGAACGTGCTCTGGGGGTGCGGAGATCGCCGTTCGACGGGCCCTGATGACCATTGCTTCAGGGCGCCGCTGGCTTCGGATCCGCCCCCAAGACCACCTCCG
>JAYUUV010000354.1:0-12824 GCA_043754695.1 Planctomycetota bacterium
GTCCTTCGAGCAATCGTTGACCAGGACCAGTTCCTTGTCGAAGGGCACGGCCTGCACGCGCCGCACGATTTCGGCCAGCGTGCGCTCCTCGTTGTAGACCGGAATGACGACCGAAAGCTTCATGCGGTTTTTGGGAACTGTGTGAGGATCAACGGTGCGGATCGCGTCCGTCGATGGCGAGACCTTCGAACAGCGCGTCGATTCCAAGAAACTGAGCCAGCCCGGAATGCAGCGCGCGGTACGCGCCCTCGTCTTCGACACACCACAGCGGTTTCATGAACAACGGGAAGATTTCGCTGTCGGGCCTGCGCCGGGCGGCCTGCACGAGCTTGCGGCGCTCCATCCAGTGCTCCCAGTTGCCGAGCAGGTCGTTGATCGCGATCAGGTCGGCGCCGGCGTTTCGGCGCAAGGTCATGTCAGGATCGAAGGAGCGTTTGGCCTTGTCCAAGAACTTGCCGATCGCACCCGGCCGGTCGAGATCGACGTCCTCGATGCGGAAGGGACGGTCGCTGGGGATGCCGGAGATCAAGAGCATGCGCCGCGTCGCGAGCGCCAGCATCGCCGGCAAAATCTTGCGCAGATTCTCGTCGTCGTAATTCTTGAAACACGAGTAGAGCGGATTGCGCACCTGCAGCACCCGGATGGTCTCCGGCGGAAACGTGCGACTGGTGCTGGAGTGGTGGTGATAACACACCGCGCTCGGCACGTAGTGGATCGCGTGACCGAGGATCCACAATCGCCAGCCGAGGTCGACGTCCTCGTAGTAGGCGAAAAATTCCGGATCGAAACCGCCGACTTCATCGAACACGCGCTTCTCGATGGCCATCGCCCCGCCGCAGGCGAACAGCGTCTTGCGCGGGATGTCGTGTTCCGGCCCGGGCTTTTCCATGTAGCCGGTCTGGATGCCGATGCCGTGGAAGTTCATGCCGCCGCCGACCGAGTTGATCAGCTTGCCGTCCCACGAATACATCTTGGCCGAGGTCGCCTGGCACTCGCCGCGCACGATCGGCGCGACGAGTTCGGCGAGCCAATGCGGCTCGACGCGCATGTCGTTGTTCAGGAAGACGAGCAGTTCCGCGCGGGTCGCGGCCGCGGCGCCCTGATTGCAGCCACCCGTGAAGCCGACGTTGCGCGGATTCTCGAGCAGGCGCACCCAGCGGTGTTTTTCGCGCATCTCCTGCTGGCTGCCATCGTCGGAGCCGTTGTCGATCAGGATGACTTCGAGGCGTTCCTTGGGGTACTCCAGCGCGGCGAGCGAACTGAAGCAGCCTTCGAGATGATGACGGCCGTTGTAATTCAGGATGATGATCGAGACCCTGGGCAACTGTGCGGGCGTGAGCGCGGCTCCCGGTTCGACGCGCAGCGCATCGAGTGTCAGTGCGCCCGGGCGCGCGATCGGTGTCGGCGGCGCCGGCCTGGACGGCAAGAGCGGTGCGCTGAGCCACTGCTTGAGAAAGCGTTTCATGCGCGCGCCTCGCTCAGAGTTGCGGGCGGCGCGTAGGGCGGCGCGCCGTTGTGCGCGTCGCGCACGATCACCCGCGCCACGCGCAGGAACACCGAGCGCGCGCCAAGCGCGGTGCGCGACTCCAGGCGCAGCGACTTCGCGCCGCTTGGAATCTGGACCTGGAACATGAAAAGCTTCACGCCATCGACGCCCGCGCTCGAAAACGGCGCGATGCGGCCGATTTCTTGGCTGTCGACGAGCACGCGGCCGCCGAGTTCCACGCGCTTCTCGCCCGCCAGGTGAAACACGTGCACTTCGATCTCGCGCACGCCGCCGGCGGCCGGCGCCAGCTCGAATTCGATCGCGGCGCCATCGGGCCGCAGCAGCAGCATGTCCGCGCCCTGCGGATCGACGCTGCCCTCGCGCTTCACGGCATCGATGCCGCGCAGGTCGAGCCAGGTGCGCGCCTTCGCCGCGCGCCGGCGCGCGACCAGGCCGCGATAGCGAAACTCCATTTCGGCGGCGTCTTCGTCGACGGACTTGATGCGCGGAAAATCCTTGGACAACTGGTCGATCAGTTTCGGCTCGTCGAGGAAGCGGCCGAGCGTGCGCGCCAGATCCGCCGCGTCGCCGACCTTGAAGTGCAGACCGTCGACACCGTCGCGCACGTATTCGGCCATGCCGCCGATGTTCGAAGTCACGACCGGCGTGCCGGCCTGGAACGCCTCTTGGATCGTGATCGGCGCGTTCTCGAACCAGATCGAGGGCACGACCAGCACGTCGATTTCTGTGTAGACCTCCGACAGTCGCGCGTTCTCGAAGCGCCCGCGGAAGTTGATCGCCGAGCCGCGCGCGAGCTCTTGCAACTTCGCGTGGTGCGGGTCGCTCTCGGGTTTGAAGTCGCCGAAGACGTTCAGGACGGCATTGCGTCCGGCGAGTTCGCGCATGGCCTGACAGAGCACTTCGCCGCCCTTGTACCAGACCAGCGAGCCGACAAAACCGAAGCGCACGCGGCGTTTGGGATCGGGCAGCTTGGAAAGCCGGTGCAAGTGATCCTGGCGCAAACCGTTCTGCGAGAAGACGAAACGCGCCGGATCGAAGGCTTGGGTCGCGAGCAGCTTCGCGCGCACGAAGCGGCTGGGCGAAATGCGCAGGTCGGCCGCGTTCCAGGCGTCTAGCAAGAATTCTTGGCGCGCCATCAAGTCGGCGTATTCGCCCTGGCCCGCGGCCGATGCGAGCAGCGTGCCCAGCGGACCGAGCAACGAACCCGCGGTTTTCGCCGCCGGAATGTGCTCGAGCCACTTCTCCTTGACGCACAGGTAGCAGCCCGCGCCCATGTTCTCCTCGCAGCGCACGCCGTCGGGCCGGATCGACTGCACGCGCGCGCAGGTCGGCCACAGGTCGTGACAGTGCACGAGCGTGGCGATGCCCGCGTCCTGCGCCTCGCGCACGAGCGCGGCGGACAGATGGATCAGGTGCTGGAAGTGCACCACATCGGGCGCGAACTTTTGCACGACTTCGAGGAACGGCGCGCGCGCGCGCGGTTGGTCGTAGGTGTCGCGCAGACGGCGATGCTCGAGCCGGTGCGTCATGCGCCAGACGGACAGCGACTCGCCGCTCGGCCAGTCGGCTTCGCGAAAGTCGCCGTGCTGGATGGAAAAATCCTTGGGCCCACCCTCGGCCTCGCTTTTCGCCGCGGGCGCGCGGGTCAGGACCGCGACCGCGTGTCCGCGCCGCTGCATCTCGCGCGCAAGATTGAGCGTGTAGATCTCCGTCCCGGCCGCGGTGTCCGGCGGAAAGCCATGGACCACGTACAGGATGCGCAGCTTGGGACCTTGCAGCACGCGCGTGGCGGGCTGGCGCGTGCGCGTCAGGCCGCCCTCGTACAAGCCGACGAAAGCCGCGCGGCGCAGGGCTTTCGCGCGTTCGAGTTGTGCGCGCAACTCCGCGCCGCGCATGCCGCTCTGCTCGAGCGCTGCGCGATCGAGCACGAGCTGTCGCTCGGTCAAGACTTCGGCGTCCGAGCGCGAAGCCACGCAGGTGCGCTCCAGCCACTCGGCGTTGAACTTCGCGTCGATACGTGCGCGGGCCGCCATCTCCTCGGGCGAATAATCGTGGCTGTGCTCGACGCAGGCGCGGTCGTCGTAGACCACGGTGTGGCCCGCCTCGAGCAGCGCGCGCGCCATCAGGATGTCCTCGCCGAATTCGGTGCGCGGGAACGGATGGCACTCCCAGACGCTGCGCCGCACGGCGCTGGCGACGTCGTTGAAGTTGTAGAGCAGGCGCTTCTCGTGCGGATTCATGCCCGCATAGATCGCAGCTTCCGGCAGGCGCACCTCGCGACGCCCGGCCACGTAACCCGGGTCGTTCTGGCCGAAGACTTTGGTCAGGAGCTGCGCATCCGGGCGCGCCAGATTGCGACACGAGGCCGCCGCGACCTTCGGGTCGTCGAAGTTCTTGGCCAACTCGGCCAAAAAATCCTTCGAGGCCACGATCGCGTCCTGGGTCAGGAACACGAGCAGCTCGCCACTCGAGCGCGCCGCAAGCAGGTTGCGCGTGTCGCCGTGATCGAACTGCGACTTGTGGATCGAGTCGACGCGCAGCGGCACGGGGAAGTGTTCTTGGAATTCGTGCAGGATCGCCAGCGTGCGGTCCGTCGAACCCGAATCGATGGCCAGAAAATCCCAGGGCAGCGGACAGACCTGCGCCGCCAGAGCGGCCAGGACGCGCGCCAAGAACTCCTCCCCCTGCCAGGTCGGCATCAGGACCGAAATCGAACGAACCTGGGGCATGTCCTGGGTGTGTGGCGGGGTCTCGAGGCGGGGCGGGCGGGAGGGATCGGGGGCAGAAAGGGTACGCGGCGGGCGCCGTCGGGGGAACGGCCGAAGCGCGTCCCTGGGGTGCTATCGACCGCCCGAGTCAGGATCCAAAAGCCTTCGCCCAGAGTGCGCGCCGCTGTATTGGCCGAGGATTTGCGCGCTGCGCAGCCAGGGCGAGCGCATTAGCGCGGACCAGCGGCCGCTTTGGGGTTCGCGGGCCAGGTAGCGCAGGTCTTCGCGGATTTCGTAGCTGATCCCGCGCGCCACGGAAAGCAGCGACGGCCGGACCGTCTGGCCCAGGACATGGCGGCGAAAATGCGCATCGACACGGTAGCGCGCAAAGGCCTGCCGCGGCGAATAGCGGTGCGCGTGCTGCACGAGGGCACGGGGCGTGAAGCGCAGCCGCCAGCCCGCGGTCAACGCGCGCGCCGCCCAGGCGACGTCCTCGCCGAAAGTCACGTCGGGAAAGGGAATGGCGCGAAAAACTTCGGCGCGGATCGCGCTCGCCACGTCGTTGATCACCAGCCAGGCCAGGCGCTGGGATTCGGGCAGCGACCAGAGTCCTTCGATTCCGTCGAGGTCGTAACACTGCGGCCTTTCGCCGGCTTCCGGTTGCGCGAGCACGGTGCGCTGCGTCAATGGATCGTCCTCGGGATGGGGCAGCACGCGCGCAGCGACTCCGGCGGTGCGCGGATCCTCGAAGGGCGCGATCAGCTCGGCGATGAACTGCTCGCCCGTGGGCAGCGCATCCTGGGACAGGAATAGCAAGATCTCACCGCGCGCCATGGCCGCGATGTCATTGCGCGTCGCGCCGTGGCGAAACTGGCGCTTGGGAATCACCTCGACGCGGGCACCGGCTGCGCGCAGCAGCGCGAGCGAATCATCGCTCGAGCTGGAATCGATCGCGCACAGTTCGATCGCGCCGCTCGCAAGGCCCGGCGGCCCGTCGTCGAGGCGTTGGGCGGCGAGTACCGGCAACAGCCGCGCGAGGTCGGAAGCTCCGTTGTAGGTCGGCAGGCAAATCGAAACGCGCGGCGTGCTCACAGCCCGCCAAGTTACTTCAATTCGGCCGGCGGTTCTCCGATCCGGCGCCAGGCTTCGTCGCCGCGTTCGATGCCGCGCGCGAATTCGATCTCGGCGGCCAGGGTCGAGAGCGCGGGCTTCGCCGACTCCTTGGGGTTGATGCAGAAAAGATCCCAGCCCTCGCCGCGATAGCCGTGCTGGCGCACATACCACTCGCCGGTCTTATGGTCCTTCTCGAGCGGGAAGGCGACGCAGTGCCAGGGTTTGTAGGCGAAGCGCTCGCCTTCGAGCGCGCCGACCTTGTGCAACACGCAGCCTTCGTTGGCGAACACGCACCAACCTTCGGAGACCGCCAGCGTGCGCCGGCCTTCCTTGACGCGCCGCGTCAAAAAGCCCTTGCTCTCGATCAGGCGCCGCGCCTTGGGCAAAAGATGCGGCAAGAATTTTTGCAGGTTGTCCTGGATGCGCTGCGCCTCGCCCGGCGAGATCCCGGGCCGGCCATTTTTGCAGCAGACTCCGCCGCAGACCGGGAACACGCATTCATAGGTAGCACTCGAAGCGTTCAAGATCGGCAGTTCGATCTCGCGCGCCTTGCTCTTCGTGTTCGCGCTCATCGGTCCAGCCTCTTGGAGTAGATCAACTTGTCGTCGCCGATCCGGAAAAAGTCCTCGAGCCTGGCGACTTCGCGGTAACCACAGGCCAGATAAAACGCGCGCGTCGGCTGATAGCTGGCCTTGCCGCCGGTCTCGATCAGCAGGCAACGGCCGCCACAGGCGCGCACGCGCTCTTCGACCTGGGCGAGCAATTTTCGGCCGACTCCGCTGCCCTGCTGCGCCCGATCGACCGCGATCCAATACAAGTCGTGCACGCCGTCGCTCATCGGATTCAGTCCAAAGCAGGCATAGCCGACGGCTCCGTCGCCGCGCTCCGCGACCACGAATTCGTAGCCTCCCCCGCCGGGCGTCAGGCCAAGGTCGATCAACTCGAGCGCGATCACGACTTCGGGCTCGTAGAACATTTTCGTACCGACGAGCAGCGCCTCGAGCGTCGCGCGGTCGCGCGGTTCAAGCGCGCGCAGCCGCAGCACGGAGGGCGGACTCGAGGATGGATTCGATGAGCTGGTCATAGGAAATTCCGCTGCGCTGCGCAGTCAGGGCGAAACCGGCGTCGCGGGAAAGATCTGGGTTGGCGTTGACGTCGATCACGGCCAGGCGCGGAACAGACTCGTCCGTGGCGCGCAGGTCCACACGAGCGTACCCGGACAGACCCAGCGCGCGCCACGCGCCGACAGCGGCGGCGCGAATCTTCGCGGCCAGATCCGTGTCAAGCATGGCGGCGATCGAACGTGTGCCCTTCCATTCCGGCGAATCCTCGATCCACTTCGCGCCGTAGGTCACGATGCGCGGCGCGCCGGCGGGAAAGTTCGTGAAGTCGATCTCCGAGAGGCTCAACACGCGCGGTTCGTCGCCCGGCCTCTCGCCCTCGAGCAGCGCCACATTGAATTCGCGGCCGGCAAAGTACTCCTCGACAAGCGCCGGCTGCGCGTAGCGTTCGATGACGAAGCGCGCGCGGGCCCGCGCCGCGGCTTCGTCGTGGGCGACCGATTCGAGCGCGATGCCGTGGCTGGCGTCCTCGCGCGAAGGTTTGACCAACACGGGAAACGTGAGCCCCGCAAGCGACTCGCTCGCGTCGCAGAGCAAGGCACCGCGGGCAATCGGCACACCGTGCGCAGCGAGAACGGCGCGCGCCAGCGACTTGTCCAGGCACAGCGTCATCGCGCGCGGTGTGCAGCCCGTGTAACAGAGCCCGCGCAATTCCAAGGCCGCGGCGAAGTGCGCTTCGCGGCGCGCATCGCCGCCGAGCGACTCGACCTGATTGAAGACTGCGTCGCAGTCCAGCTCGGCGACGAAGGGCAACACGTCGCGCGTCGCTTTGGGCGCCGCGATCGCGGGCGCCTCATAGCCGCGCGCCGTCAGGGCCTCGACGATGCTGCGCACCGCGCCTTCGACGCCCGCCACCGCGAGCGCATCCTCCGCGCCGCCGGCGGCCAGCTCGCCGTCGTCGTTGAACACGACACAGACTTTGCGGCCGCGCTTCACCGCGCAAGTCCGAGTCGTTCCACGGCGCCCTCGACGATGGCGAGGATCATGCGCTCGTAGGGCAGCCCTGCCTTCTCGGTGAGAATCGCCAGGTCGCTCCAGCCCGGTTTCAGACCCGGCAGCGGATTGACTTCGAGAAACTTCGGCTCGCCGTCGCGGCCCACGCGCAAATCGACGCGTCCGACATCGCGACAATCCAGCGCGCGGTAGGCCATGAGCGCGACTTCTTCCATTCGCGCGATCAAGGCCTTCGGCTGGCGCGGCGGCACGACGTACTCGAGACGCTCAGCGAAGTTCACGTCGCGCTTGACGTCGAGCGAATAGACGAAGTCCTCGCGCGCCGTGCCAAGCGGCACGATCTCCATCGTGCCGAGCACGCGCGCCGTCTTGCCTGTGCCGAGGATCCCGACGGTCGCCTCGACTCCCGGCAAGAATTCTTCGACCAGCGCCGGCTGGGCATAGTCAGCCAAAATCTTGCGCACACGCTGTTCGAGTGCGTGGCGGTCGTCGCAGCGCGTGCCGTCGCGAATGCCCATGCTCGAGCCCTCGGAAAGCGGCTTGGCGAACAGCGGAAAACTCAGCGCGCACGTTTCGACTTGGCGCGAATCGTCGATCACTTGAAACGCTGCGGTCGGCACGCCCACTGCGGCGACGAGCCGTTTGGCCACGGCCTTGTCGAGCGTCGTCGCGCAAGTCAACGGATCGGAATGCGTGTAGGGGATACCGAGCATCTCGCACAACGCCGGCACATGGGCCTCGCGCGAGCGCGAGCCAAAACCTTCTGCGATGTTGAAGACCAGATCGACAGGCCGTTCGAGCAGCTCGCGCACCAGCGCCCTGCCGCCGCCCAGGCGCACGACGCGGTGACCGCCACCCACGAGCGCGCGCTCGATGCCCTCGACGGTCGCGAGCGAGTCGAATTCCTCAAGCAGGTCGTCGGGAGCCGAGGGACGCGCCGCCGCGGCCGCGGCGAACTCCGACTTCAAATCGTAGGCAATGCCGATCAACATGATCGCCGCCTGCGCGCCGCGGCAAACCGCGGCGCGCCTGAAACCGGGCTCTGCATCGACTCAGGTCTTCGCGTGACCGTTGCTTTGCGGCTGCGTCGCGGGAACCGGACGCAGCGACGATCCGCGGTGCACCCAAGTGCTCTTGCCGACCACCAATTCATCCTCGCCGGACGTCGGCGCAGCACTGACCCGACTCTCATACAGCGGCGCTTCCGGTTCGCTCGACTTGGCTTGCCCGCGCTTGCGAGACGGTTTTTTCGCCGGGCCGGTCTGTGTGCCGGCCGAGACCAAACGTCCACCGCTCGGCGGCGGTTGCGGATGCACCTCGTCGTTGTCCGGGCGCGGCTCGTAATACTCGTACAGGTTGCCCTGAAAATTGCGCAGCACCGCGCGGCCCTTGTCGCGCTCGTAGTGCAGCAGGTATTGCGGCGCCACGGGGATCTTTCCGCCGCCGCCCGGCGCGTCGACCACGTAGGTCGGAATCGCCAGGCCGCTGGTGTGGCCGCGCAGACCTTCCATGATCTCGAGACCCTTGGAAATCGGCGTGCGGAAGTGCTCGGCCCCGCGGATCGGATCGCATTGATAGAGGTAATAGGGCCGCACGCGCATGCGCATCAGGCCATGGCACAAGGACTTGATCGTCTCGACCGAGTCGTTGACGCCCTTGAGCAGCACGGCCTGGTTGTTGAGCGGAATCCCGGCGCGCGAGAGCTTGTCACAAGCCGCCGCGGCCTCGGGCGTCAGCTCGCGCGGATGGTTGAAGTGCACGTTGACCCACAGCGGGTGATACTTGGCCAGCATCGCGCACAACTCGTCGTCGATGCGCTGCGGCAGGGCCACGGGCACGCGGCTGCCGATGCGGATAATTTCAAGGTGCGGGATCGCGCGCAGCTTGGAGAGGATCTGCTCGAGCTTGGCGTTCGAGTAGTTCAGCGGATCGCCGCCGGAAACCACCACGTCGCGAACCGCGGGCGTGCGCGCGATGTAGTCGACCATGCGGTCGAGCTCGACATCCGGCGTCGCGCCCTCGTACATCGTCCGCTTGCGCGTGCAGTAGCGGCAGTAGATCGCGCAGTTGTTCGAGACAACCATCAAGACGCGGTCCGGATAGCGGTGCGTGATGCCGGGCACCGGCGAGAATTTTTCCTCGCCCAGCGGATCTTCTTCGCCCACCGCGCGAAACAGGTTTTCTTCCGCGAGCGGCACCACCTGGCGCAGGATCGGATCGTCGGGATCGTCCTTGTCGATCAGCGACAGGTAGTAGGGCGTGATGCCCATGCGAAAATCGCGCAGCACTTCGGCGCGGTCCTGCCATTCGTCGGGCGGGATCTCGAGATGTCGAGCCAGGGCTTCGAGCGAGGTGATGCGCTGGCGGAACTGCCAGCGCCAATCGCTCCAATCTGCGTCGCTGACTTCGGGAAAGTAGTGCGCGCGGCCGAGGCGGCGCGCGCGAAGAGCTGGCTGCGGTGCGTTGAGCTGCATGTAGTTGATCCCGGCGCGCCTTCGGCTCGAAGGTAGGTGAGTCCGAGGGCCGTTTCAGGTCGAAGAAACTCGAAGTGCAAGGCCCGTGCCTGCTCCCGTGAAGGCCGCGCGCGAATCGGCCTAAGTGGTTGAACAAGCGCGCGTTACTGGCGCAAGCCCCGGACCCTCCCGCAAGCGTAGGGAGCAAAATCGGAAGCGCAAGCTCCGATCCTTTCAGAGCCGGCGCCTCCGATTCGCGAAGAGTCGGAACTCGGGCCTCCGAAATCACGCCGCGAGTCGCTAGCCTCTGCCCACCCATGCTCTCGCGCATCCTGCTCGCCCTCGACGACCCGGCTCTGGTGCGACGCTTGCGCCGCGCGCTGGTCTTGCCCGACGTGCTCGTCGAGGTGCTCAACCCCAGGGCCGAGATCGCGCCCGAACTCGCGCGCCACTCCGGCGACCTGTTGTTGGTGAGCCGCAGTCTGTTGCCCGAACCGGCGACGACTGCAATCGCAACCCTGCGCGCCTTGCCCGAAGCACCCGACGTCGTGGTGCTGACCCGCGCCGAGGATGGCGAAGACCGCGCGCGTCTACTGGCTGCCGGAGCCCAGTCGGTCCTGATCGCGCAGCTTTCGCCGCCGACCCTGCGCGAGGTCTTGACCTCGATCCTGGCGCGCCGCGAGCAACTCGAAGCGCGCGGCGAACGTTCGCTCGGCCTGACGCCGCACCTTTCCGACTTCATCACTTCGAGTCCCGCGATGCAGGCCTTCATGGGCCTGGTGCACCGCGTGGTCGCCTCGGACACGTCGCTGTTGATCCTGGGCGAAACCGGCGTCGGCAAAGAACACCTCGCGCGCGCGATCCACGCCGAAAGTCCGCGCGCCTCGGGCCCGTTCGTCTCGGTCAACTGCGGCGCGCTGACGGAAACGCTCTTGGAAAGCGAACTCTTCGGTCACGAAGAAGGCGCCTTCACCGGCGCCACGCGCGCGCGGCGCGGCTGTTTCGAAATGGCGCACCGCGGAACGTTGTTCCTCGACGAGATCGGCGAACTTCCGGCGCACCTGCAATCCAAGTTGCTGCACGTCCTGCAGCGGCGCGAGATCCAGCGCCTGGGTTCGGAGTCCAAGGTCGCCATCGACGTGCGCGTGGTGGCTGCAACGAACCGCGACATCGGCGAAGAAGTGCGCGCGCGTCGCTTTCGCAACGACCTCTACTATCGCCTGAGCGTCGTCACGCTTTCGATTCCGCCGCTGCGCGAGCGGCGCGAGGACATCGGCGCGCTGGCCGAGGCCTACGTCGAATATTATCGCCAGCACATCCGCCGCGACGTGCGCCGTGTCGCGCCCGATGCGGTCGAAGCCATGGCCCGTTATCCCTGGCCGGGAAACGTGCGCGAGTTGGTCAACATCATCGAGCGCGCCATGCTGCTCGCCAACGGCGACGAGATCACGCTGGCCGACTTGCCCGAAAGTTTGCGCGCTCCCGCGCCCGGCGAAGCCGATGTCGTGACGAAAGTAGTCACACCGCATTGGGCCGGCGCGTCGTCGAAGTGGACCGAAGCATCGCTCGAGGAAGTCCGCCGCCGCGCGCTCGAAGCCATCGAACGCGCCTACCTCGAAGCACTGCTCTCACAAACCGGGGGCCGCATCGGACTGACCGCGTCGCGCGCGGGCATCCGGCCGCGCTCGCTGTTCGAAAAGATGCGCCGCTACGGGCTCAAGAAGGAGGACTTCCGCCCACAGCCAACGCCGCCAGCCCGCGCGAAGACCCTGTCTCCACAGCGCGCTGCCGCGCCGACGCGCAACACGCTCGCGGGCATCCGTGAGTGAACGCGCGCCCGCTCAGCTCCTTTCAGTACGGACAGATCGAGTACTCGAGTCCGGCCGAGAGTTGCGTGTTGTTTGGAGCAGGGAAGCCGGGATCACGGCCCCAGAACTGGCAGTCAACGACCGTGCCGACCACGGACAGGAAGGCCGCGGGACTGCCGCCAAGCGCGCCGGAACGAAATGCATTCATGTCGACTGAATAGATTCCGCTGCAGTCGCTTGCGGGCAAGAGCGTGCCGCCGCTGTTCAGGCCCTGCACGCGGCGCAGTGGCCCTCGCACGCACAGGTAGCCGCCGCTGAAGGCCGAGGAAGCTCGACCAGTGTTGCCGTAGAGCAGGAGCCCCACTTTCTGATTGCGCATGCCGGTCGACTGCACGGCGAATCCGGAATTCGCAACGGCCGAAGGACTGCCCAGCGCATGAATCGCGGGCGTGCAACCCAGTGAATTGACTTTCGGCGTGCAGTACGCGGACGGTGTACCGCTGCATCCGCCGATGGGCTCCAGGCGCGCCATCGAATACAGATCGCTTGCGTCGATCTCAACATAGCGCATGCCCGGCGGAGGTGGCGGCGCGACAGGGAGGGTGTAGATGTAACTGCCCCAGACCGCAACTGTGCCGTCGCTGCGGCGAGCCATGGAATGCAAGTATCCAGCGGAGATGTCGACGTAGGTGATCCCGGGCGGAAGGGGCGGAACGGAGCACTGCGCAAGCGAGCACCCGCCCCACGCCACCACTTGCCCATTGCCTGTGAGCGCCAGCGAGTGATCCGCCCCCACCGCGACATCCACGTAGCTACCCGCGGGCACGTTGCACTGCCCCCAGGTGTTGTCGCCCCACGCGACGAGCGTGCCGTCGCTGCGCACCGCGGCGCTATGAGACAGCCCGGCCGCTACCTTGGTGTACAGGAGACCGGCGGGCAGCGCCGGAATGTTGCACTGACCGTCAAAGTTGTAGCCCCAGGCAACCGCCTGTCCGTCACTTCGCAGCGCCACCAGGTAGTCGCGAATGCCTGCCGCGAAGTCGACATAGGTCGTACCGAGCGGCAGCGCCGGCACGCTCTCGATCCCGAAGGCGGGTTGCCCGACTACGACAATGGCCCCATCGCTTCGCCGTGCGGCGGTGTGCCAGTCGGTGACCCCT
>JAYUUV010000355.1:0-27493 GCA_043754695.1 Planctomycetota bacterium
CTTCCAAGTGGCCTTTCCTACGTTGGAGTCGCTCCGGGCGATTACCACACTCTCGCGTGGCGAAGCGATGGGTCTGCCGTAGCCTGGGGAGACAACACCTTCGGCCAGTGCACCGCGCCCGCGCTCGCGAGCGGACTCTTCTACGTCGAGGGCGCGGCTAGCCAAGATCGTACCGTGGCGCGAGTCGACGGCACTTGCCTGAGTCCGCTCATGTATTGCCAGGCGAAGGCGAACTCACTCGGCTGCACGCCTGCGATTTCATTCAGCGGTGTTCCGTCCATGAGCGGCGCGGACAATTTCCGGATCGGCGCAAGCAATGTGCTCAACAGAAAACCGGGGACGTTGATGTGGAGCTTGACCGCAGATGCGCTTCCCTTCCTCGGCGGCACGCTCTGCCTGCAAAGCCCGATTACACGGACACCGATTCAAACCGCTCTCGGCACGCAGCCTCCGGCACTGGACTGCACCGGAACCCTTTCGTTCCATTTCAGCCAATCGTACATGCTAGAGCGCTCGCTTCCGCCGGGAACGCGGGTCTTCGCGCAGTACTTCAGCCGTGACAGCGGATACGCGCTGCCCAACAACATCGGCCTGACCAACGCCCTCAGTTTCGTGATCTGTCAGTGACGACTTGACCGCGTGCTTCGCGCGCGGCGCGTCGGTCTTTGGCGCGAACTCTTTCGCGAATTCCAGCGCGTGTGGCCGAGGAAGCCTTTGTGGAAGAGCAACCATCGTCCGTTCTCGATCAAGAACGATTTAGAATCGATTCCCACGTCGCCGCCTTCGACCATCGGGTAGGAGCACCCGGCCGCAACCGGGAGCGAGGAACCCGGGACGGACCGGACTAGGCCGGCAGGAGGATCCCAGGTGCCATGCGCAAAGTGCGCGACCAACCGTACGTCATCGACAGTGACAACCGGATTTCAGCTGGACGAGATCTTGCACCCCGGCCTACGTGCGCCCGTGAAACAGGTCCAGCAGGCGGGCTCGGCCAATCAGCTGATCAGCCTGCGCTAT
Source organism: Planctomycetota bacterium (assembly GCA_043754695.1). GTDB lineage: Bacteria > Planctomycetota > UBA1135 > UBA1135 > JADJQU01. The sequence goes on from JAYUUV010000355.1 coordinate 1,018, forward strand.
GCATCGCGCAAGGCGATCCTGGCGTACCGGCGATTTGCTCGAAACTACACTTAAGTCGGCTGCGGCATCGGGTGTCAGTACCAGTTCATTTTCGTAAATCAGGAAATCGACCCACACGCGAAGATCGATGGCGTTGCGCTCGTATCGCTGGGCAAGGTCCGGGCTGATCCCCCAGAGCACCCTGCAAACGCGGTCATTGCCGTCAATCCAAGCTCTAAGTCCGCTAGTTGCAGCAAGCGCATGCTCCATGGGCGTGCGTTGCGTTCGCTTCTTCCGCATGGCCGGATGATTCTACTCGCGCATCCACTGAATTGAATCGCGCCCTGTCGTTGCAGAACGGCGAGAGGGAGCTGACGGGCCTCAGTACACGCGGGAACTTTGCTTCTCGCTCGATTCGCTTGCCGATTTCAACATCAGTTGGATGGTGGAACCGGCGCCAGCGTTAGCGTCGAAGGCGGAGACCAGGTCCCGTCCGTCGCGGCCGAGTTCGTTGCAGTACGGTGCCAGGGCCGATTTTTCCCTCCTCGCAAAGGACTCTCAGCAGTTCGCCTGCAGCAGCTGCCTGGCGCGAGCCAGAGTCATCGCGCGACCCACGGGCGCGTGGCGCTTGGCCCAGAGCGTCCAGCTCGTAAGGACAAGCGCGTGAGAGCCGCCCTCTGTGTGTACCTGCGTGCTGTGCACGAGCAGGCGACTGTCCAGTTCCTTGACGGCCGGCCCTTTGGCTTGGACTTCACCTTCCTCATCGACGCGTGCGAGCAAGCGGCGTGCGGCGGGGGAGAGCCCCTTCATCTGCACGTCGTCGCGTGCCCGTGCAATCGCAAGTACGGCCGGCCACAGGCGGCGGTGCACGAAGGTCGCCTTGCCGTCGATGAGTTTGACGGCGAGCACGTCCGCGTTCACGCTTAGCTGCTCGAGCAGGGCGTAGATCTCCCGCCCCTTGGGATGGCTCCACCACGAACCCTTCGCGGGTCCGCCGATCACCAGCGACACGACGCTCGGCCGTTTCGGGTCGGAGAGCATCAGGAATCCATCCGCTTCGAGCCGGACGAGGAGTTCTGCGAGACGCATGGGACCGCAGCAGGCTACACGACTAGACTGAGCGTGAGGATTCGAACACGATGATCTGGCTCGCGCTTACTTTGATTTCTGCCCAGGCAGCACCCGTGCGGGACTTCGCGCCGATCGAAGTCTTTTCTGCTGACAAAGCCTCTGTTGCGCGCATTGATCGCGCCTCCGGACAAGAGCGCGTCGCGGCCAACCTGGCGCGTTTCACGCTCACGGTGCTGCCCTTCGACGAGGTCGAAAATCATCGCGAGTTGTGGAGCACGCCATATCCCTACGACTCGAGCCCGGCCAGGTACGTGCTCGCGAAATCTGGCCGCGCGTTCGTCGAACTCGAAGAGCACTTCAGTGAGTCGCACCCCGTGCTCATGATCCACGCGCCAGGACACGAAGCCGTCAAGTGGAGCGGCGAAAAGCTTTCGATTCCGCGCAAGGATCTGGGCGGCACGAATCAGAATCGAGGCTGGCTCGACGACAAACTCCAACCGAGCATTGCCTGGACCGACGGCGCCTTCGGGCCCTGCCTCGAACTCGACATTCCCTGCCGCGACGGGCTCGTGCGCAAACTCGATCTCGAGCGCCTGCGCCTGATCGATCCCAACGACGAGAACAACATGCCGCGAGTCCTGCCCGCTATCCAAGGCACGCTGCCGATTCGAAACGCGGTGCCCTATGTGGTCTCCGTCGAGTATCCGCGCGTCGCGCGCGCGGGCCGCGAGATCGAAATCCGAATCCTCGGCAACCACGCGACTCCGGGTTGGACGTTTCTTGGTTTCGAACTCGAGCAGGGCGCTGGAAAGTTGATCCTGACTCCACGCTCAAAAGCGCCGGATGGAGTCCAGGCGCAGGTGCTCAGCGTGTTTCGCACCAGCGCGAAGTTGATCGATCTTCCGATCGGCCGCTACACGCTCGAGATCAGCGGCTGGAGCCCCGGCGGACCGCCGGCGACGATCGATGTGTTGGCGGGGAGCCTGCTCGCCAGCCTGCGCACGCGCGGCGGTTTCGCGGGCATCGACCAGTGCATCGAGGTCCACGAACAAGGACTCCTGCGCGCTGTCATGGGCCGCGATCAACCCGCAGGGTTCATCGACGTCGACGGCGAGCGCATGACTCGCATGCGCGAATTGCTAGCCGCTCTGCCGGCAAAGGACCGGCGCGCGACGACAGCGAACGCCGCCGATCTTTTCAAGCACACGCTCGGCTTCTGGAGCGACGACAGTTGGATCACGCTCGAAGTCGACGATCTCGCCGCCACGGAAACCGAACGCAATCTGATCTCGCTGATCCGCGCGCACTGAGCGCGCGACTCGCGCAGCGCCGAATCACTGCCCCGAATACTGCTGCATCAACGCCTTGGCCCGCGGATGCTCTGGCGCGTACATCAAGGCTTGAGTCCACAAGAGCAACGCCGCGTCTTTTTGACCCTGCGCCACGCGCACCGCGCCAAGCTCGGCAAGCGCGTCGGCGTTGTGCGTGTCGATGCGCGTCGCCAAGAGTAGCAGCGGCTCGGCTTCGGTCGCGCGACCGATGCTGACGTAGAGCTGACCGAGCGCGACCAGCGAAGGCACATGCCGGGGCTGTGCAACCAGCGAGGCTTTGAGTTGCGCCTCGGCATCCGTCGAGCGGCCATCCTTGAACAATCGCAGGGCGTACTCCATGCGCGCGCCGACGAGCTTGGGATCCTTGGCCAGCGCTTCGTCGAACAGCGCATACAGCTTCGCCTTCTCGCCACTGCGCGCAAATGCCTGCTCGAGCGAATGGATCACGTTCACGTGCTCGGGATCGACGCGAAACGCGTCGGTCCATGCCGCAATCGCAAGATCCGCGCGACCATCGCGTTGGTACAGCGTGCCCAAGTATTGGCGCGCATCGACGTTCCCCTTGCCCGGTCGCAACTCGATGCAGCGGATTTCCAGCTCGATCGCTTCCTTGGTGCGGCCCTTCTCGCCGATCGTGACCGCGAGATTGTGGTGCGCGATGTAACTCTGCGGCTCGACCGCGATCACCTGGCGCCAGAGCGATTCCGAATCCTTCCAGATGTGTGTCTGCGCGTTCGCCGCAAGACCAAGTGCGACGAATACAGCCAACAGCGTCAACCCGACGGGTACCAAAACTCGATCGCGCCATCCGTTCAGCGCACGCTTCTCGACCAGCAACGCGATCCCCGCTCCAAGCAACGCCGCGAGCGGCATGCAGGCGAGATAGGTGTAGCGATCCGCCGCCTTTTGCGCGCCGCTCTGGAACAATCCGAGCACGGGCGACACGAGGATCAGGAAAGCCATCCAGGCCGCGAGGCCAGCAGGGAAGCGCTTGCGCGCGGCGAACAGCGCGATCATCGCGACCGTAACGAAGGCCATCGCGATCACGTAGCCGCGCTGCCAGGGATCGAAGTTGTCCTCGAGTTCGTACAGCGGCGAGAGGCCCGTCGGCAGAACCGTCTTCCACACATAGAACATGCAACCCCAGGACGCCTGCGCGACGCGGTTCCACAGGCCGTGTTCGCTCCAGGAAACATCGGCGCTGACCATGCTCTGCGCGACGTGGGCCTTCCAGGCGCACCAGATCGCCAGCGGCGCGAAGGGCCAGGTGGCGAGCGCGCCGCGGGCCCAACCCTTGAGCGTCGGCTCGACACTTCGCAGTGGATACACCTCGAGCAGGATCAAGAGTGCCGGCAAGGTCAGGCCCCAGGCCTTGGAAAGCAGCGAGAGCACGTAACACGCCAGTGTCGCGATCCACCACAGCGCGCCAAGCCCATTCTTGTCCTTCGTTCGCAGCCAACACAAGAGCGTCGACAAGAGGAACAACGTCGAGAGCACGTCGCGCCGCTCCGTCGCCCAGGCCACGGATTCGACGCGCAGCGGATGCAGCGCGAAGAACAATGCCGCGACCGCGCCGCCGATCCACGCAGACACGGGCTCTTCACCGGCGTTCCCGCCGCGGCCCCAGGCGATCAAGCGTGTCGAGAGGCGCGCAAGCAGCACCGCATTCAAAGCGTGAATCAGGAAATTCACCAGGTGCATGCGCTGCGGATTGAGACCCCACAGCTCGAATTCGAGCGCGCACGACAGCCACGACAGCGGCTGATAGTGGCCCATGTACATGCTCGCGTCCGAGAACATCCAGTCGATGTTCTGTGAGGAAAGCCCGCGCCAGTTCGGGTTCTTGATGAACGTGAAGTCGTCGTCCCACTCGACGAAGCCTTGGCTCAGCGCCGGAAGGAATGGCAGGCACGCGAGCACGAACACGCAGACGTGGAAGATCCAGCGCCAGCGTGTCGAGAGCGACTGATCCGCAGGGCTTTCGACCGCCGCGATCTTGCGCGGCGTGGGTTTTTCGCGGGCAGGTTTCATGCGTTCGGCGCTCAGCGCGCAACCGCCTGCTCGCTGCCGTAGCCGGTGCGCGGCTTCGATTTCAGCAGCATGCCCTGGATCTGGTTGTCGTCGCGCCACACGTCGCCCGCGAGGATCGAAGTGAACTCGCGCACCAGCCGATCATCGGCACCGGAAGCGAAGAAGACGTTGCGCACCCATTCGGGGCGGTAGAAGCGTTCGATCAGACGGTCGAAGGTGGTGTAGGCCTTCTCGCAACGCTGCCAGTACTGATCCAGTTCGAGCGCGCGGCCGCCGTGCAGCGCATTGGACACTTCGCGTGCGAGCAACTGCGCCGAAAGCACGGCGATCGTGACCCCCGACGAAAAGATCGGATCGAGGAACGCGCGCGCATCGCCGACCGAAGCCGCGCGCGCCGTCGAAGGCTGCAGGTTGTAGTAGCTGTAGTTGGCGATGCGGCGGAAGGGCGCGATGCGCTCGGCGCCGTCGAAGAACTTCGTCAGGTACTCCGAGCCCGCGATGCACTCCGTGAGCGTGCCTTCCGCCGTCGTGCCCGCTTGCGGCTTCTGTTCGACCAGGCCGACGGAAACCCGCGCGCCAGTGAGCGGGATCAGCCAGACCCAGCCCTTGTCGCACAGGAAAATCACGATGTCGCCCTGACCTACGCCGGCGCGGGCGGTTTCGCTCGTGACTTTGCCGAAGGTCGAAAAACTCGCGCAGCGCCCGAAGCGTTCGAGTTGTTGCACACTGCGATTGCGCCGGCCGATCAGCGCCTGCTGACCCGACGCGTCGATGAAAAACTTCGCGCGGCAGGTGCCGAAGTCGCCGGAGAGTTCGACGCCGTCCGTCGTTTCCTTCCAGGCATCGACGGTGGTCGAGTAGCGCATTTGTGCGCCCAGTTCCTCGGCGCGCTTGGCGACCGCGTGATCGAAGTGCTGGCGCTCGACCTGATAGGCATAGGGAAAGCTGCCCTCGAGCGCGTGCGCGAAGTTGATGCGCAGGCTGTCAGAAGAACCTTCATCGAGGAACAGCGCGCCGGGTTTGCGCAGCGCGAAGTGTTCGTTCGACAGATCGAGCCCAAGTTCGAGCAGCGGCGGAATGCTCATCGGCAAGAGCGACTCGCCGATGTGGAAGCGCGGGAAAACGTCCTTCTCGAACACGACCACGCGATGGCCGGCCTGGCGCAGAAATCCCGCGACACTCGAGCCGCCGGGACCCGCGCCGATGACCGCGACGTCGGTCTCGATCGACAAAGTGCTCACGCGTTCTCCCAGCGTTTGAAGATCAGCGAGGTGTTGACACCGCCGAAGGCGAAGTTATTGCTCATGACGTATTTCATGTCGAGGCTGCGGCAATCGCCGCGCACATAGTCGAGCTCGCCGCAGCGCGGATCGATGTCTTCCAAGTTCAAAGTCGGCGCGACCCAGCCCTCGTTCATCATTTGAATCGTGATCCAGGCTTCGAGCGCGCCACACGCGCCCAAGGTATGTCCCATCGCGCCCTTGAGTGTGCTGAACGCCACGCGCTTGCCGAAGACGCGCGCCGTCGCCTGGCTCTCGGCGATGTCGCCGTGTTCGGTGCCGGTGCCGTGGGCATTGACGTAGTCGATGCTCCCCGGCCCGAGCGCCGCATCGCGCAGCGCGTTGCGCATGACCTTTTCCATGCCGTCGACACCGGGGTGGGTCATGTGCTCGCCATCGCAGTTCGTGGCGAAGCCGACGAGTTCCGCGTGGACCGGCGCGCCGCGCTGCTGCGCGTGCTCCAGCGCTTCGAGCACCAGCGTGCCGGCACCCTCGGACACGACCAGCCCGTCGCGCGCCACGTCGAAAGGCCGCGGCGTGCAGGTCGGTGTCTCGTTTTTCGTCGACGTCGCGAACATGATGTCGAAGACTGCGGCGTTGACCACGTGCAGTTCCTCGGCGCCACCCGTGACCATGCATTCCTGCACGCCGCTCTGGATCGCTTCGAGACCGTAGCCGATGCCTTGGCTGCCCGACGTGCAGGCGCTGCAGGTCGGCATGATGCGGCCGCGGATCTCGAAGAACTGTCCGAGGTTCGCGGCGGTGGTGTGACTCATCAATTGGATGTAGTCGTTGGGCGAAATGCCCTTGAGCGAGCGCTCTTGCATGATGTTGCGCGCGTAGACCTCGATCGCCGGCGGACTGCCCGAGGTCGAGCCGTAGGAAACGCCCGTCGTTCCGTCGTGCAGCGCGGGATGATCGAAAAGTCGCGCGTCGCGCAGCGCAAGTTCGCTGGCGCGCGCGGAAAGTTGCGCCACACGGCCCATGCCGCGAATTTTCTTGCGCGGATATTCAGGCGGCAGGACGAAGTCCTTGACCGCGCCGCCAAGTCGCGTGTGCAGGCCGCGAAATTGTTCCCAATCAGGTTGCACCGTGATTCCGGATTTGTTGGCCAGGAGACTTTGCTTCACGCTCGACCAATCGTTGCCGAGCGGGCAGAGCCCCGCCATTCCGGTGACAACGACGCGGCGTTTCACAACATGCCTCCGTTGACCGAGATCACTTGGCCGGTTACGTACGAAGCTTCGTCGGAAATCAGGAAGCCGACCACGCCGGCGACCTCTTCGGGTTTGCCGAAGCGGCGCATGGGTATGCGCTCGAGCACAAGATCCTTCGGCAGCTCGGCCGTCATGTCGGTTTCGATCAGGCCCGGAGCGACGCAGTTGACCGTGATCGAGCGTTTGGCGAGCTCCTGCGCGAGCGCTTTCGTCGCGCCGATGATTCCGGCCTTCGACGCGCTGTAGTTGACCTGGCCGCGGTTTCCACTGATGCCGGAGATCGAGGACAACGTCACGATGCGGCCACCCTTGCGCATCTGCACCATCGGCATCACCAGTGGACGCAGCACGTTGTAGAAGCCGTCGAGGTTCGTGTGCACGACGCGGTCCCAAGCTTCGCCCGTGAGCGCCGGAAACGGCGCGTCGTCGACCACTCCTGCGTTGCACACGACGGCCCAGTAAGGACCGTTCACGCGCAGATCTTCCTCGAGAATGCGTTGGCACGCTTCGCGATCCGCGATGTCGAAATACACCGAACGAACTTTGCCTTCGTAGAGTCCGCGAGCTTCGATCTGGCGCCGAGTTTCCCGCGCAGCGTCGGAGTCTCCCCGAGAATGAAGCGTGACTTCGTAGCCACTGCTGAGCAGATCCAGCGCGATGGCACGGCCGATCCCACGGCTCGAGCCCGTGACGAGTGCGCGAAGGCTCATGAACTTTGTTTCTCCAGCAGGTCTTGGATGTTGTGCGGACTGTAGGCCGAGAGTTCGCAATCGGCGAGCAAGGCGTCGCTCTTCAAGTCGCGCACGTTGCACTCGAAGCTGGCCAGCTCGCCGTCGTCCCAGGTGACGTGCACGTTGACGATCAATTCCTGTCCCGCAAGGAACGACGGCACGTGCAACGCGAGCCGCCGCGAACCCAGCAGGAACCCCAGTCGAATGGGATTACCCTTGTCGCGCTCGCAGATGCCGGAATGTGCGGCCGCGCACTGCGCCATGAATTCCAGCGCGACCCAACTGGGAATCGAACCGTCCGCTGTCGCGAAGAACGACGCCGGGTCGATGCGCACCGAGCAGGTGGTCGAGTCCGCATCGTGCGCGACGATCGCGTCGAGCAGCACCATCGGCGGCTTCTGCGGCAGGACATCGTCGAGTGTCCAGACAACCGGCTCAGCTCTGCGTTCGGATCCGGGGGTCGTCATGGCGCGAGTCTCTCCACGCGGACGGTTCTTATGTCGAGCGAGTAGTCCTGCTCGAGGTGCAAGAATTGCATCTCGCCGGCCCATGGCAGACCACTTTTCGGATCCGCATACCAAACTTGGATGACGAGGTCCTCACCACGTTTGAAAAAACGAAACTTGTCCAGCCCACCGAACCCGCAATCGTCGTCCAGCTCCGAGCATTCGAGCCCGCGCACCTCCGGCGCCGGCCACAGCGCGAGCTGCAGATCCGCCAGAATCCGCGACGGCTCCGCCGGCAACTGCGCGCCCGGAGCGACGTCCAGCGTGAAGGACTCGTCCGTCAACGTCAACGTGAACGCGCGCGTGTTGAACGGCGTCATGCCGACCAGCACCAGATGCTTCTCGTCGACTTCGAGCAGACAATGAAACGTGTACGACTTGTCGCCGTACTTCGCTTCGACGATCTGCTCCAACGAGATCGACTGCTTCAACGAAGCGGGAGACATGAGGTCGAAGGTTGCGTCCTTCGCGATCGCAATCCCGGTGACCTGCAGGCCGGGCGCTCGGCAACCCGCGAGCAAGATTGCTGCGGCCAGCGACAGCGCGCCCAGCCTGCGACGCGTGCGCGCCGTCGTCTTGCGGCAGAAAGATCGTAGCGGCGTCACGTCGGGCTCGCGTTGTGATCGCGCGACTTGGAGCTGAGGCAGGAGAGGGGTGAGAAGACGAGCGCCAGGACGATGCCGAGACTGACGCTCGCGCCGAGCGCACGCAGCGGCGGAGCACTGCTCGTCACCATCAGACCGAAGGCGATGACAGTGGTGAGCACGGACAGCAACACCGCGAACAGCGCTGTCGCCTCCGAAGTGCCATATTCAGCGAAGATCACGCCGTAGTCAACCGCCAGACCCAGTACGAGCAGGAGCCCGAGCAGGTGGAAGAGATTGAGGCTGGTTCCCGACGCGACCAGGCAGGCGAGCGTCAATCCGGCTGACAGCAGGGACGGCAACATGACCTGCACGCCATTGCGCGCTCCAAAGCGAAGCATCAGCGCCAAGAGCACGCCAATGTAGGCCACGACGACAAGGCGTGTCGTGTCGACGCGATAGCGCTCGACCAGCTTGGACATGTCGCGCACGCGATCGACGTAGTGCACGCCGGCCGCACCCGCGAGCCGTTGCTCCAGCGCAGTACCGTCGCGCACACCACCCAGCATGACCAGCGTGCCGAAGCCGCGCGCCGAGGCACCGAGCCACAGGGGCCGCAGCAGTTCCGACGCGGGGCTTGCGAGCCACTTCTCGACGTCGAGAAGATCCGACGGCTCCGTCGCCAGTTGTCGATGAAGCTCTTCGATCACCGCGGGATCGAAACCGATGTCGTCGAGCGCAGCCTTCAGCGCAGCGAAGTTCGGCAGCAGCTTTTCCGCGAGCAGAGCATGGTCCTTCAGCTGACGCGAGCGGCTGGGCAGGAACAGTGCAAGATCGCGACTGTTGTCGAGCAGCTTGTCGTCGATCGCGCCGCGCACGATGGCCGACGCATTCTCGAGCCGTTCGAGGGTCTCCTGCTCATTCGCGCCCTCGACTAGCACGAAACGGCTGTCGTCCGCGCGTCCGGCGATCTCGCGCACGCGCGCGTCCTCCGCGAGCAGCTGGGCCGGCGCCGATTGAAAGCGGCGTACGTCGTCCTCGAAGCTGAGAAAAAAAGGCGACGCGAGCGCGGCAAGGCACAATCCCGCGAGCACGACCTTTGCCCAACGTCGCGCACGCAGCCTGCTCCACAACTCGAGGAAGCGCGCGCATTGCCCGTGCAACCAAGGCGGCGCGCTGCGGCGATGAGGGGCTTTGAGCAGCGGCGGAAACCAACACACGACTGTTGCCCACGCACCGATCAGGCCGACCGACGAAAACAGCGCGAACTGCCGCAACACCGGAAAAGGCGTGAAATACAGGCCCGAAAAGCCCAGCACGCTGGTCAGCACGCCGAGCGTGATGCCCGGCAGGATCTCGCGCATGCTGCGCCGCGCGTTCCAATCCCTGCCGGCGAGGCGGTGTGCGCAGAAATAGTGCAGCGCGTAGTCGACGCCAAGACCGGTCAAGCTCGTGCCGAAGACCAGCGTCAGGAAGTGCACGCGCTCGAAGATCAACAACGTCGCCAGCATGGCCGTCGCCGTGCCGACCGCGACGGGCAAGAACGACATGAGGAACGGCCGCAGCGAGAAAAACGCCAGCAGGATGCACAGCGCAGTCCCGAGCATCGAGCCCGTGCCGATGATCATGATGTCCGACTGCATCGCTTCGCGCGTGTGCGCCGCAAAACGCGGCACGCCGGAGTACAACAGGCTCGAGCCGGCGAAGTTTTCGCCGATCGTCAGGCGCAGGCTTTCGATCGCATCGATGGAAGCACGCTGGCCATTGGCATCGAAAGGATCGGCGGCGGTCTCCGCGCTGAGCAGCGCATAGGTCGCGCCGTCCTTCTCCAGCAGCAGGAAACCGTCGGAGGCCGTGACACCGATACTGGTAGCAGCCCAGCCTTGCAGGCAATCGGGATACAAAAGCAGCGGATCGCGCTCGAGCAGACCGGTATACAGCGAGGAGGCCGGGCTCTGCAGCAGACTGCGCACGCGCAGCACGAGTTCATCGCCGCCGCCGCCTTTTTCAAGTTCCGCGCGCAGTCGCGCGGAGAGCATTTCATAGCGGTGGGGGAAGTACAGCTCGAAAAACGCGCGCTCGGTCTGCGTGTCGAACGAGCCTTTCACGCCAGAAAACGCGTGAGAATCGCGCAACGCCGCTTCCGCGAAAGCCGCGGCGGCGAGGGACTTTTCCCGCTCCGCGTGACCGACCAGGAGCACGACAGTTCGTGCCCCACGTCCGGAAAGTTGCTGCGTCAATTCGTGCAGCGCGGGATCCTGCTCGGAAGGCGGCAGCATCGCCAGCACACTGGTCTCGAGCTTCAGCCCGCGCGACCAGAGGAACCCGAGCCAGCCTGCGATGACCAGCACGCACAGCGCCCAAAGCGCCGCGCGACGATCCCGTTGCGGCGAGCCTGCGGCCTCAGTCCCAGACGAAGCAGCGCTTGCGTTCATCGGGGCTGAGCTCTTTGTCCGTGACCACGTTTTCGAAGCGCGTGAAAGTCCGGTCCCCGTTGACCTCGATCACCTCGAGCGTCGCAAGCACGTTCCGCTTGCCGCTCACGACCATGCTGGCGATGAATTTCGAGAGCGGTTTTTTCTTCGGCACGAAGCCCATGCTCCAGGCCGCTTCGTTGCCGTCGAAGTAGAGCTCGAACTGCGCGCCGAGTGCCTTGTCGTCGCCTGAAAAGACCAGCAAAAAGGCGTCTATGAAGCCCTTGGCCAGCGGTTGTTTGTCGACTTCGACCTTTTCGACCTTGCCCGCCGGGTCGCGCTGCGCGATGCCCTCGGGCCGCACCAAGAGTTCTTGGACGAAGGGCGTCTTCAAGGCGCGATACAGGCCCATTTTCCCGCAGAAAATCAAGTTTCCCGAGGAGACGAGCGGCCGCTTGAGGACCTTGATCTTCTTCTCCTCGGCGAAGTCGGCGCGGATGCAATTCGTTTCGCGCAATGCCTTGTTGACCGACACGAAGGCCGCCGGCGGATGTTCGACGTCGAGCGGATGGGCCAGGACCGCCGGACGTTCGTCGGTCTGTGCAAATCCGAGCATTGCGCACAGGACAAGTCCCGCGATCTGCGCGGCGAAGTTCACGGCGCGCCCTTCCTGGCAGGCACGACGTGATCGGCTTTTGCCGGCGCGGCGAGCGCGAAGTCGCAGGCGTGGATACGTTCCATGATCCGGCGCAACGTTCCGTCGAGCGGCCGGTCTTCGACCAGCGGCGAGAAATCCTCGCGCACGCTCGAGAAGAGCGCTTCGACCTCGGGGCTGAGCGAGGCGCGCTCCAGTTCGCCGCTTTGCAGCCGTTGGCCGAGCCCTTCGACGACCGCGAGCAACATTGCCGCGGTCACTTGCTCCGTCAGTTCCAGGACGCGCACCGCATCGCGCGCCGAGATCGTGCCCATGCTGACCTTGTCCTGGTTGTGGCATTCCGTCGAGCGCGAAAAAACGCTCGCGGGCATGCACAACTTCAGCGCCTCGGCAGTCCAGGCGGAGCTGGCGATCTGCACCGCCTTGAGCCCGTGATTGACGCTGGCGCGCTCGACAGGCGCGCTGGAAAGATTCGCCGAAAGTCCACGGTTGGTGCGCACGTCGACGAGCAGCGCGAACTGCCGATCGAGCAGATCGGCGATGTTGGCGACCGCGGTCTTCAGCGTGTCCATCGCGATCGCGATGTGCCCGCCGTAGAAATGCCCGCCGTGCAGGACCAGATCCTGCTCGGGATCGAGCAGTGGATTGTCGTTGGCGCTGTTGAGTTCGCACTCGACCAGCGTGCGGATCCACGGCAGCGTGTCGCCGAGCACACCCAGCACATGCGGCGCGCAGCGCAGCGAATACGGATCCTGGATCGGATCGGCGGCGTCCTTGCGCGCCCAGCGCGCGTCGCCCAGGGAATCGCGGATCACAGCCGCGGCACGCATCTGCCCGGGATGGGGTTTCAGCTGGAAAAGCCGCTCGTCGAAGTGCGCCGGGTTGCCGCGCAGGGCCAGCACCGCCATCGCGCTGATGCGGCTCGAAAGTTCCAGCAGATGTTCCGCGCGCGCGAAGGCGAGGCAGGCAAGGCCTGTCATCGCCGCCGTGCCGTTCATGATCGCCAGCGCTTCCTTGGGCGCGAGCGAAATCGGTTCGATGTGCGCGAGCGCCAGCGCCTCCACTGCGGCCATGCGCTGCGAGCGGAAGAGCACTTCGCGTTCGCCCACCAGCACCGCCGCGACATAAGACAAAGGCGTCAGGTCGCCGCTCGCGCCCACGGAACCTTCCTGTGGGATCAAGGGCAGCACGCGCTCGTTGAGCAGCGCGCACAAGCGTTCGAGCAGAACGACGCGCACGCCGGAAAATCCGCGCGCCAGCGACGCGATGCGCGCGGTCAAGATCGCCGCGGTCGTCTCCGGCGAAAACTCCTCACCCATGCCGCAGCCGTGGTAGCGCGTCAGGTTCAGCGGCAACTCGCGGATCAGATGTGGCGGAACCGCGCGCTTGCACGAATCGCCGTAGCCTGTGTTCACGCCGTAGACGACCGCGCCGGCTTCGATGCGCCGCTCGATCAGCGCGAATCCGTCCTCGATGCGCCGGCGCCAGTGCGCACTCTTCGGCAGCGCGATGCGCGCGCGGCCCTTCGACAGAAGCACGACGTCCTCGATCGTGAGATCGCGTTCACCGACGCCGACGGAACTCGAGGCTGCCTTGCTCATCTCAGGTTCGCCCCGAACTGTTCTCTTGCATCACCGTGGGCCCAGAGCCCGGCACGGCGCCGCCAGCCGCGGCTCTCGCGCTCGCCTTCTCGGCCGGCCAGAAATCGTAGAAATTGAACCACTGCAGGGGCATGGCAAGGCAGTGCGCTTCGAGCCTCCGAACATAGCGTTCGAGCCATGCCTGGAGGTCGAGATCGCGTCGCTTGCGATCGAGCAGGATACGCTCGGCAAACGGTTCGAGGCAGATCTCGTAGGAATCCGGGCCGCGTTTCAGGGCAAACAGCAGGAACACGGGACATTCCAGCAGGTGCGCGATCCACAAGGGCCCGAGCGGAAAGGACGCCTGCGCGCCAAGGAAGGTCGCGCGGGCCGTGCGCTTTTCGCTGGCCAGGTCGGCGCGGTCCCCCAGGATCGCCACCAATTCGCCGCGCGCGATGGCCGCCTGCAGTTCGATGACGAAGCTGATCGAGCCTGGATCGATAGCGATGGCGCGCATCATTTCCTGGCTGTTGTCGATCGAGCGCAGGACGGCGTTGAACTTTTGGGCTTGGTGGCGAAACATCAAGAAGTTCACCGGAGCACTCGTCGACGTCGCCAGCGCGCGCAGGACATCGATGCTGCCCAAGTGCGCGCCGAGCAGCAGCGCGCCGCGCTTCTGTTCGCGCAACGCGAGCAACCTGGGCCGCATCGGGAAGTCCACGTGCAAACGACCGCCCAGCCCGCTCCAGAACGCGGCGCGATCGACCAGGCTGTGGCCGAAGGAGCGAAAGTGCTGCAAGACCATCCAGGCGTCGGGCTGCTTGCCGAGCGCGCGCAGACCTTCAGGGAAGGCAGCCACGCGCCGCAGATAGGTCCGCGATGCGCGCCGCGCCTTTGCGCTCAACAGGAAGTAATAGCAGATCGGAAACTCGGACACGAAACGCGCGACCGGAATGCCGAACATCCGCAGGCACAGCATGACGAAACGCATGCCGAGCACGGAGCCGCGTTCCGCGGTCTTGTTCCAACTCACGTGCCCGACCTCTGCGCGCGCCTGCCGCGCGAGAACAGCAACGCGGGCAGGCGCGCGAGCATGCCGAAGAAAAGCCGCGTGTGCATCCAGCTGATGCGCAGGTTGTCGCTGCCCATCTTGAAGTGCGAGATACCCGCGCGCGGGTAGTGCACCTTTGTCGGTACGTTGACCATCGCTGCGCCGTGCCATGCGAGCCGGACGGCGATCTCCGGATCAAAATCCATGCGCGTGCGCGGCGCGTAGGAGCGCAGCACTTCGTTCGTGGCGCGCAGCGGATAGCAGCGATAGCCGCACAATGGATCGGCGATCGAAAACGACAAGGTCTCGATGTGCACCCAGAACTGCGAGATGCGCCGGCCATAGAGCCGCGCTTTCGGAGCGCTTTCGTCGAAAATCGGCCGGCCGAGAATCAGGGCTTGCGGCTCGCGCCGCGCGGCTTCGATGAAAATCGCGGCGTCGTTCGTGTCGTGCTGGCCGTCGGCGTCGAGCACCAGCGCGTGCGAAAAGCCCTCGCGCTCGAGGATTTCGAAACCGCGGATCAAGGCCGCGCCTTTGCCGGCGTTGACGGCCAGGTGTTCGACACGCACGTCAGGGAAAAGTCGCTGCAATTCGGCCAGCTTTTCGTGTGTTTCTGCGTCGCTGCCGTCGTCGACCACGAGCACCGGCAAAGCCTGCGCGCAGAGCGGGCGGACCACCTCGGCGATCGTGCCGCCGTGATTGTAGATGCCGATCAGCGCGGCCGGACGGAACATCACACGCCCCCAAATTCGGCCAGCACGCGGCCGGAAGAGAACTCGCCACGTTCATTCCAAAGTTTGAAGCGCAGTTTCCGGAGATCGTTCGTGCGCTCGAGGCGCAGGCGAAAACGCGTGCCGCCAACGAGGATCTGCTTGAATTTCAAGGCTTCGACGCCGCGCACGCGGGGCGTTTCCCCAAGCCACTCTGCGGCCCATTCGATCACCCACTGCAACTGCACGACGCCTGGCACGACGGGCATGTTTTCGAAATGGCCGCGCAGGAAACACAGCTCTTGTGGCACTTCGAGTTCGAGTTCGAACTCGCGTTCGTTCGCGGCGCTGCGTTCGACCAACCTCGCCGAGCGAATCAGCGAACTCTCGGCGAACAATGCTGCGAGCGACTGGACGCTGAGCTTGCCCTGCGCGTCCTCGGGCAGGCGCTCGACGAAACGCCACGCGCGCGGCAAGGCCGTGGCTCGGAAGAAGTCGCGCAAATGTGTCTGAAGCGCGGCGATCAGGCCGGCTTTGCCCTGTTCGCGCAGCAGAATTTCGCCCGCGTTCGAAAGCACGATCAGCGCGGCGATGCGCGGCGTTGCATTGCGCTCCAGCGTCAACGCAGCGGCAGCCTTCACCAGTGGATGCGCGCACAGGCGTGTTTCGAGTTCGACCAGCGAAACGCGCTCGTCGAAGAGCTTCACGATGCGATCGGCGCGGCCGAGCAGTTGGAAACGACCCTCGCCTACGATCCGGCATGCGTCGCCGGTGGTCACGCCGCCCGAAGTTCCCGCAGGCGTGGAGTGCACGTGCAGCAATCCATCGCGAACTTCGACCCGCACGCCGGGGAAGGCTGTCCAATCGCCGGCCGCTCCAGCCGCCTGGCGCCGCCAGGCGATCCCGCCGGTCTCCGTCGAACCGAGGACTTCGAGCGGCGCAAAACCTAGTCGCTGTTCGAAGCACAGCGCGGTCGCAGCGTCGAGTGCTCCGCCCGATGAAAACACTTCCACGCAATTGGCGCGGAGGCGCGAGAGTTCGAGCAGTTCCGGCAGCCGTTTCAAGTGCGCCGGCGAGCTGATCAGCACCGCGCGACCTTGCTGCTCCATCTGCCGCGCGAGGTCGGCCGGGTCGACGATCGAAGCGTCGCAGAAGACGCGGCCCGCGCACAGCGGCCAGAGCACGCGGAACAAAAGGCCGTAGATGTGCTGGAACGAAACGGTCCCGATCGCGCGCGTGTCGCGGCAGGCGCCGCCGAACTCGCCTTCCAGAGCCGCGATCTCCGCCTCCAGCTGCAGCAGCGTTTTCGGCACGACCTTGCGTGCGCCGGTCGAGCCCGAAGTGCACAGTTCGACAGCGAGCTGCGTTGAATCGAGCTCGCGCCAGGTGCGCTGCGACGCGCAAGCGTGACCCAGCAACGCCAGCGACTCCAGGCCGATGTTCGGCAGCTCGCGATCGACGAGCAGGCCGCGCGCGCCGTCGGCTAGTTCGCGCAAGCTGCCGGCTTCGAGGTTGGGTGCCATCACGGCGATTGATCCCGACTGCCACAGCGCCAGCAAACCGACCGCGCACGCGTAGGCACTTTCGGTGCACAGGATCCAGCGGCCGCTGCCGCGCTGCTCGAGCGCTACGGCGAGCGCCGTGACGTCGCGCACGAAGCTGTCGCTGGCGACAATTTCGCCGCCGCGGCTGCACAACGGCCGCGGCGTCCCTTGGTCGATCAACCAACGAGCCAGCGTCCTCACGGCCGGCCTCTGCTCGTCTCGCGCGGCGGGAAGAATCGCCGCAGCAGGGCATCCGTCGGCGCGCCGATGTAACGGCGGAAGCGGTAGTGACGGTAGACGTACTCCGCACTGAACAAGACTCCGACCAGCAAATAGGAAATCAGGCCCGTGAACAGCGCCCACTGCGCCGGCGTGCCCTCGAGTGCGAGCCCGACGATCGCCGCGCAATTCAGCACGAAGAAGCCGCACCAAACCTTGGTCACACTGCGGCAGTAGACAACTTCCCCGGGCGACAATTCGCCGGCCTGCAGGCGCGCGAAGGTCTCGACGATCGGCGTTGCTCTCCACAGGCTCGCGGCGAAAGTGATCAGCAGCACGGCGTTGATCAGCGCCGGCAGCAAGAACAGATAACGCGGATCGTTCGAGCGCGTCGCGAACAGGATCAGCACGGCCAGCAGGGCCAGCGCCGGCAACAAAAAGGCACGGCGCTCGCGCAGGATCCTGGCGCGCGATGTGATCAGGCGGGCAGCGACGAAGACCCCGACGCACAGCCCGAGGATTCGCGCGTCAAGCCAGTGCAGGCCCGCGAACACCAAGAGCGGGTAGGCGATGGCCAGCGCGACGAACAGCCATTTCATTCCCGCCGCGCCGCGGCTCCGTCGGGTGCACCGCCCGCGAGCGAGAAGCGATTGGCCCACAGGAGATCGACGAGGTCCTGCACGGTCTTCAGCGAACGCAGATCCGGACCCTTGAACTCGAAGCCGACGCGCTTCTCCAGGCGCACGGCCATGTCGATGGCGTCGATGCTGTCCAGGCCCAGATCCTCGACCAGTCGCGTCGTCGGCGTGATGTCCGCCTCGGGGAACGCGAACATCTCCGCCAGCGTGGAGGCGACCTCGCGAAAGATCTCTGCTTGGCTCGACATGGACGGTCAGGCGCGCTGAAGCTGCGCCGAAACAAACGTCGCCAGGGCGTCAACGGAGGAGAAACACTCGCGGCTGAAACCAGGCGCCTCGCTGGCTTTGAAGCCGTACTTGCGCTGCAGGGCCATGACCAGTTCGAGCGCGTCGATGGAATCGAGGCCCAGGCCCTCTCCGAACAAAGCTGCCTGGCTGTCGATGTCGGCGGGCTTGACGTCTTCGAGCGCCAAAGAGCTGATGATCAGTTCCTTGAGTTCCTTGTGGAGCTCTTCCTTGGATGTCATGGGTTCAGGCGGGTTCGAGGAACTTTGGCGGGCGAAAGTTCCTTGGGTCGGGTGGCGTCGAGTCGCGAGCTGGGCTTGGGTCTCTTCCTGGGAAGGCTGCATCCGGGCTTGGCTCGCAACGCAGTGGCGCGAAATCCTGCGCTTGCATCGGACCTTGGGGGTCGGTGATCTTCTCTGAGCGTACCGCACAGGATATCAGGGTTCAGAATGGGGGGCTAGCAGCGTAGGACCGCCCGCCTTGCCGCACGAAGGTGGCGAGGAATAGACTTCCCGCCCTTGTTCGTAGAACTCTTCCCCGACCGTCAAAGTCCGGCCAGGCCCAGTGCGTACAGGCCCGCTCGACGCCGGAGGCTCTGCTTGTGAGCAGGGTCGCCATCGAGATCGACCGGCTTGGTTTTCGCTATCCGGGCAGTGCCACGGACGCCCTGAGCGAGTTCTCGCTTGCGGTGCGCGAAGGCTCCCTGTTCGGGCTGCTAGGCCCCAACGGATCCGGCAAGACCACGCTGGTCTCGATCCTGTCGGGCATCCTGCCCGCGCCCCGGGACAAGGTCCGTATCGGGGGCCGCGAGCTTTCGGCGCAACTGCGCGAAATCCAGGCCTCGAGTTCGCTCGTGCCACAGGAGTACGCCTTCTACCCGCGCCTGTCGGTCTTGGAAAACTTGCGCTTCTTCGCCGGCGTGCAGCGCATCCCGCGGGCCAAGCTGCAGGGTCGCATCGACAACGTGCTCGGGATCACCGGTCTGGGCGAGGCGAGCAGCAAGCGGGCCGAACATTTTTCCGGCGGGATGAAGCGCCGGCTGAATTTCGCCATCGGCATGCTGAACGAGCCGCGCCTGCTTTTTCTCGACGAGCCCACGGTCGGCATCGATCCGCAATCGCGACACTTCATCCTCGAGGCCGTGCGGCGCATCAATCAGCAGGGCACGACGGTCGTCTATACCACGCACTACATGGAGGAAGTCGAGTCGCTGTGCGACGAGATCGGCGTGCTCGATCACGGCCGGCTGCTCGTGCAGGGGCCGCTCGCACAACTGTTGTCGAGCGACGGCGGCAGTCATCTGCTGGTGAGTCTCGAGCAAGACCCGGACGAGTCGCTGCGCGCCGAACTGTCGAAGTTCAGCGGCCTCGAGGTCAAGGCGCAGCAACTCCAGATGCAGCACTGCTCGCCCGAACAATTCCAGCGTTTGATGGCCTTGCTCGCCCAGCGCAAGCTCGCGTTCACACGCGTGAAGTACGGCTACGGCAATCTCGAAGAACTGTTCCTGCACTTGACCAAGCGCCAATTGCGCGACTGATCCGATGCGTCAGCTTTTTCACCTGGTCGTGAAGGAAGCGCTCGTGCTCACGCGCGACTGGCACGCGCTGCTCTTGCTGTTCGCGATGCCGGTCATGTTCATCCTGGTCATGTCGCTCGCGCTGCGCGATCGCTTCGCTACGCACGGCGGAGCCTCGTTGACCTACTACCTGCTGAACCAGGATGTCCACAAGATCAGCGACGAGATCGAGTCGAAAATTCGCGCCGAAAAGAGTTTTCGCGCGCTCGAAGGCGACGCCGTTGAGAGCGAGCTTGGCGCCAAGGTCGCGCGCGACGAAGCCCATTTTTTGATCGTGATTCCCGAGGGTTTTGGCGCAGGCATCGACAAACCTGACCCGCTGGCCGTGCGCCTTTGCGCCGCACCGGGAGTCGAACCCGCCGCCCTGAAACTCTTCGAAGCTGCCGTGCGCGGCATCGTCGGCCGCGTCTACACCGAGCAGGCCATCGCGGCCATGAAACGCGGCCTTCCGCCGGCGCCGCAGGGCGCGCCACAGGTTCCGGCCGTCAATCTGGACGCCGCGGAAAAACTCGTGCGCCTCGGCGCCGCGGATGCCTCGGGCGGCGAAGCTCTGACGCCGACTGCTGTTCAGCAGAGCGTGCCCGCCTGGCTCGTGTTCGCGATGTTTTTCATCGCTATTCCGCTCTCGACGACCTGGGTCCACGAACGTCAGCAGGGCACTTTCGGACGCCTGCGCGCGATGGGATTGGAACGGCGCTGGCTGCTGCTCGGAAAATTGCTGCCGTACTATGCGATCAACCTGATCCAGGTCGCACTGATGCTGGCAGTCGGCGTCTTTCTCGTGCCGCTGTGCGGCGGAGACGCGCTGACCCTGGGGCACTCGCCGGCCGCACTCGTTGTCATGGCCACGGCGGTCAGTTTCGCTTCCGTCTCCTACGCACTCCTGATCGCCAACGTGGTTTCGACCAGCGAGCAGGCAACCATCTTCACCGGCGTTTCGAACCTGCTCTTGGCCGTGATCGGCGGCATAATGGTGCCCCGTTTCATCATGCCGACCACCATGCAGGAGATCAGCTTGTACTCGCCCATGGCCTGGGGACTCGAGGGTTTCCTCGACATCTTCCTGCGCAACGGCGGGCTTGGCGCAGTCCGTCAGGAAGCGCTGCAACTCTTCGGCTTCGGCGCGGCCTCGTTGCTCGCGGCGGCCTTCTTTCTTGGACGAGCGCGAGGTAAGTAGGACGGCCATGGATCGCGAACAACTCAAGTCGGAGCTCAAGAAACTGCTGGTCGAGGAATGCCAGAAGGAATTCCCCCCCGAACAAATCGGCGATGACGCGATCCTGATGGGACCCCAGGACGGCTTGGATTTTGATTCGCTGGACGCATTGCAGATTTCGATGGCCGTGCAGCGCCGCTACGGCAAGCGCATCGAAGGCAACAACAAGACGCGCAAGGCGCTGACCTCGATCAACACGCTCGCCGATTTCATCCTGTCGTGATGCGTGCGGCGGATCCGATCCACATCCGGGGCCTGGGGCTTTCGTGTGCCCTCGGACGGGGCGTCGAAGTCGCCGGGCGAGCGCTGGAGTCGGGAGCCGTCAACGTTTCGACGCTGCAGCTCGACGATCTGGTCGAGCCGATCGGGATGAGTTACTACCGCATCCCGGACGGAACGCGACTGTTCGATCCGATCCGTTTCGATCCGTTGCTGCTGGAGGCGGCGCGCGAGGCGATCGCAGCCGCCGAACTGAGCAGCGCGGAACTCCAAGCACTGCCGCTGTTCCTGGGTTCGTCGGCCTTCGCCGTCGGCGATTCCGAGGCCCAGTACAGAGCTTCGCTGCGCCGCCAGGAGCCACACGGGCCGGTGCCGCCGCTGGTCGGATTGCAGCACCTGGCGAAACTGGTCCAGCAGGAGCTTGGTTGTGGCGGCGAGAGCTACGCCTTCAACACGGCCTGCACAGCGAGCGCGAATGCGGCGATGATCGCGGCGCGCATGATCCGCCTTGGGATCCATCGCCACGCCCTGGTGCTCGGCGTCGAACTGGCCAACGAGACGACGCTCGCGGGCTTCAGCGGTCTGCAACTCGTCGCCGACGCCGTGCGGCCCTTCGATCGACGCCGCAGCGGAATCGTGCTCGGCGAAGGAGTCGGCGCGCTGATCTTGTCCGCGGATCCGGGCCCTTTCGGCGTGACGCTCGTGGCCGGCGCCTGCAACGGCGATTCCTTCAGTGTCACCACCGCCAATCCCGACGGCAGCACGATCGCAGCCGTGCAGGCCGCGGCGCTGCGCCAGGCAGGTCTCGAGCCCGGACGAATTCGCGGCATCAAGAGCCACGGCACTGCGAGCCCGATGAACGACACAGGCGAAGCGGCCGGCATCCTGCGCGTCTTTCCGACGCCGCCGCCGGTCTGCGCGCTCAAGCCGTATCTCGGACACACGCTCGGGGCCTGCGGCGTCAATGAACTCGTGCTGATGGTGAGCGCGCTGGAGCGCGGGTTTTTCCCAGGCAGCGCAGGCTTCGAGGAAGCAGATCCCGGACTCGGTCTTGTTCCGCAGCGCGCGCCCAGCGAGGCAGCGGTCGGTCACTACCTGCTCAACTATTTCGGCTTCGGCGGCAGCAACGCGTCACTGGTGTTGCACAAGGCGCGATGAAGCTCGCTATCGTCGCCCATAGTCATGAACTGCGTCGCGTCAACGAAGGCGACGAGCTGGTGCCCTTGCGCGAACGCGTGAACACGGTGTGCAACGAGCACTTCCGGCGCATCGACCGTTTCATCGGTTACGCGCTGCTCGGTTCGGCGGCCTGCGTGGCGAAACGGACTCTGGCGGCCGATTGCGGCCTCTACCTGAGTTCCGGCATCGGACCGGTCGCCAGCAACACGCAAGCGAAGGAGCAGCTCTTCCGCGATCATCTGCTGCCCAAGCCGTTCCACTTCGTGAACACGCTGGGCGCGGCCGCGGGTCATCACGTGGGCAGGAATCACGGCCTGTGCGGACAGAATCTCTTTCTCACGCAGCGAGGCGATGCATTTCAGGCGGCCCTGTTGGTTGCAGCCGCCGATCTCGAACTGCGAATCGTCTCGCAGGCGCTGGTTGGCGCGGTGGAGGAGTGCACATTACCGCTCGACGAACATCGCCAGCGTTCGAGCCTCGCGCAGGATGTCCAGGTCGGCGAGGGCACGCACTGGATGTTGCTGCAAGCCGCGCAGGACTCGAGCAGCGCAGTTCCGCTGGTGGTCTCGCGTTTCTCGTCCGACGACCAGCTCGCAGCACATCTGCGCACGCGCGCGAACGGAACCGGTGCCTGGTGCTTCGCCCACGCCGCCTCTCTCGAACGCAGGAAACGCTGGAGTGAACTACTCGCCCACGCGCCGCGCTACGAACCGGAACTTGCCTTTCACGACAGCCGCGATGCCGCGCTGATGACTCACTGGCTGGAGCAGCGCGACACGCCACGCCTGGGATTCATCGGCCAACTCGGCCGCGCCGGCGCGCTGTGCCTTGAGTTCGGTGCCCGGTAATCCTGCAGCGTTTGTTACCCGGCGCGTAGTTCCCGCGCCGCGGACGCGGCAAGCACGCGCCGGGTAATAAACGCCGCAGGATTACCGGGCACTGAACTGCCTGCAGTACTCGTACATCGCCACCGCCGCCGAGGTGGCCGCGTTGAGACTGTGGGGCAGGCCGTACATCGGGATCTCGGCGACGCGATGCAGTTTCGCCAGGAGCTCCGGCTCGAGCCCCAGGCGTTCGTTGCCGATGATCAGCGCGGTCTTCGCGACGAATTGGAATTCGAAAAGGCGTTCGGAGTGCGTGGTCTGCTCGAGGCCGACCAGCTGATAACCCTCGGCGCGCAATGTGTCGAGCACCGGCCCGAGGCTGCGGTGAACTTCGAGCACGACTGTGTCTGCGCCATCGCGCGCGATGCGCTCTTCGAGCCGCGCCGCGCCGGTACCGATCACGCGCGCGACACCGAAACAACCTGCGCTGCGCACGATGTGCGACAGGTTGATGTTGCTCTTCATCGGCGCGCAGGCGATGACCAGCTCGCGCGGCGTCGCGAGCAGCTGGGGCGGACGATGGCGAACGTGTTCGAAACGCGGCATGCCCTAGGGTACGAAGTCGCGCAGGGGAATCGTCGCGGTCTGCGCCGGACGCATGCTCAGTAGCCCATGCGCCCGAGGTACCACTGCATCAAGAGCCATGTGGCACCGGCGAGCACAAAGGCGGATACCGAGAGAATCCTTCGCGCGCGAGGCTCGGTCTGCACCGAGCGCACCCAGGTGTATCCGGCGAGACCGCGCACGAGCCACAGCATGCCCAGTGCCACGAACATCACGCCGAGCATGATCAGGGTGAGCGAGTAGGTGAGCGTCGGTGCGCTAGCTTTGGCGTCCTCGATCGTGCCGAGGATCTGCCAGGCGCAAACGGCGGCGCCGCCGAGCATGAAGCCGGCGCCCAAAATGCGCGCGCTGAAATCGCCGCGGGGTTGCCAGAGGGGTTCGGACATGCTCGGTGGGGAGCCGCTTACCCTGCACGCCCCGCCGGCGAATGTGAAATGACATTTGCGGCGCATGTACCTTTCCGCCGCCGCCGAGTGCTCCATGTGCCGTTCCGAACAAGACTCGAACATCGCCCTTCCCCGAAACCCGGGAGCAGCCCGCACTCAGGGCGGAAGGCGTCGGCGCGCGAGGAACGGAGCGGGAATACCGGGCACCGCCCAGACCGGATTTCCCACGAATCCAGTTCGGATTCTGTCCCCTGCGCCAAGACTTGGGCATGCAAGTCCAGGAAGCAGAGGCCATGACCGGCCACATGATCTTCACCCTCTCTACGCCGCGCGCTTTTGGCGCGGGCGTCGTCCTCTTGCTCGGCGTCCTATCGTCGCCGGCGCAGGCAGCACAGCAGGGATCGATCGTCGGCTGGGGCTCGCAGGTGTTCGACAGTTCGCTATCGCAGGACGCCTTTGTCGAGATCTCGGCCGGTGGCTCGCACACCCTGGCGCGGCGCGGCAATGGCAGCGTGGTCGCCTGGGGTGACAACAGCTACGGACAATGCAACGTGCCCGCGCTCGGCCCGGGCCTCAGCTACGTCGAAGTCAGCGCGGGCTGGTACCACAGCGTGGCACGCGCGAGCGACGGTTCGCTGATCGCCTTCGGCAGCGGCAACTACGGTCAGTGCAACGTGCCGACACTTCCGCCCGGCGTGAGCTTCGTCGAAGTCGCGGTCGGCGTGTACCACACTGCTGCGCGCCGCAGCGACGGCTCGGTCGTCTGCTTTGGCTACAACAACTTCGGGCAGTGCAGCGTGCCCGCGCTCCCCGCCGGTCTGAGCTACGTCGAGATCGCCGCGGGCGTCTATCACACGGTCGCGCGCCGCAGTGACGGTTCGGTTGTCGCCTGGGGCTGGAACGTGTACGGCCAGTGCAATGTGCCGACGCTGCCCGCAGGACTTTCCTTCGTCGAGATCGCGGCCGGTGAATACCACACGCTGGGACGCCTGAGCGACGGTTCGTTGCTCGCCTGGGGATACAACAACGACGGCCAGTGCAACGTGCCGGTGCTTCCCGTCGGCGTGACTTTCATCGACATCGAAGCGGGCGGCTATCTCTCCGCGGCGAGACTCAGCGACGGCTCGCTGATCACATTTGGGGACAATTTGTGGGGCCAAGCCGATGTGCCCGCGCTTCCCGCGGGTCTTGCTTATGTCGAAGTCGCCCCGGGCTGGCGCCACACGGTTGCGCGCCGTAGCGACGGCTCGGTCGTAGCGTGGGGGCGCAACTACGAGAGCCAGTGCAACACGCCGGCAAATTTCCAATTCGCCAGCGCAGTCGAAGCCGGCGCTGGGATCGAGTTCACGCTGGTTCGCAGCAGCAGTGGATCCGTGGTGGCCTGGGGTCGCAATGAACTTGGCCAGTGCAACGTGCCGGCATTTCCAGCCGGTGTCGGCTGCCTCGAAGTGGCCGCTGGAAATCAACACGTGCTCGCGCGGCTCAGCGACAACTCGGTCGTGGCCTGGGGGCGCAACGATCTTGGCCAATGCAACGTGCCCGTGTTCACACCCGGCCTCGGTTGCATCGACATGGCCGCCGGTGGTGCGCACAGCGTGGTTTGTCTGGAGGACGGCTCGATCGTGGCTTTTGGAGACAACAGTCTTGGTCAATGCAACGCGCCCGCGTTTCCGCCGGGCCGCCAGTGCTTCCGAATTGCGGCAGGCGAGCGTCATACGGTTGCGCTGTTGAACGACGGGTCTCTGATGGCATTCGGCGACAACAATTTCGGACAGTGCAATGTGCCGTCGCTTCCGCCTGGTCTGACCTGCGTCGAAATCGATGCCGGACAGAATCATTCGCTGGCACGACTCAGCGACGGCTCGATCCTGGCCTGGGGCCGCAACCTCGACGGCGAATGCAGCGTGCCCGCGCTGCCCGCGGGCGCGAGCTACATCGAAGTCGCGGCCGGCCGGGCGCACAGCGTCGCACGTCGCAGCGACGGCGTCATCGTCGCCTGGGGCGAGAACAGTTTCGGACAATGCAATCCGCCGGCCTTTTCCCCGGGTTTGGTCGCCGCCGGGTTGGCGGTCGCCGGTGATCAGTCGATCGCGCTGGTCGCGCCGATCTGCGCACCGGTCGGGATTTACTGCACGGCAAAAGTGAATTCGGTCGGCTGCTTGCCCGCGATTTCTTCGAGCGGACTCCCAAGCGCGAGCGCCGGCAGCGGTTTCCTGATCCAGGCTTCGAACGTGCGCAACAATCGCAACGGGATGTTGCTCTACAGTCTCACCGGTCAGCTGATGCAAGCCGTGCAGGGCGGCACACTTTGCCTGGCCGGTCCGTACAAACGTCTTCCTGGCGTGAACGCCGGCGGCAATCCGGGCACCAACGACTGCAGCGGCGTTTTCTCGGCCGACTTCAATGCCTTTGCCGTGGGCGCGCTCGGAGGCCATCCCCACGCCATGCTGCAAATGGCGGGTACCACCGTCGACGCGCAGTGGTGGGGCCGCGACCCCGGCTTCCCCTTCCCGAACAACACCACGCTCAGCGACGCGGTGCACTTCGTCATTTGTCCGTAGGTGCCCCGGTAATCCACCGCCGTTTCTTACACGGCGCCTGCCCTGCCCGGCGCGGCACGGCCGCG
>JAYUUV010000356.1:0-8425 GCA_043754695.1 Planctomycetota bacterium
CAAGAAAATGGCCGACGAAGCCGTGAACTTCGAAGTCGTACGCGAACTCAAGCGCGACGTCTTCGGCCGAGTCGAGCTCGTAAGTCGGGTGCTGAACACCGCCGGCGAAGCGCGTGACACACAATTCGCGATCAGGCGCGTGGCCTGCGGAAGCAGCCTGCCCTGTTCGCGCTTCGTGGCCCGGCTCTTGATGGCGCGCGAGAAGCGCGCGCTCCTGCGGCTCGCCGACCTTGGCGGAGTTCCGCACTTGCTGGTGTGTTCCAAGGACGAACTCGTGCGCGAGTACCAGCCCGGCGTCGCCTTGTCCGCCACCGATGAACTGGCCCTGGATTTTTTCGAGCAGCTCGCCCTGCTCGTGCGTGCGCTGCACGCGCGCGGCGTGTGCCACAACGATCTGCACAAGGAGCAGAACGTGATCGTCGGCTCCGATGGGCGCCCGTGCCTGGTGGATTTTCAACTCGCCAGCGTGCACGAACAAGGCTCGCGCACGCTCGAGGCGAGGGCGCGCGAAGACCTGCGTCATATCGAAAAACATCGCCGTCGTTATTTGCGCGACGGCCGCGGCCCACAGGGCAGCACGTTCGACCTGGCCTGCGAACCACGCCTGAAGCGCTCGCGCACGGCGCTGATCTGGCGGCGGACCGCCAAGCCGGTCTACATATTCGTCACGCGCAAACTGCTTTCTACGCGCGATGGGGAAGCGCGCCGGCGCTCGGATGGAACTTGGCCGCGCTGGACAGCGGCACGCGGCCCGCGCGAGCCGTGAACCACGCTACA
This sequence comes from Planctomycetota bacterium, assembly GCA_043754695.1. Taxonomy (GTDB): domain Bacteria; phylum Planctomycetota; class UBA1135; order UBA1135; genus JADJQU01. The sequence continues at coordinate 778 of JAYUUV010000356.1, forward strand.
TGATGTCTTCGCGATAGACCCACTTACGCTTCTTGGAGTTGTCGCGCCGCGCGGTGACCAGACGCCACAGCTCCGACGGCCCGACGACCGCGAGATAGACCGCGCTCGTTCCGTCGGCGGCAGTGAGTTCGATCCGGCCCGAGACCAGACCGACGAGCCGCTTCAAGCGCGGATCGATTTCGTCGACCACGAAGACGCCGGCGCCGACGAGTTCGGGGTGGCCCTCGAAGCGTTGGATCCACGGCAGCAGGAAGCCCGCGACGCGCGGATCGGCTTGCACGTTCACGATCTCCTCCCAGGACTCGCGTCCGTTTCGGCCGAAGACCGTCACGGGTGTTCCGGCCGCGGGCAGGTCGAACGAAATCGGCACGCTGGGCAAACGGATCTCGGTCTCGGCCGTGAACAGGCCGCCGCCGAGCGGTTCGACGACCGCGACTTCCGTGCTCGCTCCGTCGCCGAACCAGGCGGTGATCTCGACATCGCCCGCGCGCGCCGTGCGGCCGAGGAAGACGATCCCGTCGCTGGTGGCGACGCCGAGTTCGCGGCCCGCGTCGGTGCGCACTTCGAGCACGGGATCGGCCAGGTAACGCGTGCCGGCGCACGAGGAGCTCAGGCCCGCGAGCAGGCCGGCGAACAGCAGGAAACTACTTCGACTCGACGTACTTTGCATAGCGTTCACGATAGGACTCGTTCTCGGGCGCAAGTTCAACCGCCAGGCCCAACAAAGCCGCGGCTTCGGGCACCTGCTTCGACTTTTCCCCGCTGACACTGATGCCGCCGGCTTCGGAGTCGTCCCCGAAGTCGGCAAACCGGTCGCCGGCCAGCAGATTGCCCATGGCGAAGCGGAAACTCGCGTTCAACGGATCCAGTTCGATGGCCGTCGTCAGGTCGCTCTTCATCGATTCCTGCCAGGCCGCGTGATCGAGGCCCTTGTCCTGGCCGAAGAAGGGGACGAACATCCGCGCTTTGTAACGCGCGTAGTAGGCGCGCGGATCCTTGATGCCGCCTGCGATCGCGGCATCGAGGTCGGCGATCGCCGAGGTCAGGTTCTTCTTGGTCTCTTCCTGACGTTTCTTGGGATCCTTGTCGCCGCTGAACATCGCGCCCTGGACGACCATGTAGTAAGCGCGCTTGAAGCGTGCCGACGGGCCCTCGATCGGCACCTTGCTGATGAAGTCCTTCCATTCTTTCTCGAGCATCGCAGTGTCCTTGACGCCCAGGGACTGCAGCAACACGCGCCGGATTTCTTCGGGCGGCACCATTTTTCCCGTGCCGCCGCCGAAGTCGGCGTAGTTGACCACCTCGAACTTGATGCCCTTGGCCAGCGTGTAGAGGTCCTTGAAGAAACGATCGAAGCCCTTCTTGTACTTCGGCGTCTGATTCAGGAAGTAGACGAACGACCAGGCGTGCGCGTACTGGAAGGCTTCGAATTCGTCGCGCGTGATCTTGAAGAGATCCTCGAGCTTGATGTCGTTGCCTTCCGTGATCGCCTGCTGCACCGTCAACACGCGGTCGGTCTGCAGCCTGCCGGGCGCGATCCCAATCTTTGCCTTCTTGGGATCGACCGCGATCTCGGCCGAGCCGAAGAAGTCCGCGACACCTTCGTTGACCCAGATTTGCGAGACGTATTGCGGGTCGATCAGGAAGGTCAGCAAGTGCGTGCACTCGTGCAAGCTGACCCAGTTCGAGATGTCGGGCTCGTCGTAGTCGTGAAAGAAATTCAGCGTCTTGTCGCTGGGGCTGAAAAAGCCCGCGACGCCGTTGGGCATGCTCGTGTACTTCGTGAACTCCTTGCGGTTCTTGTAGATGTTGACCTCCATCTTCGTGCGCCGCAGCGAGGGGCTGGGGTTGATGCCGAAGCGGTCGTCCATCAGCCCGTAGTAGCTCTCCAGCAGGTTGCCGTAGTAGTCGAGCAACTCCGCCGACGAGTTCGTGCGCAGCGCGAAGTGCGCGGTTTCCTTCGTCCAGCCGTGGTCGAAGTCGGCGTGGGCCTGCATGTCCTCGGTGCGCTTCTTGGTCTTGGCGTGTTCTTCGGCGAGCTTGTTCTCGAAGGCCTGCTTGGTCATCCAGGCGCCGGCGTATTTGACGAAGCCCTTTTCGAGGTTGGCGCGCTCGCTCTCGTCCTTGGGCACGTAGTCCGACATGTCGCCTTCGATTTCGACGGCTTTCACCGCGGCCTTGTCCTTGAGCAGGATTTCGCCGTTCTCGAAGCTCAAGCGATAACCCGCGCCGTCGACGCGCGCCTTCTTGACGGTCAGCACGCGGCCGTCGGTCGTGACCAAACGGTCGGCAAAGGCGCGTGTCGCGAGCAGCGCGAACGCGAGTGGAATCAAGAACCCGCCACGGCGCGCGAATGTGATTTGCATCGCGGGCCTAGATCGCCAGGGTGTAGTCGAGCCAGGCCTTTTCCATTTCGTCGAAATCGACCCCGGCGAAGGCCTGATCGACGGCCTGATCGAGATCGTCGGTCTCGACGAGCGCGCGCAGGTAGTTGTCGAGGATCGGCGTCCAGGCCTTGTTCCAGCCGCGCGCGTTCTTTGGGCCGGTGCGCAGGAACCAGATGAACGACCAGCCCTGGGCGTAGTTCTCGCCGCCGCCGAGGCCGTACTTGTTGTTCCCGTAGTATTCGGCCTGCGTGTAGCGCACGAGTTCCTTGAGCGGAATGAACGTCTGTTTGCCACTCGCGCGCTGGCGGCAGGCTTCCTTGATCGTCGAGACGCGCCAATCGAAGGGCTTCAACTCGAAGCGCCCGTTTTTCAGCTGGTATCCCGCGTAGAAGTCGCCCGTGCCTTCGTTGTACCAGGAGTGCGGAGACAGGTTCCCGAAGAAGTAGAAGATGTACTGGTGGAAGGCTTCATGGTTCATCGTCGCCCAGGTGTTGCGACGGCCGCCTTGCGCCTTGTCGTCGTAGATCACGAGTTCGCGCTGACCGGGACTCCAATAGCCCGCTGATCCCCCGGGGCCGCCGTAGCTGTGATACTGGTTCGCGTCCTGCACGACGCGCACGACACTGCAGCGCGACTGTTCGAGCGAACTCGCGCCCTTCGCGCTCGTGCTGCCCTCGGAGTCGTCCTCAATGGCGGGAGATTCGCTGCCCTCGGGCGGGCTCTTCTTGCCCGCGGCCTCGTCCTCGGTTTTTTTCTTGGCTCGCGCCGCGTCGCGAAGTTTCTGCAATTCGATCACCTTCTCAGGCGGATAGGTCTCCTCGTAACTTTTGCGGATCGCCTCGATGCGCACCATCATCTCGTCGATGAACTCCTTGTCGGTATTGTTCGAGATGATGAAGTAGTTGGGCGTCTCGTACAGACTCCAGCCGGGCTGACTCTTGACCTGGGCGTCGAGCTCGGCACGCTTGCGCGAGCGCAGCGGGCTGTCGCCGGCCTTGGCTTCCGCCACACCGATTTTTTCCAGTTCGATCCGCTTGAGGCTGCGACCCATGGTCTGGAACGCGCCTTCGAACTTCTGCCACTTCTTCTCGTCGCCCGGACCGTTGGCGATCAGCGCGATATCCAGGTCGTCGCTCAGTTTGTACTGAGCGACATACAGCCGCAGCGGAGTGTCGTCCCTGGTCAGTTCGAAGACACTCGAACTCGCCGTCACGCCGGCAATTTGCAGCGGGCCGCCTTCCTTGTCGTTCTTCTTCCAGTTGCCGGAGACCTCGATCTCGTTGCCGCGGATGAAGGCCTCGGCATTCTTGTAGCCTGGAGTGACGATCCGGTGCTCGGCGCCCTTGGCCGCGTCGTCGCCGGCCTTCTTGCGCCGATCGAACTTGACCAGCCAGACGTGGTAGGTCCAGTAACGGCCCTTGATGTCGATGCCCTTGTCGCCCTTGGGGTCGTACTTGCCGATCAGGTTGGTGTCGCCAGGCTGAGGCGGAATGAAGTTCCAGTCCTTGGGCACCTTGATCTTGAAGCCGAGGTCGACGGTGTCCTCGAAGTTCTCGAAGGCCTTGGGTGCCTGGGCGTGCGCGGGGCCGACAAGGCCGGCCGCGGCGACGGCTGCCAGCAGCCAACAGGCGATCCAACGCAGACCGCGGCGGGGGAGGAACGCTTGCAGAGCGGGAGCAGTACGGATCATGGTTCTCTCCGTTCGGCTCTCCTGCGGGAGAGCCACAGACGACGACTTGACGCGCAGCCAGGGTGGGATAACCCACAGCCGCTGCCGGGGCGATCAGAACATGGACCGACGCCGGCGCGCAAGTGAAGGCTGGGTCTCGGAAGTTCGAGCCGTGTACTTTCTACGAATTCTTTCAGAGTGCGCCAACGTCGGCCCGCAGGGCCGCGTAGGAATCAGCCGGCCGCACCCATCCGCGGGCCTCTCTTGCGTGCACTCCGGGGCCGAAGGGCTTCGGACCAGCGCGCTCTGTAACCTCTGATCCTTGCCCGAGTCCCGAACCAGGAATCCGATCCGATGCGTCCGAACCTAGCCCTGCTCTTGCTTCTCGCGTTGCTCGCGTTGGGAGGCACCCTGTACTTCGTTCTGGGTCGACCCGACGCGAATGTCGCTGTCGAGGCTGCGCCGCCGGCACTTTCAGAGGCGCAAGGCCCGGGCAAGCCAGCCGACACGAAGCTGCTGACGCCAGAGGCCAGGGCAGCCGCGGACGAACTCGCCAATGCGGGGCGCACCAGCCTCAGCGTGGCCCCGCCGGCGCCGGTCGCCGGCGCAAAGAGCGCGACGACGGCGACGCTTGTCGGTCGCCTGGTCGACAGCGCCGGCGCGGCCGTCGTCGGCGCGGAAGTGCGCGCGCAGCCCGGGGATTTCGACATGCCCGATTTCGATGACGCGGCCGCTGCGCTGAGCGCGGCCAAGAACAAGGATCAATTCCGCTCGAAGAGCGACGCCGCCGGCCACTTCGAGATCGGCGGCATCAAGCCCGGTAGCGTGCGACTGAGCGTGCGCGCTGCGGGCTTCGTGCCGATGAATAAGTCAGGCATCGGGATCCCCGCGGTCGAGCGCCACGACCTCGGCGATGTTGCGCTCGAGACCGGCGTGATCCTCGAAGGCCGCGTGGTCGATTCCAAGGGCGCCGCGGTCGGCGGCGCGCGCATCTCGCGCTCCAATCCTGACGGCATGATGGTTTTCGGCGTCGGCGACGAGAGCAACGGCGGACCGCCGCCGCTTGCGACCAGCGCGGCCGACGGATCGTTCCGCATCGATCAAATCGCCAGCGGCCCCTGGCGCCTGAGCATCGCGAGCGAGGAACACCCCGACAAGACCGAGAGCGGCTCGACCAAGCGGCCCGGCGAACGAGTCAGCGGCCTTAACTTCGTGCTCGACGACGGCTTTGAAATTGCCGGGCGGGTCAGCGGCGTGCCTCCCGCGTCCGTAGCCGATGCGTCGGTGGCGGCCATGCCGGCGGCCGCCCCCTCGGAGATGATCATCATCGGGACCGAGGAGGTCTCGATGGGCGAAAACCGCCGTCGCGCGAAGCTCGCTCCTGATGGTTCTTTCGCCGTCAAGGGTCTGCGCCAGGGCAGCTACCAATTGCAGGCCCGCGTAAAATCCGGAAAGGACGTCTTCTGGCCGCGCAGCGCCTCGGAGCGCGTTGAAGCGAAGAGCGGCGATCGCGGCGTGTTGATCGCGTGGCAACCCGCCTCGGTGCTGAGCTTTCAGGTCATCGACAAGGCTACCAGGGCTCCGATCGAGGAACTCAAAGTCTCCGCCCACACGCGCGCGGCGATGTCCTTTTTCGATCCTAGCCAGGAGAAGCCGCGCCATTACGAGAACGGACTCGTGCAAGTCGACGACCTGCGGCCGCGCGACGCGAACGATCGCGCGACGCTCGAGATTTCCGGAACTGGATATCGCAACCTGAAAATGGCCGACATCGTGCTCAGCCGCGGGGCACAGACCGACCTCGGCGTGCTCGAGCTCGAGCGCGCAACCACGGTCAACGTGCGCGTCGTGGACAGCCGCACGCGTGGCGGCATCGAGCAGGCGAAAGTGGAACTGCGTGCCGTCAGCGCGGACTCCGTTCCTGGGCGCACCATACGAGTGAGCCGTTCGATCAGCAGCGACGACAACAGCGACGAGGTCAGCTTCGATGATGGGCAATCGAAGAGCGCGCGCACTGATGCGCAGGGCCTTGCGCGGCTCAACAGCGTTCCGGGCCGCAAGGGCAAGCTTACGGTGACCTGCGAGGGTTACGCGCCCTTCACCAGCGAGCCGTTCGAGATGCCCGCCGACAGCGATGTGGAGCAAAACGTTGCGCTCGACCAGGGCGGCTCGGTCGAGATCACGCTGCTCTCCGCGCAGGGCGTACCGGTTTCAGGCGCGCGCATCGATCACCGTGCACCTGACGCGAACGACAATCCGTTCGGTGATCCGTTCGGCGGCGGCAAGGGGGCAGCGACCGATTCCACGGGCAAAGTCACGCTGGCCAACCTGGCGCCTGGCCTGCATCGCTTCCGGCCGGCGAAAAATGCCGGCGGTGAAAGCGAAGGCGGGTTCAGCTTTGCCATCGGTGGCATGGACGACGCGGATCAGAGTTGGGCCGAGGTCGAGATCGTGCGCGGCGGCACGGCCGCACTCGTGCTGCATGAGCCGCTGCTCGCGGAGCTGAAGGGCCACGTGCGCGAAGGTGGCGCGGTGCTCGCGGGCGCCAAGCTGAGTTTGACGAAACGCGGCGCCGATTCGCCCTTCGAAGGCATGGAAGACATGCCCTTCGGTGGCGGCGGTCCGAAGGCCAAGAGCGACGGCGACGGCCGCTACCGTTTCGAACGCATCGAGGCGGGCAGCTACGAGCTCAGCGTGCGCCACTCGACACGCGCGATGGCGACTCGTTATCCGATCGAAATCAACGACAGCGGCTTGGAGTACGACATCGATCTGCCGATCACGATCCTCGAGGGCCGCGTCGTCGATGGCGAGAACAAACCTGTTGCCGGCGCCAAGGTTTGGGCCGAGCGCAAGCGCGCGGGCGGCAATGAGGAGCGCCGCATCGTGAGCGTCATCGGCGGCCCGATCGGCGAGGGCATGATCTTCGATTCCTCGGCAGGACTCGATCAGTCCAAGGCCCGCACGGATGCGGACGGACGTTACTCGCTGCGCGGCGTCGAAAACGATACGGACCTCGAAGTGCAGGTCGACGCCAAGGACTGCGAACGTACCAAGTCTGCGCCGGTCAGCGTGGCCCTCGGTCAGACGAAAGCGGGCGTCGATATCGTCGTCGTGGCCGCCGGACAGATCCAAGTGAAAGTCGCGCCGATCGCGGGCAAACCCGCCGGGCCATGCATGGTGCACGCGGAGTACATCGATCCGACGCCTCCAGGCAAGGAGATCGAGCCGAAGACCGAATTCGCGCAGGGCGGAACGGTGACTCTGAAGTCTTTGCGCCCGGGGCGCTGGAAGTTGTATGCGGAAGCGCTTGGAGGTTTCGACGGGGGCGATCCGCAGCAGAATCTTCAGGGCGAACCTCGCGAAGTGCTCGTGGTCGCGCGCGAAATCGCGAAGGTCGAGCTGCAGCTGCCCTGAGCCTGATGCGTCAGCACTCGCCATCCGTCGCGCTCAACCCGCGGCGGATGGCGAGTTCGCATTCGAGCTTCGCAGCCGGACGCGGCACGCTAGAATCTTCGGCCCGCGTTCGCGCGGCACTCCATGGCTCGCAACTACGACGCGCTTCTGCTCGACCTCGACGGCACGCTCGTCG
>JAYUUV010000357.1:0-12194 GCA_043754695.1 Planctomycetota bacterium
CTGCAATTCGAATTCGCGCAAGGTTCCGACCAGCGGGATCATGACTTCGATCTTCGGCCTGCGGTGCGTCTTCGCGCGCACGGAAAGCGCCGCTTCGAAAATCGCGCGGGCCTGCATCGCCGTGATCTCGGGATAGGAAATGCCGAGGCGACAGCCGCGGTGGCCGAGCATCGGATTCTGTTCGGCAAGACTTGCTATGCGCGCGCGCACGTGGGCGAAGGTGTGGCCCAATTGTTTCGCCAGCGCGCGCTGCTCGGGTTCGGTGTGCGGCAGGAACTCGTGCAAGGGCGGATCGAGCGTGCGAATCGTCACCGGAAAACCGGCCATCTCTTCGAAGATGCCTTCGAAGTCGGCGCGCTGCAGCGGCAAAAGGCGCGCCAGCGCCGCCGCGCGATCCGCGGTCGTCTCGGCCAGGATCATGGCGCGCACGCAATCGATTTTCTGCTCGCCGAAGAACATGTGTTCCGTGCGGCACAGGCCGATGCCTTCCGCGCCAAGTGCCAGCGCCACGCGGCATTGATCGGGCTGGTCGGCGTTGGCGCGCACGCGCAAGCGGCGCACTTCGTCGGCCCAGGTCATCAGACGCTCGTACGCGCGCCAGCTCTCGCCGCCGTTCTTTCGCGCGCCCTTCGGACCGTTCAATACGGCCATGATCGCCGACGGTTGTGTCTCGAGCCGGCCTTCGAACACGTCGCCGGAATTGCCGTCGAGGCTGATCCAGTCGCCTTCGCGCAATTTGCGACCGCCTGAGCACAGCGTGCGTTTGCGTGAATCGATCTCGAGCATGCCGGCTCCGACGACGCAGACCTTGCCCATCTGTCTGCCGACGAGTGCGGCGTGGCTGGTCATGCCGCCGCGCGCCGTGAGGATGCCCGCTGCGGCTTGCATGCCCTTGATATCGTCGGGACTGGTCTCGATGCGCACCAGCACGACGGTTTCGCCGCGTGCCACGGCTTTTTCCGCAGCCGCTGCGGTGAATACCAGGTGGCCGCTGGCGGCGCCGGGGCCGGCCGGCAAACCGTGCGCGATGCGCCGTCCGCTGCTCGCGGCGGCTTCGGCTTGGCCCGCTTCGAACACCGGTTGCAGCAGTTGATTCAGCGCCTCGGCCGGCACTCGGCGCAGGGCCTCGCGCTTGTCGATCACGCCTTCACGCACGAGATCGACGGCGATGCGCACGGCAGCGAAGCCGGTGCGCTTGCCGGTGCGGCACTGCAAGATGTAGAGCTTGCCGCGCTCGACCGTGAACTCGAGATCTTGCATGTCGCGGTAGTGGCGTTCGAGCACCGCCTGGATGCGCAATAGTTCGCGCCACGCCGCCGGCGAGTGCGCGGCAAGTCTTCCGATCGGTTCCGGTGTGCGGATGCCCGCGACCACGTCCTCGCCCTGAGCATTCATCAGGACTTCGCCGTAAAAGCGCTTTTCGCCGCTCGACGGATCGCGCGTGAACGCAACGCCGGTTCCGGAGTCCTCGCCGAGATTTCCAAAGACCATCGCCACGACACTGACACCCGTGCCCCACGAAGATGGGATCTCATTCATGGCGCGGTAGGCCACCGCGCGTTCGGTCATCCACGAGGCGAAAACTGCGCGGATCGCACCCCACAACTGCGCGTGCGGATCTTCGGGAAACGCGTGCCCTGTTTTCGCGAGCACAATCTGTTTGTAGTCCTTGACCAGCGCGCGCAAGTCAGCGCTGCAAAGATCGCAGTCGCGTTCAACTTTGCGCCGGCGCTTCAGATCGTCGAGCTTTGCGCGAAAGGGATCTTGGTCGTGGTCGTCAGCCGCGTGCACACCGAGCACGACGTCGGCGTACATCTGCACGAAGCGGCGGTACGCATCCCAGGCGAAGCGCTCGTTCCCAGATTGCAGGGCAAGTCCGGCCACCGTCGAGTCGTTGAGTCCGAGGTTGAGGACGGTGTCCATCATCCCCGGCATGGAGACTCGCGCGCCCGAGCGCACGGAGACGAGCAGCGGGTCGCGCGCATCGGCGAAGCGGCGGCCGACGTTTTTCTCGACGCGCGCCAGCGCCGCCAGGACCTCGCGCTCGAGGTTCGGCGGCAGCTTCCTGCCGTGCTCGAAGAACCAGGTGCAGACTTCGGTAGAGACCGTGAAACCCGGCGGGACCGGAAGGCCAAGGCGGCACATTTCAGCCAGGTTCGCGCCCTTGCCGCCCAGCAGGTCGCGCAGGCCCGCGTGTCCGTCGGCACGGCCTTCTTCGAAGGAAAAGACGCGCGCTGCCGCGGGCCGACGTGCGTTCCTGGTCAAGCTCGAGGGGGATGCGGCCGGGGCAATGCGATGCCGCCGGCGGTGGCCCCGCTGAGAGGGGGATCGATCCATGGCCCCCATGTCGGCCAGCGTATGCCAATTCCAAAAATCCTGCTCTGGGTCGAGGGCTCTTTCGTGCCGAATGCGACTCAGGCGCCCGGGCTCCCCCTCAGGGCGCGGGAGGATCTTCGGTGAAGCGACTGATCTTCCAGACCTGCTCGATGCGGAAGCTGGTCAGGCCGCCGAGGTCGACCCCCTCGATTTCCTCGTCCTTCAGGAGGACTACGGCGCTGATCTGCTTGCCCGCGCCGGAATCACTGACATGGACCCCTGAGGCGAAATCCAGGCTGCCGTCTGCAAGGAAAACGGCGCCCTTGTAGATCTGGAACTCGTCCTGGCGGACCAGCTCGACGGCAAAGCGTCGACCGGCCACCTCCACAGTCAACCGATGCCTCCTCGCACTCAATTCCTTCGATTCGACGACCTTCGCCTTGGCCAGCAGGGGCAGCAGCGGATTCTCCTCGATCAGTTTCTGTCGGGCGACCCGGTAGGTCTGGTAGGAGATGCCCTGCTCGCGGCGAAACTGTTCGGACAGGCACCTGTATTCGAGCGGGGGCATGTCCGAGCCGAACGCCACCCGAAAGGTCTCGAAGGCTGCTTCGGGCGTTCGCAAACCGCCGTTTCCGGCCGCATAAAGCGTCTCGGCGTCCGGCGGACGCACCAGACAGCAGCCGCCGGGGAAAAGCAGGCTGCAGGCAATCAAGGTCGCGGCCCAGGGAATCCCGGCCCGCGCGCTCCACTCGCGAGCGCCTGCCTGCCGACCAGCCCACGAGCCCGAGCGGTTCTTCATGCCGGCGGATCGTACGCCGCACCCACTTCCATGCAACCGGCACGTATCGTGCGCGGTCCCTTGTTCAGTCTGTCCCAGCCACTTTTGGACGGGGCCAGAATCCGCCGTACACTACCTGTTCTTTCCTAGGAGACCCAACTCACCATGAATTCGATCCTCATCTGGGCCCGTCGTTCGGGCTTCGCCCTGGCCCTGCTCGCCCCGGCTGCCCTCGCGGCGCAAACTCCCGTGACGAGCACGCCGATTCCGCCGCCCGTCACCCAGACTCCGGCTCCGGCGCCCGTGACGCAGACTCCGGTCGTTGCGCCAGGCGTCCAGGCTCCGGTGACGGCCAGCGGAGCGAATGGAACGACCACCCTTCGGCCCGGGCAGACTCCGCCGCCGGTTGCCGTTCCTCCCCAGGACGCCAATGTTCCCATCGCGCCGCCGGATCCCAAGGTGCGGCTCGAGTGCCCGATCGTCGACCACGACTTCGGTTCGATGATCGAGGGCGAGATCGCGCGCTACACCTTCGACATGCAGAACACCGGCGAGAATCCGCTGATCATCAATTCAGCCAAGCCTTCTTGCGGTTGCACGATCAGCCACGTGAAGGTCGAAGGACCGGACGGCGGTTTCGTCAATTACACCTACGGCGACAAGATCGCAGGCGGCAAGAAGGTGCAGATCGAGGCCGAGCTCAACACCAAGAACAAGCACAATCAGGCGCAGTCCAAGATCAATATCCAGTGCAACGATCCGCGCACGATCGTGACCCTGGGGCTGTCGGCGATGGTCGACACGTACTTCGCCTCGACGCCCGCACAGCTCGACTTCGGCGAAATGTCGACCACCGACACGCGCGAGCAGACGGCGACGATCACTTGCAAGCGCGGTGGCAAGTTCAAGCTGCGCCAGGATGCGATCGGCGTCATTCCGGGGATCAAGGTCGACGTCAAGCCGATCAACGCCGACGCCGAGGGCGCAGCGGAGCGTTGGGAAGTCAAGGTCACGATGGGGCCGGATTGCCGCGAAGGCAGCATGGGCTACCCGGTGCAACTGCGCTCGGACCAGCTGGTCGCCGGCGCGCCGGTCGGTCCCGATGGCCAGGCACCCGCCTACGGTGCTTCGGTCATGGTTCAGGCGCGCGTGCGCGGCCTGATTTCCTTCGAGCCCCAGTACCTCTCCTTCGGACTGGTGCGGCCTGGGCAGCAGTTGACGCGCACCCTGAAGATCTCCTGCTACGACCCGAAGTTCCAACTCACGCAGCCGAAGTCGATCGCCTTCAAGGGTCAGAGCGATACGGTTCCTGAGTTCCGCTGGGCCGAATACTTCGAGGCGGTGGCCAAGCCCTCCGCCGACGGCAAGACCATGGACATCGACGTGACGCTCAAGGGCATGCCCCCGGGTTCGGACTCGGCCTTCCAGGGCCGAGTGATGATTGAAACCGGTCACCCTGCCCGCCCGACCGTCGCGGTGTTGTTCTCCGGCGTCTGCCGCGCGAATGCGCCGGTGGCACCGACACCCGTGCCGACGCCGCTGCCGACTCCGGCACCGGTCGGCAAGGGCAACTGATCGCACGCGCCGCGCGAAGCGGCGCTCTGCCACCACCTCGCTGCCCGCGGTCTCCACTCAGGCGACCGCGGGCGGTGTTCATTCGGTGTGGCCCCTCCTGCTAGACTGCGAGCTGTCCCCGACTCCACCAGGACGACTAGAAACCCGCAGCGTGTCTCAATCCCTCGGCGAGCTCCTGGTGCTCCAAGGCCTGCTGTCCCAGGCACAGTTCCGCGAGGCCCAGGCCCTGCAGCGCGGTGGGACGCTCAAACTGGAAGAGGCGATCCTGCGCCTGGGATTCCTCGACGAACCGAGCCTCTATCGGGTTGTCGCGAAGAGCAGCGGGCTGCCCTTCGTCGATCTTTCCACGGGCAAGAAGGTGCTGCCGGCGCTGCTCGAGCGCATCCCGGCCGAGTTTGCGCGCGAACAGCAGGTGCTGCCCGTGGCCGAGCGCGCGGGCAAGCTGATCGTAGCCATCGACGATCCGCTCAAACGCATCGTCGTCGATCAACTGGCCTTCCAGGTCGGTGGCGAAGTCGGCTGCGCACTGGCGGCGCCGACTGCGCTGCGCAACGCGATCGCGGCGCACTACGGCGAAGCCGCCGAAGTCGACGTGGCGCGCTCGATGGGCGCCGAAGCCGGTTCCGGCGACGAGGGCGACGACGCGCCGATCGTGCGCCTGGTGACGCGCATGTTCAACGACGCCATGAACGTGCGCGCGTCGGACATCCACATCGAGCCGTCGAATTCGCGCGTGCGCGTGCGCTTTCGCATCGACGGCATGCTGCGCGACATCGCCGACCATCCGCCGCACCTGGCCCTGCCGCTTCTGTCGCGGCTCAAGATCATGGGCTCGATGGACATCGCCGAAAAGCGCAAGCCGCAGGATGGGCGCATCGAACTCGAGTTGAAGGGCCGACCGGTCGACGTGCGCTGTTCGATCCTGCCCTCGTCCCACGGCGAATCGATCGTGATGCGCTTGCTCGATCGCAGCTCGAACCTCGTCTCGCTGAAACAGCTGGGCTTCGAGGGCGAGGACTACAGCTGGTTCAAGCGCCTGATCGCGCGACCGAACGGCATCGTGCTGGTCACCGGCCCGACGGGTTCGGGCAAGACCACGACGCTCTACGCGGCGCTCGGCGAGCTCAATCGACCCGACGTGAAGATCATTACCGCCGAGGATCCGGTCGAGTACCACATCAGCGGTCTCAACCAGGTGCAGGTGCAGACGAAGATCGGTCTGACGTTCGCGCGCGTGCTCAAGGCCATGCTGCGCGCCGCGCCCAACATCATCCTGGTCGGCGAAATCCGCGACCTGGAGACGGCGGAAATCGCCGTGCAGGCTTCGCTGACCGGTCACCTGGTCTTTTCGACGCTGCACACCAACGACGCGCCGAGCGCTTTGACGCGCCTGGTCGACATGGGCGTGAAACCGTTCCTGGTCAGCGCGGCGATCCAGGGCATCATCGCCCAGCGCCTGGTCCGAAGACTGTGCGTCGAGTGTTCCACCAAGCGCAAGATCAGCGCGCCGGAACTGCGCGCGCTCGGCCTCGACGAGCGCGTTCACAGTGAGGCATCCATCGGGCAGGCCGTGGGCTGTCGCGCCTGCGAGGGCACCGGCTACCGCGGCCGCCTGGGGCTTTTCGAAGTCCTGGAACTCGATGAAAATTTGCGCGAGATGATTTTCCGCAACGCCAGCCTCGACAAGTTGCGCGCCAGCGCGGTCGCGACCGGAAAGTTGCGCGCGCTGATCGTCGACGGCGCGCGCAAGGTGCTCGAGGGCCGCACCACCGTCACCGAAATCCTGCGCGTGGCGCGTTCCGCGGAAAAAGCCGAGAGCGTCGCGGCCCACTCGAATCAAGCCTGAGGCCCGCGCCTATGACCATGGACATCCAGCAACTGATGGCGCGCATCATCGAGCGCGGAGCCAGCGACCTGCACTTGAATCCGGGCCGTCCGCCGGTCGCGCGCATCAACGGCGCGTTGACCGACCTCGAGTCCGAGATCCTCTCCGACGCCGCCGCGCTGGCGCTGTGCAAGGCGGTGACGCCCGAGGCGCATTGGCTGGAGGTCGAGCAGCGCGGCACGACCGATTTCGGCTACGCGCACTCGAGCGGCAATCGCTTCCGCGTCAGCATCATGCGCCAGCGCGGACGGCATTCCGGCGTCATGCGCCTGATCCCGAACAAGCTGTTGACCTTCGATCAGATCGGCCTGCCCGAGCAGATCCGTGAATTGTGCAAGCGGCCGCGCGGGCTGGTGCTCGTCACCGGCCCGACCGGCTCGGGCAAGACCACTACGCTGGCGACGATGATCGACTGGATCAACACGAACCAGGACCGGCACATCGTCACGATCGAGGATCCGATCGAGTACTACCACTCGCACAAGCAGGGCCTGGTGACGCAGCGCGAAGTCGGCAGCGACGTGCCCGACTTCGTCGAAGCCATGCGGCGCGTGCTGCGCCAGGATCCCGACGTGATCCTGCTGGGCGAAATGCGCGACCTGGCGACGATTTCGGCCGCGATCACCGCCGCTGAGACCGGCCACCTTGTCTTCGGCACGCTGCACACCACCGGCTCGGCGCGCACCGTCGATCGCATCATCGACGCCTATCCGACCAACCAGCAAGAGCAGGTTCGCGCGCAACTTTCCGTGTCGATCCAGGGCGTGATCAGCCAGGTCTTGATGCCCAAGAAGGATGGCAAGGGCCGTGTCGCCGCCTTCGAAGTCATGCTCATGACGCCCGCCGTCGCGAACCTGATCCGCAAGGCGGAAACCAACAAGATTCCGTCGACGATCCAGACTTCGCGGCGCATGGGCATGATCACGCTCGACGATTCGCTGCTCGAGCTTTGCAAACGCGGCGCGATCACGCGCGAGGTGGCGCTGGAGAATTCGCAGGATCCGCGCGACCTGGAGACACGCCTTTGAGCCCGGCACCCGCGGGCAGCGGCCGCCGTCCGCTGGGCCAGATCCTCAAGGCGCGCGGAGTGCTCAAGGAATCGCAGATCCAGGAAGCGCTGGCCAATCAGCGCAAGCGCGGCGGACTGATCGGCCAGATCCTGATCGAGATGGGCGCGGTCAAGAGCGCGGACGTCGCGCTCGCGCTGGCCGAGCAGGCCGGGCTGGAAACCGTGGACCTGACGCGCATCAAGCCCTCGCGCGAGGCGCTCGCGCTGATCGACGGCAACAGTGCGCACGCCTTCGGCGTGCTGCCGCTGTCGGTCGAAGGCCGCACCCTGATCGTCGCCATCGCCGATCCGTTGAACACCAGCGTGCTCGAGGACCTGCGTTTTTCCACCGGCCTGGACGTGCGCGGCAAGGTCGGCGACAGCGAGAAGATCCGCGAACTCGTGCGCTCCTGCTACGGCGAAGAGGCTTCGCTGCAGGACGCGATCAAACAAGCCGCGAACGCCTCGAAGTCAGGCGATGTGCAATCCGCGGCGCAGAGCATGCCCGTGGTGCGCCTTTTGAATTCGATCCTGCACCAGGCGATCAAGGACCGCGCCTCGGACGTGCACTTCGAACTTTACGACGACCGCTTCCGCATCCGCTATCGCGTCGACGGCGCGCTGTACGAGGTCGAATCGCCCCCGATTCACCTGGCCGTGCCGCTGGTCGCGCGCATCAAAGTCATGGCCGATCTCGACATCGCCGAGACGCGCATGCCGCAGGACGGGCGCATCGAACTTTCGATCGACGGCCGGCCGGTCGACCTGCGCGTGGCGACGATCCCTGGAATTTCCGGCGAGAGTTGCGTGCTGCGCGTGCTCGACCGCAGCGCGGTGCAATTGTCGCTGGCGGCGCTCGGCCTGAAGCTCGAGGACGAAGAGCTGCTGCGCGAGCTGACCAAATTGCCGCACGGCATTGTCCTGATCACCGGGCCGACCGGGTCGGGCAAGACCACGACCCTGTACGCGATGCTGCAGGAGACCAACACGCCGGACATCAAGATCATCACGGCCGAGGACCCGGTCGAATACGACATTGACGGCATCGTGCAGATCCCGGTCAACGACGACATCGGCGTCAGCTACGCGCGCATCCTGCGCACCGTGCTGCGCCAGGATCCCGACAAGATCCTGATCGGCGAAATTCGCGACGCGGAAACCGCCTCGGTTGCCGTCGAAGCCTCGCTGACCGGACACACCGTATTCTCGACTCTGCACACCAACGATGCGCCGAGCGCGGTCACCAGGCTTGTCGACATCGGCGTCGAACCGTTCATGATCACCGCCACGGTCGAAGCCGTCATCGCCCAGCGGCTTGTGCGCAAGGTTTGCGAGAACTGCCGCGCTTCCTACCCGGCCGAAGAATCCATGCTGGCCGAACTCGGCGCGGACGCGGCCCACCTCGCCGGCTCGACTTTCTACTATGGCAAGGGCTGCGACGCCTGCCACCACACGGGATATCGCGGCCGCACCGGTCTGTTCGAGATGCTGCGTTTCGACGATTCGATCCGCAACGCGGTGCTCAGCGGCGCGTCGACCGCGGAAATCCGCGCCTCGGCCACGCGCGCGGGCATGCGCTCGCTGCGCTCGGCGGGTCTGATGGCGCTCACGGACGGTCGGACCACGCTCGAGGAAGTCCTGCGCGAAACGCTGTAGGGCGCTATCGTTCCACACCCAAACTCATGGCGAAAAGACTTCAGCGCAGTGCTCCCGTGGCGAGCGGCCGGGCCGAGAAGAGTGCCGGCCCGACGGCATCGACGAGTGCCGCCCCGCAGAAGGGCGGACGCGTGCCGCGCGAACTGGTCACCGACTTCACCGTGCAGCTCGCGACGCTTTCGGAAGCCGGAATCCCGATCGTCAAGGCGCTGACGATCCTCGAGGGCCAGACACGCGCGGGGCCGTTCAAGCTGGTGCTCGCCGAACTCGGCGAGGACGTGGCCGCCGGCACGCCGCTGTCGGAGTCGATGTCCAAGCACCGCTGCTTCGACCGGCTCTACACCAGCATGGTGCGCGCCGGAGAAGTCGCCGGCGTGCTGGACAAGATCCTGGAAAGATTGGCCATCTTCCGCGAGAAATCCGCGGCGATCCGCTCCAAGGTCGTCGGTGCGATGATCTATCCGGTGATCGTGTCCGTGGTGGCGACGGTCGTGGTCTCGGCCGCGATCCTGGTCGTGATCCCGAAGTTCAAGGAGATCTTCGAGAGCTTCGACACCGAGCTGCCCGCGATCACGACCCTGCTGCTCAATGCCAGCGAGATCGGCGTCAAGTACTGGTACCTGATCTTCGGCATTCCGATCACGCTGCTGCTCCTGCACTTGATCGCGATGAAGTCGCCAGGAAAGTACCGCTTCTTCGTCCACGGACTGACCTTGCGCGTGCCGCTGCTCGGCCCGTTGTTGTCCAAGGTCCAGATCGCGAACTTTTCGCGCACGTTCGGCACGCTGATCGAGTCCGGTGTGCCGCACCTCGATGCGCTCGCGATCGTGCGCGACACGACTTCCAACGACGTGGTCGCCGACGCGGTCGAAAGCGTGCGCCGCACGGTGCGCGAAGGCGAAGGCATCGCGCGGCCGATGGGGGAGACCGGCATGTTCGACGACCTGGTGGTCAACATGGTCGACGTCGGCGAGGCGACCGGCGAGCTCGACCGCATGTTGCTCAAGGTCGCCAACGCCTATGAAACGCAGGTCGACCGGCGCATCGAAGCGCTGTTCAAGGTGGTCGAGCCGGCGCTGTTGATCGTGATGGCCGTGGTCGTGGGATTCATCGTCGTCGCACTTTTCTTGCCGCTGACCTCGATCATGGGCAAGATCGGATCCGGCTGAACGCGCGCCCTTCGTGCGGCCGCCCGCGCCGATGAAATCATCGCTACGTTTGCGCGTCGCGTTCTGGCTGGTGGCGATCAACGTCACGGTCGGAGCTGTCGCCTTGTGGTTCGCGGTGCGACAGGCCGAACGCGACCGCAGCGAAATTTCGCGTGCTTTCGAGAAGGTTGCCCTCTCTGTGGGCGGCAACCTGGTGGACACGGTCGCTCGCCAGGTCGATCCCGTGGTCGGGCTCAACGTCGCCCGACTACTCGCCTGGGAGAGCTGGCCGGCCTTCGCCGACGCCATCGTCTGCGACCGCCAATTGACGGCCCCCGACGGCCGTGTGCTGCTGAACGGAATCGCGATCAATCCGCTCGGACGGCAGCGGCGCGAGTCGAACACCGATGAGCAGGGTGTCTTCAACGCCCTGCGCAGCGCGATTGATGAGGGCCGTTCGATCGACGACGTCGAGGGTGGCCGCGCGGTTCCGATTTTCGTGAGCGGACGCATCTGGGGCGGCTGTTGGTTCCGGCTCAAGCCGCCGCCACTGTCGACCAATCTCGTGACCGCCTACTTCGTGCCGGCTTTCCTGGGCTCGACGATCCTGATCTCGATCGCCACGTTCCTCGCGTTGCGCAGGTTCGTGCTCGACCCGGTCCGCCGCCTCGCGCAGGCTTCGCGCGAAGTCGCCTCGGGCGACTACTCGGTTCGACTCGCAGAGACGGAGGCCCAGGACGAACTTTCCGAACTCGTGCGGCGTTTCAACGCCATGACCGGGCAGGTCGAGACGCTCAACACCAATCTTGCGGGCGAGGTGCGCCGGCAGACCGAGCAGGCGCGCAGGGCCGAAGCCGCGGCGATGACGCAGCGGCGGCTTGCGGCCATGGGGGAACTGGCGGCGGGCATCGCCCATGAAATCAACAACCCGCTCGGTGGATTGTTGAACGCCGTCGAGCGACTGCAGCGCGGCGACCTTGAAGCTGAGAAACGCGTGCGCTACTTCGGACTGCTGCAATCGGGTCTCGAACGCATCCAGAAGACCGTGGGCCAGCTGTTGCGCTTCACGCCGCGCAGCGCCAGTTCGGTTCCGTTGAACCTGCTCGAACCGGTCGAGGATGCGCTGGCCCTCGTACGACATCGCGCGCAACGACAGAATGTCGCGATGGTCCTCAGCGACGGAATCCAGGGCGGCCCGGAAGAAGTGCGCCGCCGACTCGCCGGCCTGCCGAAGCTGCAGGGCGAGCCGCACGAACTCGCTCAGACCGTCCTGAACCTGCTGGTCAACGCGCTCGATGCCCTGGAGACAAAAAATCCACAGGGCGGCGGCCGCATCGACGTGCGACTCGCGCAGGAAGGCGCCGAACTCTTGATCGAAGTGCGCGACGATGGCCCTGGCGTGGCCGAGGAGGAACTGCCGCGGCTGGCGGACCTTTTCTACACGACCAAGGCTCCCGGCAAGGGCACAGGTCTGGGCCTGGGCATTTTGCACCAGGTGGTCGCGCGGCACGCAGGCCGAGTCGAACTGCGTTCGAAGCTCGGGCAGGGCTTCACGGCTTGTGTGTACCTGCCGATCGCTCCGCCCGACGCACGAGCGCTGCCTTCCCGGCTTGGCGTTGATGACGCGGAACGCAAAGGTCCGCGGCCGTGAGCGACGCCGCGCTCTGGCTGCTGCTCGTCGCGTTGATCCTCTGCTCCGGCTTGATCAGCGCATCGGAGACGGCGCTGTTCAGCCTGACTCCGGCTGAGCGCCGCCGCGTCGGCCCACAGGCCGAACGGCTGCTGGCC